>NZ_JBICYJ010000001.1:0-406539 GCF_043200835.1 Kitasatospora sp. NPDC048365
GGTGGCGTGGCCTCCTCTTATTTATTCACCTCCCCGCCCTGCCCGCGGCGTCCGGCCCCGCGGGGGGGGGGCGCGCGGGGGGGCCCCCCCGCGGGGGCCCCCCCCCCCCCCCCCCGACGCACCGAGGGGGAAGGCCGCCGGTCCGGGGGGAGAGGCGGCTACGGCGCGGGGGGAGCGGTGGGCTCGGTGTGCTGGTCGGAGATGAGGCTCTGCACGGGGAGGGCCTCGGGCACACCGAGCCGGGTGAAGACCGCGTGCGCCTCGCTCAGACACGCCAGGCCGCGGGCCGGCTGCCCGAGCGCCAGCAGCGCCTCGCCGAGCGCCGCGTTGGCCAGCCCCTGGCAGTAGGCCGCGTCGATCTCCTGGGCGATGGACAGCGACTCCTCGGCGGCCTCCGCCGCCTGCGGGTGCTGGCCCTCGTCCAGCAGACAGGCCGCCAGCCGGGCCAGCGCGTAGCCCTCCCAGAACCTCAACTGCTGCGACTGGAACAGCCCGTGCGCCTCGCGCAGCGCGCGCGCCGCCTCCGCCGTCGAACCGGTGGCTCTCAGCACCACGCCCAGCTGGTACAGGGTGTCCGCCAGACAGGGCGTGTTCCCGGCGGTCCGGGCCACCGCCACGGCGGCCCGCGCCGACTCCACCGCCTCCGCGTGCCGGTCCAGCCCGACGTACGCCCGGGCCATGTTGCCCAGCAGCCGGGCCTCGCCGATCGATGCGCCCAGCGCCCGGCTGATCTCGTGCGCCTGCTGGTAGAACGGCAGCGCCTCGTCGGTCCGGCCGGCCAGGTCCAGGACGACGGCCAGCTCGTTGGCGACGGACGCCCGCAGGTGGGTGAGGTCGTCGGGTGCCTGCAGGCCGAGGCTCTGCCGCAGCGAGGCCTCCGCCTCGGTGAGCTCGCCGGTCATCTGCTGGACGTGGCCCAGCGCGTACCGGATCCGGGCCAGCGCATCGGTGTCCCGCTGCGCCTGGGCGCCGGAGGCCGCGGTGCGCAGCGCGTTGCCGATCCGCGGGCTCAGCGTCGGGTCCTCGACCAGCGCGCGCAGCACCAGCACCACGTCGACCCCCGGTCGCAGCAGGGCCGGCGGACCGTCGACGGCGCGCTCCACCGCGCTGAGCAGGAGGGCGAGTTCGGACCGCAGCCAGTCCCGGGCGGAAGTGCTGTCCGCGAGTCGCAGGCCCGCGGTGGTGGAGTCGTGCAGCAGCTCGCTCAGCTCGTCGTCCGGTTCGAGCACCCGGGCGGCGTTCTGCAGGGTGGCGAGCAGCAGGTCGAGCAGCCGCAGCAGGGCGGCCTGCTGCTCGACGGTGTCCCCCAGCCGCTCGTTCTGCCGCTGGGCGTACAGGCGCAGCAGGTCGTGGTAGCGGTAGCGGCCCGGGGTGAAGCACTCCAGCATGTTGGCCTCGACCAGTGCCTCGGCCAGGTCCTCGGCCGTGCGCTCGTCGGTGCCGAGCAGCGCGGCGACGGCCGACAGCGGCAGATCGGGCGAGTCGACGACGGACAGCAGGCGGAACGCCCGGGCCTCCTCCGGCTGCAGCTGGCCGTAACCGAGACCGATGGTGGTCTCCACGGCCAGGTTGCCGAGCTGGAGTTCCTGGAGCCGGTTCCGCTGGTCCGCTAACCGCCGTGCGAGGTCCGAGACGCTCCAGCGCGGACGGCTGGCCAGGCGGGCGGCGGCGATCCGGACCGCGAGCGGGAGGAAGCCGCACGCGGTGACCACGGCCAGCGCGGCCTCCGGTTCGGCGGCCACCCGTTCGATCCCGACGATGGCCGAGAACAGTGCCAACGCCTCGTCCGGGGTGAGCTCCTCGATGTCGATCAGGTGCGCGCCGGGGATCTCCGCCAGCCGGGAGCGGCTGGTGACCATCACGGCGTTGCCGGAGACCCCGGGGATCAGCGGCAGCAGCTGCCGGGCGTCCCTGGCGTTGTCGAGCAGGATCAGCATCCGCTTGTCGGCCAGCAGCGAGCGGTACAGCGCGGCGCGCTGGTCGAGCGAGTCGGGGGTGTCCGTCACGCCGAGTGCGTGCAGGAAGTCGCCGAGCACCACGGCCGGTTCGGCGGGCGACTCGCCCGCGCCGCGCAGGTCCACGTACAGCTGGCCGTCCGGGAAGTCCGGGCGCAGGCCGTGGGCGACGTGCACCGCCAGGGTGGTCTTGCCGACGCCGCCGATGCCGGCCAGCGAGGTGACCACCACGGCCTGCCCGGAGCCGGCCCGCAGGACGTCCCGCAGCTCATGGACGATCTTGGAGCGCCCGCTGAAGTCGGATACGTCCGCGGGAAGTTGGGCGGGCGGCACGAAAGCGGCCGACTCCTCGACCTCGCCGCGCGGCGCGGCCGCCGCGGTCGGCATCAGCGTCGGGTCACCGGCCAGGATCCGGGCGTGCATCGCCGCCAGCCCGCTGCCCGGCTCCACGCCGAGCTCCTCGATCAGCAGCTTGCGGGTGTCCGCCCAGACGCCCAGCGACTCGGCCTGCCGGCCGCAGCGGTACAGCGCCAGCATCAGCAGCTCGCGCAGCCGCTCGCGCAGCGGCTGGGCGGCGCACAGCGCGCTCAGTTCGGAGACCGCCTCGGCGTGCAGGCCGATCTCCAGTGCCACCGCGCAGCGCTCCTCGGCGACCGCGATCTGACGCTCGGACAGCCGGTTGCGCTGCGCCTCGGCGTACGGACCGGGCACCCCGGGCAGTGGCTTGCCGCGCCACAGGGCCAGGGCGGAGAGCAGGAGTTCGTGCGAACCGCGGTAGTCGCCCGCAGACTTGGCGTCGGCCGCGTCGGCGACCTGCCGCTCGAAGCTGGCGAGGTCCAGCGACTGCGCCGGGATCCGCAGCGCGTACCCGTCGGAGACCGAGACCAGGATCTCGGCCGGCTTGCGGGTCTCGCGGTTCGGTTCGATGACGGTGCGCAGGCGGGAGACGTAGGTGCGCAGTGCGGCCAGTGCCTGCGGCGGGGTGCGCTCGCCCCAGATGCCGTCGACCAGGTCGTCGGTGGTGACCGGGCGGCCGTGGCTGAGCAGCAGTGCGGTGAGCACGGCCTGTTGCTGCGGCGAGCCGAGGGCCAGTGCCCTTTCGCCGTGCCAGGCCTGCACCGGGCCGAGCACCTGGAACCGCAGCGCGCCGGTGGACGGTGTCCCCTGATGCTCCATGTCCTCCCCCGATGTGATGGCTCGTCTGCCCGTGAAGTGTCCAGCCTATGAGACCGCGCGCAAACATCCACGAACAGGAAAGGGCGTGGATCGTTTATAGGACATTTAACGGTCCCTACGATACTGTCCGGGCGCCCAGGAGGATCCTTCCGGGCCGTTGGAACTGATGACCCGAAAGGCGGCCCACGTCATGGCCGACGAGACCACCACCCCGGTTGCTGCCGAGACCGCGCCCACCGAGCACAGCGCGACCCCGGTCGACCCGAACGCGATCGAGCAGGCGCTCGAACTGCTGGCCGCCGACCCCGAGCCGACCGTCGAGCCGGCCACCGAGGAGCCCAAGAACGACGAGGTCTTCGAGCCGCTCGGCAACATCACCAGCCGTCCGTGACCCGACGCACCGAATGCCCCGGTCCGCACGGACCGGGGCATTCGTCGTTCGCGGGGCCTACTCGGCCGAGCGCACCCGCAGGCTGGTGATCAGCGGGCCGTCGGTGACCTCGGCGAAGAAGTCGTTGCCCTTGTCGTCCACCACGATGAACGCCGGGAAGTCCTCGACCTCGATCCGCCAGACCGCCTCCATGCCGAGCTCGGGGTACTCCAGCACCTCGACCTTCTTGATGCAGTCCTGGGCCAGGCGCGCGGCGGGGCCGCCGATCGAGCCGAGGTAGAAGCCGCCGTGGGTGCCGCAGGCCTGGGTGACCTGCTTGGAGCGGTTGCCCTTGGCGAGCATCACCATCGAGCCGCCGGCCGCCTGGAACTGGTCCACGTAGGAGTCCATCCGGCCGGCCGTGGTCGGGCCGAAGGAGCCGGAGGCGAAGCCCTCGGGGGTCTTGGCCGGGCCCGCGTAGTACACCGGGTGGTCCTTCATGTACTGCGGCATGCCCTGGCCGGCGTCCAGCCGCTCCTTGATCTTGGCGTGCGCGATGTCGCGCGCCACCACCAGGGTGCCGGACAGCGAGAGGCGGGTCTTCACCGGGTACTTGGACAGCTGTGCCCGGATCTCGCTCATCGGCTGGTTCAGGTCGACCCGGACCACCTCGCCGTCGAGGTGGGCGTCGGTGGTCTCCGGCAGGTACTTGGCCGGCTCGGTCTCCAGCTGCTCCAGGAAGACGCCCTCGGCGGTGATCTTGCCCAGCGCCTGGCGGTCGGCGGAGCAGGAGACGGCCATCGCGACCGGCAGCGAGGCGCCGTGCCGCGGCAGGCGGATCACCCGCACGTCGTGGCAGAAGTACTTGCCGCCGAACTGCGCGCCGATGCCGATCTTCTGGGTCAGCTCGGTGACCTTGGCCTCCAGCTCCAGGTCGCGGAAGCCGTGGCCGGTGGCGGCGTCGCCGGAGGTCGGCAGGTTGTCCAGGTAGTGCGCCGAGGCGTACTTGGCGGTCTTCAGCGCGAACTCGGCGCTGGTGCCGCCGACCACGATCGCCAGGTGGTACGGCGGGCAGGCCGCGGTGCCCAGCGAGCGGATCTTCTGCTCCAGGAAGGAGAGCATCGACGACTCGTTGAGGATCGCCTTGGTCTCCTGGTACAGGTACGACTTGTTGGCCGAGCCGCCGCCCTTGGCCATGAAGAGGAACTTGTACGCGTCGCCGTCGGTGGCGTACAGCTCGATCTGGGCCGGCAGGTTGTTGCCGGTGTTCTTCTCGTCCCACATGGTCACCGGGGCCATCTGGGAGTAGCGCAGGTTGAGCTTGGTGTACGCGTCGTACACGCCGCGGGCGATCGCGGACTCGTCCTGGCCGGAGGTGAGCACGTTCTGGCCGCGCTTGCCCATCACGATCGCGGTGCCGGTGTCCTGGCACATCGGGAGGATGCCGCCGGCCGAGATGTTGACGTTCTTCAGCAGGTCCAGCGCCACGAAGCGGTCGTTCGGGCTGGCCTCCGGGTCGTCCAGGATGCGGCGCAGCTGGGCGAGGTGCGCGGGGCGCAGGTAGTGCGAGATGTCGTGCATCGCCTCGGCGGTGAGCAGCCGCAGCGCCTCGGGCTCCACCTGGAGGAACGTGCGACCGCCGGCCTCGAAGGTCGAGACGCCCTCGGAGGTGATCTTCCGGTACGGCGTCGGGTCGGCACCGAGCGGGAGCAGGTCGCTGTAGGCGAACTCTGGCGTGGGAGCCATGGGGGAGATCCTCAGTTCTGTCAGCTGCGTCGACGAAGCACCCTCCAGGGTAGGTGCACCCGGACGGTGCCCGGGCGGCCAGGTAGGCCTGCGTGACAGGGGTCACGCCCAATCCGCCGAACTGCCGTTCGGTGCCGGGTGCGCCTGGATAGGCTGTGTGACGTGGACAACGCTGCAGCCCAGGACGGCCCGGGCACCGAGGGCCGCGAGCCCGTACCGATGAACAAGGCCGTGACCCGGCCCGAGTCCGCCCCCGTCGCCGAGGCGGACCTGCGCTGCTCCGACGCCGACCGCGAGCGGGTCGCCGAACTGCTCCGGGACGCCTACGCCGAGGGCCGGCTGACCGTCGACGAGCACGCCGAGCGGATCGAGGCGGCCTACAGCGCCAAGACCTTCGGCGATCTCGTCCCGCTCACCCGCGACCTGCCGGTGGCCGGCGAGACCCCGCGCCTGTCGATGGAGAAGCCGCCGCTGCGCGAGGGCGGCACCCAGCTGCCCCCGGCCCGCACCGAGTCCCCGTCCATGGTCGCGGTGTTCGGCGGCGCCACTCGCAAGGGCCGCTGGCGGGTCGGCTCGCACCTGCGCGCGATCGCCGTCTTCGGCGGGGTGGACATCGACCTCACCGACGCCGTCTTCGAGTCGCCCGAGGTGGTGATCGAGGTGGCCGCGGTCTTCGGCGGCGTGGACATCAAGGTGCCGGAGAACGTCTCGCTGCACGGCAGCGGCGTCGGCATCTTCGGCGGTTTCGACGTCAAGGAGCAGACCTCGCCGGACCCGTACGCGCCGGTGGTGCGGATCAAGGGCGGCGCGGTGTTCGGCGGCTGCAGCGCGCGGCCGCGCCGGGGCAAGAAGCTCAAGGAGTGGGTGCGCAAGCAGCTCGACGGCTGACGGGGGCGGCCGGCGGCCGGGCGGCGGAATCCTGCGCTCCGTCAATTCCCGCGCGGGCACTCGACGTTGCATCGAGTGCACTGCGTAGTCGGTTGCGTGCGGTGTGCATGAATCGGGATACCGCGGGGTAGTTCCCCTCGCACACTTCCCCGTGCCATGCCAAGCCATGTCCCTGGTCAGTCAGGAGTACGCCGTGCTGCATCCCATCGAGTCCAGCACCCCCCGCGCCGCCGCGGTGGAGGACGACCCCTGGCACACCGGTGCGGCCTGCCGCAGTGACGAGGCGGGGCTGTTCTTCGCCCCCTCCAAGGAGCCGACGGCGGCCCGGCTGGCCCGGGAGGAGCAGGCGAAGCGGGTCTGCGCGCGCTGCCCGGTGCTGCTGGAGTGCCGCGAGCACGCGCTCGCGCAGCCGGAGCCGTACGGCGTCTGGGGCGGTCTCACCGCGGCCGAGCGCAGGGTCGTCCTCACCCGCCGCCGGCGCCGCGACCTCGAACTCCGGGACTCCCGCCGGCTCGCCGCCGAGCCCCGCCGGATAGCCGGCTGAGGGCACGGGGCGAGCCGTGACGGGGGCCGGGGCTAGTTCGCCCGGTCGAAGTCGATCGCGCTGTACGCCCGCAGCTTCGACAGCCGGTGGGTGGCGTGGACCTCGCGGATCGTGCCGCTCTTGGAGCGCATCACCAGGGAGCTGGTGGTGGCGGTCTCCTGGCGGTAGTGCACGCCGCGGAGCAGCTCGCCGTCGGTGATGCCGGTGGCCACGAAGAACACGTTCTCGCCGCTGACCAGGTCGTTGGTGCTCAGGACGCGGTCCAGGTCGTGCCCGGCGTCCAGCGCCTTCTGCCGCTCGGCCTCGTCCTTCGGCCACAGCCGGCCCTGGATCACGCCGCCCATGCACTTCATGGCGCAGGCCGCGATGATGCCCTCGGGGGTGCCGCCGACGCCCATCAGCAGGTCGACGCCGGTGCCCTCGCGGGCCGCCATGATGGCGCCGGCCACGTCGCCGTCGGAGATGTACTTGATGCGCGCGCCGGCCTCGCGGATCTCCCGGACCAGGCCCTCGTGGCGCGGACGGTCCAGCACCACCACGGTGACGTCCTCGACGGCGATGCCCTTGGCCTTGGCGACCCGGCGGATGTTGACCGCGGTCGGGGCGGTGATGTCGACGAAGTCGGCCGCCTCGGGGCCGGTCACCAGCTTGTCCATGTAGAACACGGCGCTGGGGTCGAACATGGTGCCGCGGTCGGCCACCGCGAGCACGGCGACGGCGTTGTGCATGCCCTTGGCGGTCAGCGTGGTGCCGTCCACCGGGTCCACCGCCACGTCGCACTCCGCGCCGGTGCCGTCGCCGACCCGCTCGCCGTTGTACAGCATCGGGGCTTCGTCCTTCTCGCCCTCGCCGATGACGACCACGCCGTTCATCGAGACGGTCGAGACCAGGGTGCGCATGGCCTTCACGGCCGCGCCGTCGGCGCCGTTCTTGTCGCCGCGGCCGACCCAGCGGCCCGCCGCCATCGCGGCGGCCTCGGTGACGCGGACCAGTTCGAGGGCGAGGTTGCGGTCCGGGGCCTCCGGAGCGACCTCCAGGGAGCTGGGGAGGTTGTGCGGGTACTGCGCGGTCATCGTCGTTACCTCTCTGTACGCGACGGCCTGTGAGCGCCCGACTACTGCCTGGGTCGAACGCCGTGGTGAGGGTGCTGCGATCGTATCCGTCCACCGGACGGGTGTCTGTGGCGCACCTCCCGGGGCACCGGCGGCGCACCGGCCGCCGGGTCCCGCGCGCCGGCCGCCGGTCGGGCCCGCCTACCATGGCCGGGTGGCAGGCAACAGCAGCAAGAGAGGCCGGCAGACCGTACGGGACATGATCCTGTCGATGCTGGCGGTAGGCGGCGTCGCGGCCGTGGGCTTCGTCTTCCTCCCGCACTCGGCGGGCGACGGCGTCCACACGGTCGACTACCGGAGCGCGCTCGCCTCGGCGAAGCGGGCCGCGCCGTTCCCGGTGCTCGGTCCGCAGGGGCTCTCCGACCGGTGGCGGGCGACCTCGGTCGAGTACCGCGCGGACAAGAACGGCCACGAGGTCTGGCACCTGGGCTTCGTCACCCCGTCCGGGCAGTACGCGGCCGTCGAGCAGAGCGCGGTCGACCGGGACACGCTGCTCGCCGACAAGGTGCCCGGCTTCACCGCCGACGGCAGCTCCACGGTGGCCGGCCAGGAGTGGCCGCGCTTCAAGGGCGAGCGCTACCGCGGCCTGACCCACCCGGCCGGTACCACCGGCACCACGGTGGTCACCGGTACCGCGACGTACGAGGAGCTGGCGCAGCTCGCCGAGGCGCTCAAGTAGCGCTCCGGACCACAGGACGCGAAAAGGGCCCCCGCCGGAGCGGGGGCCCTTCGTCGTCGCCGTCCGGTCAGACGGTGGTGACGACCTCGTCGTAGGCCAGGCGCGGGCCGCGCGGGAACCAGGCGTTCTCGCCGGGCTTGCCGATGTTCACCACGGCGAGGACGGTGTGCTCGCCGTCGCCGAAGAACTCCTTGTCGATGCCCGCGGCGTCGTAACCGGCCATCGGGCCGGCGGCCAGGCCGGC
Organism: Kitasatospora sp. NPDC048365; assembly: GCF_043200835.1. Taxonomy (NCBI): domain Bacteria; kingdom Bacillati; phylum Actinomycetota; class Actinomycetes; order Kitasatosporales; family Streptomycetaceae; genus Kitasatospora; species Kitasatospora sp. NPDC048365. The sequence continues at coordinate 8,715 of NZ_JBICYJ010000001.1, forward strand.
GGCGCGGACGCCGATGATGAAGTAGCCGGCCTGCAGGGCGGCGTTCATCGCGGCCATCGGCTCACGGCCGGCGCGGTCGGAGAGCATGTCCTTGGCGCCCGGGAAGTGCGGGAACTGGGTCGGCAGCTCCTCGTGGAACTCGTTGTCCACGGCGAGGATGGCCACCAGCGGGGCGCTGGAGGTCTTCTCCTTGTTGCCGTCGCTCATCAGGTTGACCAGGCGCTCGCGGGCCTCCGGGGTGCGGACCAGCACCACGCGCAGCGGCTGGGCGTTCATGGCGGTCGGGCCGAACTTGACCAGGTCGTAGATCGCCTGGACCTGCTCGTCGGTGACGGGCTCGTCGGTGAACGTGTTGGCCGTGCGGGCCTCACGGAAGAGCAGGTCCTGAGCGGCGGCGTCGAGAGCCAGGGTCATGATGTCCTACCTCATGCTGAATTCGGATGGCGGCATTGGTGCCGCACACCCGCTTCCAACAGTGGGTGAACGTTAAACCATTCCGTGCGGACAAGTGATACGCGTCACAGCCACTGTGTCACGGCCGGGCCTGCGGGTCGCCGTCCGCCTCCTCCGCCGCCAGCGCCGCGTCCAGCCGGGCCCGGGCGCCGTCCAGCCAGCGCTGGCACACCTTCGCCAGCCGCTCGCCGCGCTCCCAGAGCGCCAGCGACTCCTCCAGCGAGGTGCCGCCGGTCTCCAACCGCCGCACCACCTCCAGCAGTTCGTCCCGCGCCTGCTCGTAGCCGAGCGCGTCGTCCGCCCCCGGCGGCGTACCGGTGACCTCGCCGTTGCCCTGATCAGCCATGGCGCCCAGCGTAGGGCCTGTCGCCGACAAAACCCGCTGCACCCGGCACCGGGCCGCGCCTATCCTGCGCGCCATGACCCCCGAACGCCCCGCTCCGGCCCGCGCCGCGGTGCCGCGCCCGGCCCCGGTGAGCCCGGCCCCGGTGCGCCCCGCCGAGCCCGCCGACGCGCCCGAGCTGGTCCGCCTGCGCGGCCTGATGTTCGCCGCGATGACCGGCGCCGAGGACCACGGCCCCTGGCGGGCCGGCGCCGAGGCCGAGCTCCGCGCCCGGCTGGCCGAGCCCGGACGGACCCTGGCCGCGTTCGTGGTGGACGACCCCGCGGGCCCTGGCCGGCTGGCGTCCTGCGCGGTCGGCACCCTGGAGCGCCGGCTGCCCGCGCCCGGCCACCCGGACGGGCTCTTCGGCTTCGTCTTCAACATCTGCACCGACCCCGGGCAGCGCTCGCGCGGCTACGCCCGCGCCTGCACCGAGGCCCTGCTCGCCTGGTTCGACGCCCACCGGGCCACCAGGATCGACCTGCACGCCAGCGACGGCGGCGAGGCGCTCTACCGCAGCCTCGGCTTCCACGAGCACTCCACGGCGCTCTCCCGCACCCGGCCGCTCGCGGACTGACGCCTCGTCACTTCTCGCCGAGGGCGTGCCGCAGGTTGGCCCGGGCCCGGTAGGTGAGGGTCTTCACGGCGCCCACCCGCAGGCCGATCCGGTCGGCGATCTCGTTGGAGCTCAGCTCCTCCCAGTACCGCATGGTGAGCACGGTGCGCTGCCGGTCGTTCAGCGACTCCAGCGCCGCCCAGACCCGGTCGGCGTCGGCCGCCGCCAGCACCGCCTCCTCCACCCGCACGCCGGAGTCGGTGTCGGCGACCGTCGCCACCGCCGACTCCCGGCGGGTGGAGCGACGTTTGTCGTGGTCGAGCATCACATTGCGCGCGATGGTCACCATCCACGCGCCCATGTCCTTGCCGGTCCAGCGGAAACCGTGAATTCCCGCCATTGCCCTGACAAAAGTGTCCTGGGCGAGATCCTCGGCCAGCACGCGATTTCCGGTCCGCCGGATCAGGAACGCCAACACCACGCCGTGATAAGCGAGATAGAGCTGTGCCCAGGCCTCGCTGTCCCCGGACTTCGCGGCCTCGACTAGGGAAGGTCTCACTTCCATGGGAACCTCCGGGAAAGGGGAGGCGTCACGCTACGAGCCGTTCCGCCCGACGGCAAGCGATTCCCCGAAAATGCCCCCCGATCGGCCGTAGCGCCCGCCCGCGAGCCGCCGCCGGGGGCTCGAACTCCGGGCGTCCGGCGCGAAATCCCGGCGATTTTCCGGAATTTCCCAGGTGATCTTTCCGTCGGGAGTACGCTCGCCCCCACCCCGACCGATCGCGAAAGCGAGCACGCAATGCGGGAAATCCTGCCTGCGGCCGTCCTCGGCTGCCTGGCCGTCGTCGGCCTGGCCGGCACCGGGTACGCCATCGCCCGGCTGCGCCGCTACCTGGGCAGCGCCGAGCAGCGCGAGGCCCGCGCCCTGGCCGAGCTGACCTCCGCCCAGACCAGCGCCGTGCTGCTGCGGCTGCTCACCGACGTCCACGCCGAACTGCGCCGCGCCAACGCCGAGCGCGGCCGGCCGCGGGACGCCCGCGAGCCGCTCAGTCGCCGTCCGGAGCCGCCGTGACGTCGAACCCGCCGCCCGCCACCCGGGCGCGCAGCGTCTCGCCCGCCGCCACCCGCGCCGGATCGGTCACCACCTCGCCGTCCGCCTTCTGCAGCACCGCGTAGCCGCGCTCCAGCGTCGCCAGCGGCGACAGCGCCACCACCCGGGCCAGCGCGTGGCCCAGGTCCGTCTGCGCGTGGTCCAGCCGGTGCCCGAGCACCCGCCGGGCCCGGCCGAGCAGCGCCTCCAGCTCCTCGCCGCGCGTCGCCAGCGCCTGCTGCGGCGCCGCGAGCGCGGGGCGGCTGCGCAGCGCGGCCAGCCCGGCCAGCTCCCGCTCCACCCGGTGCCCGACCGCCCGGCGCGCCCGGTCCCGCAGCTGGTGCACCCGGGCCAGCTCCTCGCCGACGTCCGGCACCACCCGCTTGGCCGCGTCGGTGGGGGTGGACGCCCGCAGGTCGGCGACGAAGTCCAGCAGCGGCTGGTCCGGCTCGTGCCCGATCGCGCTGACCACCGGGGTGGTCGCGGCGGCCACGGTGCGGATCAACTCCTCGTCGGAGAACGGCAGCAGGTCCTCCACGCTGCCGCCGCCGCGGGCCACGACGATCACGTCCACCTCCGGGTGGCCGTCCAGCTCCCGTACCGCCGCGGCGACCTGGCCCGCCGCCTGCGGCCCCTGGACCAGCACGTTGCGGACCTCGAAGCGGACCGCCGGCCACCGGCGGCGGGCGTTCTCCAGCACGTCGCGCTCGGCCGCCGAACCGCGGCCGGTCACCAGGCCGATCCGGTGCGGCAGGAACGGCAGCGGCCGCTTGCGGGCCGGCTCGAACAGGCCCTCCTCGAACAGTCGGCGCTTCAACTGCTCCAGCCGGGCCAGCAGTTCACCCAGCCCGATCAGTCGGATCTCGGTCGCCCGCAGCGAGAGGGTGCCGCGCGCGGTGTACCACTCCGGCTTGGCGTGGACGATGATCCGCGAGCCCTCCTGGACGGCCTCCGCGACCTGGTCGAAGACCGAGCGGAAGCACGTGACGGTCAGCGAGACGTCCCGCTCCGGGTCGCGCAGCGTCAGGAACACCATGCCCGCCCCGGGCCGCCGGTTCAGCTGGGCGATCTGCCCCTCCACCCACACCTCCCCGAGCCGGTCGATCCACCCGCCGATCAGCGCGGAGACCTTCCCCACCGGTACCGGGGCTTCGGGCGAGCTCGTGTTGGCCATGGGGACGAGGCTACGGCCTGACCCCGTCAGCCCGCCGCGACTGCGCCAGCAGCACCGCCAGCCCGACCAGCAGCCACAGGGCCCCGACCAGCAGGGCGGCGGGCGAGGCCTCCACCAGCACCCAGACGATCACGGCGATGCCCAGCACCGGCACCACCGTGTAGCGCCACCACGGCCGCGCGCCCTGCCGGACCACGTACCACCCGATCACCGAGGCGTGCAGCAGGACGAACGCGGTCAGCGCGCCCACGTTCACCACGCTGGTCAGCCGGTCCAGCCCGTCGTCGCGGCTCGCCGCCCAGACCGCCGCCGCCATGGTGACCGCGGCCGTGGCGAGCAGCGCCCGGCGCGGCACCGCCGACACCGGGTCGACCGCGCCCAGGAAGCGCGGCAGCCGCCCGTCCCGGCCCATCGCGTACACCAGCCGCCCGGCCGCCGCCTGCCCGGCGAGCGCGGCGAACGCCGCCCCGATCGCCTTGCTCGCCGCGATCAGCACGTGCAGCCAGTGCCCGACCCCCGCCTCCACCGTGTCGTAGAACGCCGACCCCTGCTTCGCCGGGTCCGCCGCCAGCTCGGTGGGCGACAGCGGCTCCAGCAGTGCCGCCAGCCAGGTCTGCGCCACGAACAGCAGGCCGGCCAGCGCCAGGCACCACAGCAGCGCCCGGGCGACCGCCGCCGACGCGCCGACCGCCTCCTCGACGAACGAGGCGATCGCGTCGAAGCCCAGGTACGAGAGCACCGCGACCGACACCGCCGACACCACCGCGGTCAGCGAGAAGCCGCCGACGCCCTCCACCGGGGACAGCCAGTCCCGGGCCGCGCCGTGCCGGAGAAGCTCCACGGTGGCCGCCACCAGGAACACCGCCAGCACCGCGATCTCCATCGCCAGCACCGCGAACCCGACCGCAGCCGCCGTCCGCACCCCGACCAGGTTGAGCCCGGTGGTCACCACCACCGCCAGCGCCGTCCACACCCACCGGGAGACCCCGGGCACCAGCGAGTTCAGCGCGATCCCGGAGAACAGGTACGCCACCGCCGGGATCAGCAGGTAGTCCAGCATCACCATCCACCCCGCGACGAACCCCGGCCCCTCCCCGAGCCCCGCCCGCGCGTACGCGAACACCGACCCGGTCTGCGGCACCGCGCGCACCATCCGGGCGTACGACCACGCGGTGAGGCCCATCGCCACGGTCGCCAGCAGGTAGACCGCCGCGACCGCGCCGCCGCTCTTGGCGTCCAGCACCCCGAACACCCCGACCGGGGCCATCGGGGCGATGAACAGCAGGCCGTACACCATCAGGTCGCGCACGCCCAGGCTGCGCCGCAGGGCCCCGGCTTCCGCTCGATCGCTCATTCTCCCCATTCGACCACCGCCGCCGCGCCGCGCCGGAGGGCCACGCGGGCCGGGCGCGTCGGCAGCCCGGACCGGCGCCCGTACGATGGAGCCATGTCCACCAGTGCTCAGCGCCGTGTCCTGCTCGCCGCCCCCCGGGGCTACTGCGCGGGCGTCGACCGCGCCGTGATCGCCGTGGAGAAGGCCCTGGAGCAGTACGGGGCGCCGATCTACGTCCGCAAGCAGATCGTCCACAACAAGTACGTCGTGCAGACCCTGGAGAAGAAGGGCGCGATCTTCGTCGACGAGACGGAGGAGGTGCCCGAGGGTTCGATCGTGGTGTTCTCCGCGCACGGCGTCGCGCCGTCCGTGCACGACGAGGCCCGGGTCGGCAAGCTCGCCACCGTCGACGCCACCTGCCCCCTGGTCACCAAGGTGCACAAGGAGGCCGTCCGCTTCGCCGACGAGGACTACGACATCCTGCTCGTCGGCCACGAGGGCCACGAGGAGGTCATCGGCACGATGGGCGAGGCCCCGGACCGCATCCACCTGGTGGACGGTGCCGAGGACGTGGCCAACGTGCAGGTCCGCGACGAGTCCAAGGTGGTCTGGCTCTCCCAGACCACCCTCTCCGTGGACGAGACCATGGAGACCGTCGGCGAGCTGAAGAAGCGCTTCCCGCTGCTGGTCAGCCCGCCCAGCGACGACATCTGCTACGCCACCCAGAACCGCCAGGTCGCGGTCAAGCAGCTGGCCCCCGAGGCCGACCTGCTGATCGTGGTCGGCTCCAAGAACTCCTCCAACTCGGTCCGCCTGGTCGAGGTCGGCCTGGAGTACGGCGCCAAGGCCGCCTACCTGGTCGACTTCGCCGAGGAGATCGACGAGGCCTGGCTGGACGGTGTCGCCACGGTCGGCCTGACCAGCGGCGCCTCCGTCCCCGAGGTGCTGGTCGACGGCGTGCTGGAGTTCCTCGCCGCGCGCGGCTTCGACACCGTCGAGACCGTGAAGACCGCCGAGGAGCACCTGACCTTCTCGCTGCCCAAGGAGCTCCGCCGCGACCTGCGCGCGGAGGCCGCCGGCAAGCTCTGACCCGCCGTCCACGACGCCCGGCCCCGACCCCCGGGGCCGGGCGTCGTGCTGTTCCGGATGTTCCGGGCCGTACTGCTTCAGCTATCGGGCTGCGGGCGCGAACCCCCACCCGTAGCGTTGTGCACAGGCTGTGGACAACGACCGCGCGCAACGGAGGGCAGCGGCAGATGACGACGGTATTCGGCGTGGACATCGGCGGTTCGGGCATCAAGGGGGCCCCGGTCGACCTCGAGGCCGGGGCCCTGGCCCAGGAGCGGCTGAAGGTGCTCACCCCGCACCCCTCGGGTCCCGAGGCGGTGGCGGCGGCCGTCCAGGAGGTGGTCCGGAGCTTCGACCACCGCGGGCCGGTCGGTTTGACCTTCCCCGGCGTGGTCGTCGACGGGCGGACCCGTACCGCCGCCAACGTCGACAAGGGCTGGATCGGCCGGGACGCCGCCGCGCTCTTCTCCGACACCCTCGGCCTGCCCGCCACCGTCCTCAACGACGCGGACGCGGCCGGTGTCGCCGAGATGACCCACGGCGCAGGCCGCGACCGCGGCGGCGTGGTCCTGGTCCTCACCTTCGGCACCGGCATCGGCAGCGCGCTCTTCTCCGACGGGGTGCTCGTCCCCAACACCGAGCTCGGCCACCTCGAACTGCGCGGCAAGGACGCCGAGCGCCGGGCCTCCTCCGCCGCCAAGGAGCGCCACGACCTCAGCTGGGCGGACTGGGCCGGCCGCGTCGACGAGTACCTCGACCTGGTCGAGATGCTCTTCTCCCCGCAACTGCTGATCATCGGCGGCGGGGTCAGCCGCAAGCACGACAAGTTCCTGCCGCTGCTCAAGGACCGCACGGCGGAGGTCGTCCCGGCGCTGCTGCGCAACGACGCGGGCATCGTCGGCGCCGCGATGGCCGCCGCCCAGCACTGACCACCACCCGTCGGCCCCCACCAGCGGGGCCGGCGGGAATCGTCGGACCGGCCTCAGCGGGGTCGGATCGGCCTCAGCGGGGTCGGACCGGCCTCAGCGGGGTCGGACCGGCCTCAGCGGGTGCGGCGCAGGCGGCGCCGGGCGACGAAGCGGGCGGCCACGATCGCCGTCGCCAGGCCGGTGCCGGTGAACAGCCAGCCGGCCCGCAGCGCCAGCCCGCCGGCCAGCGCCACCACCTCGCCGGTCACGCCGTCCGCCGCCACCGGCTGGACCACCAGCAGCGCCGCCGCGAACGCGATCGGCCCGCTGATCGGCGCGGCCGGCAGGTCGGTGAACCGCACCCGTACCGCCAGCTGGAAGCAGACCACCAGGTAGCCGAGGCCGAACAGCACGCCCAGGCCGCCGAACAGCAGCCGGTCCGCGCCCGCCACCAGCAGCATCGCGGCCACCCCGGCGACCCCGGTGCCCATCCCGGTCAGTCGGGCCGGGCGCCCGGTGCCGGACCGTCCGCGGCCGAGCGGCAGTCGCAGCCGCACCCGCGGCACCGACCGCCCGGCCGACGCGGTCCGCAGCCGCGAGTCGGGGGGCGACGCGGGCCCGGGTACGGCGGCCTCGGCGGCGCCGCGCCCGGGCGGTCGCCTTCTCGGCCCTGGCGGCGAGGTTCGGATGCTCTGCTCCACCGGTCCAACGTACGGTCCGATCATCGGCACCCTGTGTAATGGGCGCGAATGGGTTCTTCCGTGTCCGCGTACGGAGTAACGTTCGGTTGGAACGATCATCAGGGGGGTGGACGGTATGACCGGGACGACCGGGTTCTCGTTCGATCGGCTGCACCACGTCCAGCTGGACGTGCCGCCCGGCGCCGAGGAGCGCTGCCGGGCGTTCTGGGGCGGCCTGCTCGGCATGACCGAGCTGGCGAAGCCGCCCGTGCTGGCCGCCCGCGGCGGCTGCTGGTTCCGCGGCGGCGGGTACGAGGTGCACCTCGGCGTGGTCGCCGGGCACACGCCCTCGCCCAAGGCCCACCCCGGCATCCTGGTCACCGGCCTCGACGCGCTCGCCGAGCGCCTGGCCGCCGCCGGCCACCCGGTCGGCTGGGACGAGAACTTCCCCGGCTTCCGCCGCTTCCACTCCGCCGACCCGTTCGGCAACCGCCTGGAGTTCCTGGAGCCCGACCGGTCCGCCTGAGCGCGCCCCGTAGACTGGGGGATCGGCCCGCAACCCCGCGCCGCTCCACGCCCTCCAAGCCACGGGACATCGCTTCATGTCGCTCTCGATCGGAATCGTCGGCCTGCCGAACGTCGGCAAGTCGACCCTGTTCAACGCCCTGACCAAGAACGACGTGCTGGCGGCCAACTACCCGTTCGCCACCATCGAGCCCAACGTCGGCGTGGTCGGCGTCCCGGACGAGCGCCTGGCCGCCCTCGCCGGGATCTTCGGCTCGCAGCGGGTCCTGCCCGCCACCGTCGACTTCGTCGACATCGCGGGCATCGTCCGTGGCGCCAGCGAGGGCGAGGGCCTGGGCAACAAGTTCCTCGCCAACATCCGCGAGTCGGACGCGATCTGCCAGGTCGTCCGCGCCTTCACCGACCCCGACGTGGTCCACGTCGACGGCAAGGTCTCGCCCAAGGACGACATCGAGACCATCCACACCGAGCTGATCCTCGCCGACCTCCAGTCGGTCGAGAAGGCCCTGCCGCGCCTGGAGAAGGAGGCCCGGCTCAAGAAGGACACCGCCGCCGTGCTGGCCGCCGCCAAGGAGGCCCAGGCGATCCTGGAGACCGGCAAGACCCTCTTCGAGGCCGGCTTCGACGCCTCCTCGATCCGTGAGCTGCACCTGCTCACCACCAAGCCCTTCCTCTACGTCTTCAACGTGGACGAGGACGAGCTGGCCGACGAGGACTTCAAGAACGCCCAGCGCGCGCTGGTCGCCCCCGCCGAGGCGATCTTCCTCAACGCCAAGATCGAGTCCGAGCTGATCGAGCTGGACGACGCCGAGGCCCTCGAACTCCTCCAGTCCATGGGCCAGGAGGAGCCCGGCCTCGCCACCCTCGCCCGGGTCGGCTTCGACACCCTCGGCCTGCAGACCTACCTGACCGCCGGTCCCAAGGAAACCCGCGCCTGGACCATCAAGAAGGGCGCCACCGCCCCCGAGGCCGCCGGTGTGATCCACACCGACTTCCAGAAGGGCTTCATCAAGGCCGAGGTCATCTCCTTCGCCGACCTGGTCGAGACCGGCTCGATCGCCGAGGCCCGCTCCAAGGGCAAGGCCCGCATCGAGGGCAAGGAATACATCATGCAGGACGGCGACGTCGTGGAGTTCCGCTTCAACGTCTGACGTACCGGCAGCACGCGAAGAGGCCGGCACCAGGGTTTCCCCCGGGGGCCGGCCTCTGTCGGTGGTCGGTGCGGTTACGCCTGGGTGCGGCGGCGGGTGGCGACCAGGGCGCCGGCGCCGAGGAGGACGGCCGCGCCGCCGGCGGCGGTGAGGGCGCCGAACGGCGTCTCGGTGCCGGTGGAGGCCAGGCGGTCGGCGGTGGTGGTGCCGCCGCCGGTGTTCTGGGTGGTGGCGGTGGTGTTGGTGGTGGTGTCGGACGCCGGGGTGACGGTGGTGCCGCCGGTGGTGGTGCCGGTCTGCTGGTTGGCGGTGGCGGCCTTGTCCTGGGCCTGGGCCTCGGCGAGGCCGGTGGTCAGGAAGGCGCGGTACGCCTCGGCGCTGCCGGTGCCGAGGGCGGCGAGCGCGGCCTTCTTCACCGCGGGGCCGCCGCTCTCGGCGAGCTGCGAGATCCGGAGCTGGTCGTCGGACCGGCGGATCGACGGCAGCTTGGCGAGGAAGTCGGTGACGGCCGCGTCGTCGCCGTCCAGCGCCTTCTGGCAGGCCTCGGCGAGGATCCGGCCGATGCCGGGCTCGGCCATGATCTGCGAGACCTTCACCCGGTTGTCGCTCGCCTTGATGCTGGGCAGCTCGACGTCGAGGAAGTGCCGGATCGCCGCGTCTCCGGCCTTGAGCGCCTTCTCGGCGGCCTCGCGGACCCGCGGGCTGTTCTTCGGGTCGCCGGCGGCCCGCGCCACCCAGACCCGGAGGTCGTCGAGCTGGATCTTGGGCAGCTCGACGGTGAGGAAGTGCTCGACGGTGGCGGCGTCGCCGTCGAGTGCCTTGCTCGCCGCCTCGCGCAGGTAGTCGGACGCGTACGGGCCGCTCATCGCGGTCAGGACGGCGACCCGGTTGTCCTCGGCGCGGGCCTTGAACTGGTCGACCTCGAGGAACTTGGTGATCGCCGCCGGGCTGTCGTCGTTGAGCGCGACGTTGGCGGCCGCCCGGACGGCCTTACCGCCGGTGGACATGATCTGGACGACCCGGAGCCGGTCGTCGGTGAGCCGCGCCTTGGCCCAGCCGTCGTCGAGGAAGCGCTGCCGGTCGGCCGGGGTGCCGGCCAGAGCCTTCTCGGCCGCCTCGCGGACGATGGGGCCGCTCTTCGGGTCGGCCTTGATCTGCTCGATCTTCGCGCGGTTCTCCGCGTCCTTCTTGGCGGCCTCGTCGTCGGCCTGGCCGGTGGCGGGTGCGGTGTCCGGCTGCGACTGGCCGGTGGGGAGCTCCTCGGCGAGGGCGGGAGCGGCGCCGAAGGCGGTGGGTGCGGCGACGGCCGCGACGAAAACGGCAGCGGCCAACGAACGGCGGATGTTCACGAGAATTCCCCCCGAGAAAACTGAACAGACGATCGAAGTGATCATATGTCAGTAACCCCGGTCGTCAGCGAACGGGTTTCGCGGGTGTCGCGTGCCGCGGGACTCGCCCCTAGAGTGGCCGGCATGTCGCCGATCGCCGCCCTGCATGCCGTCGTCCTCGACTGCGCCGACCCGGACGAACTCGCCGAGTTCTACCGGAAGATCACGGGTTGGGAGGTCGGCTACCGCAGCGAGACCTTCGTGTTCATCGGCGAGGGCGCCACCCGGATCGGCTTCCAGCGGATCGGCGGCTACCTGCGTCCCCAGTGGCCGGGCGGCAATCCGCGGGCCCACCTGGACTTCACGGTCCCCGACTTCGCGACCGGGATTCCGGCGCTGGTCGCGGCCGGCGCGAGCCTTCCGGACGACCAGCCCGGCGGGGAGGACTGGAAGGTCCTGCTGGATCCCGCCGGACATCCGATGTGCATCACCGAAGCCGGATAGCCGGACACGGTCGGCCGGCGGACAACCGGCCAAGGGCCGGATCTTCGGCTCGACCGGACAAAGGGACGCCGTTTACCGCACCTTGACCGTGAGGATTCCCTCGGCGCCCGCCGTGACGGTGACCCCCAGCAGATCGGGAACGTGCACGGTGGGCCGCTGCGCGCCGGCGCGCGGGCCGATGCCGAGGACCGGCATGCCGGCGGCCCGGCCGGCCGCGATGCCGGCCTCGGAGTCCTCCAGGACCAGGCAGTCGGCGGGCTCGAAGCCCAGCTCGGCGGCGGCCTTCAGGAAGCCCTCCGGGTCGGGCTTGCTGGCGCCGACCCGTTCGGCGGTGACCAGCAGCGGCGGCAGGCCGAGCCCCGCCGCGCCCATCCGGGCCCGGGCGAGCGGTTCGTCGGCCGAGGTGACGAGCGCGTGCGGCAGGCCGTCCAGCTGGGCGAGCAGGGCGGCCGCGCCGGGCACCTCCACCACGCCCAGCAGGTCCGCGGTCTCCTCGGCGAGCATCTGGCGGTTCTCGGCGAGGTTCTCCTCGACGGGCCGGTCGGGGAGCAGCTCGGCCATGGTGAGGTGGCCCTGGCGGCCGTGGGCGACGTGCAGCACGGTGTCGGCGTCGAGGCCGTGCCGGGCGGCCCAGCGGCGCCAGACCCGCTCGACGACGGCGTCGGAGTTGACCAGGGTTCCGTCCATGTCGAGGAGCAGGGCGCGGACGGTCAGGGCGGCGGTGGTCATCGGGGAGTCCTCCAGGGGCGTCGAGGGCTTTGTTTCCCCATAATACAAAATCATCCGCCGAGCAGATGGGCGTTGACCGCCCGGGCGGCGTCCGCCAGCTCCGGCAGCTCGACCACCTCGATGCCGGCCGCCTCCAGCAGCTCCGTCCCCTGGCAGGCGGCGACGAACAGGGCCGGCTCCCGCCAGGCCACCACCACCCGGGGGATCCCGGCCGCGATGATCAGCCGGGCGCACGGCCGGGGCCGCGACTTGCGCTCCCCGCACGGCTCCAGCGTGGAGTAGACGGTGGCGCCGCGCAGGCGCGGATCGCCGTCCGGCAGCTTGGCGAGGGCGGCCTCCTCGGCGTGGTTGTGCGCGTCCAGCTCCCGGCTGTAGCCCTCGCTGAGCACCTCGCCGTCCGCGCCGACGATCACCGCGCCCACCGAGAACGCGCTCTCGGACGGCGGGCAGAGCCGGGACAGCTCGACCGCCCGGGCAAGAAAGGCCAGGTCACCACTGACCGGGCCACCGTTCACCGGGTCACCACTCACGCGTCGGACTCCTTCGGGGCGTAGCGCAACAGCACGACGTCCCCCACCGTACGTGCCCCCAGCAGCCGCATCCGGTGCCGCGGGCCGCCGGGGTAGTCGGCGGCGCCGAGGAAGCGCGGCGCGTCGGCCTGGCCGACCAGCAGCGGCGCGACGGCCAGCTGCAGCTCGTCCGCGAGCCCTTCGGCGAGGAACTGGGTGTGGACGCTGCCGCCGCCCTCGACCATCAACCGTCGCACCCCGCGCGCCCCGAGGTCGTCCAGCACCGCGCCGAGCCCGACCCGCGGCCCGACCCCGACGACGTCCGCCAGTCCGGCCAGTTCGGCGCCGAGCCGGGGCGCGGCGGCGTCGGTGGTGTACGCGACCTTCGCCCCGCCGGTGTGCCAGAAGTTCAGGCCGGCCGGCAGGTCGCCGCTCGCGCTGAGGGTCACCTTCAGCGGGTACGCGGGGAGGCCGGCGGCGACCCGCTCGGCGCGCCGGGCCTCGGAGTTGACCAGCAGTCGGGGGTTGTCCCGGCGCAGCGTGTTGCCGCCGACCAGGATCGCGTCGCTGCCGGCGCGCAGCTCGTCGACCCGGTCGAAGTCCTCGGTGCCGGACAGCAGCAGCCGCTCGGGGGAGGCGTCGTCGAGGTAGCCGTCGACCGACACGGCGGCGCTCAGCAGGACGTACGGACGTGGCACGGCGGACTCCTTCGGCTGGTCTGCCCTCACCGTACGTCCGCCGGCCGGCGCTCCCGACCGCACGGTAGGGCGGCTGCTGTTCGCCGAACCGCCCGGCGCCGTACGAACGGCGTTCGCCGGACACCTCCAACCTGATCCGGACCTGCGCACCCAGGTGATCGACAAGCAGCAGAACCCCCGCACACAGCACCTCTCAGAAGGGCTCACCGGTGTCCCGCACCCGTACGCTCGGCCTGGTCGCGACCGCTGTCGCGCTCGCCACCGTCCCCGCCCTCGGCCTGCCCGCCTCGGCGGTGACCTACGGAACGCCGACCATCTCGCTCTCCGCGAGCTACCTCTCCGGCGCGGTGGGCGCGACCGGCGACCCGACCGTCACCGTGACGGTCGCGCAGAGCGGCGCCGACGTCTCGGCGCTGACCGTGGCGGCCACCGCCACCACCAAGTCCTCGGTGGCGCAGACCGGCGACGTGACCGTCACCGGCACCGGATCGGCCCGCACCCTGCAGGTCGCCGCCCGCGGGGTCGGCTACACCGACCTGACCGTCAAGGTCACCGGCCTGGGCGGCAAGACCGCGTCCAAGACCCTGCACTACGCCGCCTCGGCCGCCGTCCAGTACGCGGCCGACGCCCGCTACCTCACCGGCTCCTCGGACGCCTCCGCGGCGGTCGACGCCGGCGGCGGCTACATCGTGGTCGCGGACGACGAGTCCAACGTGCTGCGCCTGTACGACCGCAACAACTCCGGTGCCCCGGTGCGCACCTGGGACTTCTCCTCGGCGCTCGGCGTCTCCTCCGAGATCGACCTGGAGGCCGCCACCCGGGTCGGCAACACCGTCTACTGGACGGGCTCGCTCGGCAACGGCAAGGACGGCAGCCTCAAGCCGAACCGCACCACCCTGTTCACCACCACGGTGACCGGCTCGGGCGCCGCCACCCAGCTGACCCTGGGCGGCTCGTACAAGGGCCTGCGCGCCGACCTGATCTCCTGGGACCAGGCCAACGGCAACCGCTTCGGCTTCGCGGCGGGCGCCGCGTCCGGCCAGGTGCCGAAGCAGATCAACGGCTTCAACGTCGAGGGCATGGAGTTCGCCCCGGGCTCGACCTCGACCGTGTACGTGGGCTTCCGTGCCCCGCTCACCCCGGCCCAGGCCGGCGGCAAGGCGCTGATCGTGCCGGTCACCAACTTCGACAAGCTGCCGGGCGGCTCGGTGCACGCCACCTTCGGCACCCCGATCACCCTCGACCTCGGTGGCCTGTCGATCCGCGACATCCGCAAGAACGCGGCCGACCAGTACCTGATCGTGGCCGGCTCCTGGGCCGCGGACGACAACTCCGACCCGTACGCGCTCTACCGCTGGACCGGTCAGCCGGGCGACGCCCCGGTCAAGGTCCGCGACCTGCCCACCGCCGACGCCGGCGCCTGGGAGACCGTGGTGGACGTGCCGGACCTGACCGTGCCGGGCGCCCGCGCCCAGCTGATCACCGACGACGGTGCGGCCGACCTGTACAGCGACGGCACCGCGGCGAAGGACCTGACCCACCCGGAGTGGAAGAAGTCCCGCTCCACCTGGTTCACCGTCAGCTGACGGCCCCGTTCGCCGCCTCGGTCCGCTCGGGCCGGGGCGGCAGCGGCAGTGGCAGCGCCGGCAGGCCGTCGAGGCTGGTGGCGATGTACTCCTTGCCCTCGCAGTAGGTGTTGAACTCCTCGTCCGTCTTGCGGTCGAAGTACTGCTCGTGCAGCTCGCGGTCGCCCCGGTAGTCCATGAACGGCACCGCGAAGCCGCACGAGTCGCTGACCCGCTCGGCCCGCACCAGCACGATCGCGCGCAGCGCCGAGCCGTCCGCCGACGGGTCGAAGCGGCCCAGCAGCCCGGCGAACCGCGGATCGTCCCGGAACACCGCCTCGCCCTGCCCGTGCACCCGCACCACGGTCGGCGGACCGTCGAACGCGCACCACATCAGCGTGATCCGCCCGTTCTCCCGCAGGTGCGCCAGGGTCTCCGCGGTCGACCCGCCGAAGTCCAGGTACGCCAGGGTCAGTTCGTCGAGGACCACCAGCGTCCCCGAGCGGCCCTTCGGCGAGAGGTTGACGTGCCCGTCCGCGCCCAGCGGCGCGGTGGCGACGAAGAAGACGGGCTGACGATCGATGAACTCCCGCAGCCGGCCGTCGATGCGTTCGTATGTCTTTCCCATGTCACCGATTCTGCCATCCCGCCCGTGCCCGATCTGCCCGCAATTGCCGATGTTTTTGCAGGTCACAGAGGTGCGATGGTTGTTCGCCGCCCACCGGTGACGGTAGGGTCCGGCGACCGAAACCCGAGAGCCCGTCCGAGGGGACCCCATGACGACCGCCGCGCGAGACGCGTCCGACAGAGCCGCGACACCCGTGTCGACCTCCGTGCCCCCGACGATCACCAGGTTCGCCATCGCCTCGGTGGCCACCGGCGTGCTCGGCCTGTGGCCGCTGGCGGCCGGCTTCGCGATCGCCGCGCTGGTGAAGACCCGGCGGGGGCGGCGCGGCAAGGGGCTGGCGCTGGTCGGCCTGGTGCTCGCCGGGCTCGGTGCCGCGGTCACCGCCGTGCAGGTCCTGGACCTCGACCGCGGCGACAAGGGCCGCTCGGTGCTCTCCGCGGACCTCGCCGCCGGCGACTGCTTCTACTTCCCCGACGGCGCCCAGCGGCCCGCCTGGCTCGCCGACGACCGGATGCCCGACGCCGTGCAGGTGGTGCCGTGCACCGAGCCGCACAACGGCGAGGTGGCCGCCGTCGCCCGGATCGACCGGGACGCCTACACCCAGGGCGACCCCGCCGCCCGGGCCGAGGACGCCTGCGCCGCGGGCTTCACCGCGTTCCGCCCGGCCGGCTCCGACCTCCCGGACGGTTTCACCGCTTCCGTGGTCTACCCGCCGTCCGCCCCGTCCGCCCCGTCCGCCGCCGGCGCGAGGGTCCACTGCATCGTCTCCAGCGGCATGACCCTGCACACCGGCACCCTCCGCACCGCACCGTAGCCCGCGCCTGCCCCGTCCGGAACAGCGTTGCGCCGGGACCGTTCGCCTGCCACAGTGTCGCGGTCATGCGCCGCCCCGGGGAGGGACGGCCCGTTCGCAGGGGGAGCCTTGGACGTCCCGGACCGCTACTCCGAGACCATCGACCAGTACCGGGTGTCGGCGGAGCACGCCGGCGTCGCTCCCGGCGGGGGCTCGGGGCTGTGGGGCCAGCTGCGTGTGCTGGGCCCGGCGAACCTGGCCAAGGCGGCGGGCATCGGCGCGCTGGGGGTGGCGATCCTGGGGGGCATGCTCTTCACCGGGCCCGACGGGGGCGGTTCCGGGTCGGCCGCCGGCCCGGCCCGCGGCGGACTCGTGGAGCTCCACGGGCTCCCGCCCGGATCCTGCTTCACCCTCGACGGGACCTGGCAGCCGCAGGACGGCGACACCGAGTACCCGGCCGAGGTGCGGACCGTGTC
This sequence comes from Kitasatospora sp. NPDC048365, assembly GCF_043200835.1. Lineage (NCBI taxonomy): Bacteria > Bacillati > Actinomycetota > Actinomycetes > Kitasatosporales > Streptomycetaceae > Kitasatospora > Kitasatospora sp. NPDC048365. The sequence continues at coordinate 25,265 of NZ_JBICYJ010000001.1, forward strand.
CTGCCAGGAGCCGCACCGCGGTGAGGTGGTGGCGCAGGTTCCGCTGCCCAAGGTCGAGATCCGGACGCGGGCGCAGCTGTTCGGGCTGTCGCTGGCGGCCTGTCAGCCCGCTTTCCTGGACTACCGCCCGGATCCGTGGGCGCTGCCGCAGAACACCTCGGAGATCGCGGTCCACCCCAAGTTCCGCGACATCGAGACCGACCGGTCCGTCGCCTGCGTGTACGACGGCCAGGGGCTTCCCACCCGTTCCTCGCTGCGTGCGGACCGGGCGGCCCTGTCCGAGGCGCAGGCGGCCTACCTGGGGGCGGTCCGCCCGTACGACGCCGCGATCGGCGCGGCGCAGGACACCGGGAGCGAGGCCACGCTCGCCGAACTCTCCGACTCGGCCCGGGACGTGGCGGCCGCCGAGCAGCGGACGGTCGACGCGCTGGCCAGGCTCGACGTCCCCGCCGACGCACGGGATTCGCTGGCGTCGCTGATCGACGGGCACCGGGCGGCGCTGGCCGACTGGCAGGCGGCAGCCGGCGCGGCCGACCGGGCGCAGGCGGTCCGGGAGATCGAGGCGGCGCAGGTCGTGGACAAGGCGACCCAGGACGCCGCGCGGGCCGTCCGCAGGTCGCTCGGGCTGGCCACGTCGGTGCGGGCGGTGGCCTCGATCTGACCGGTCGTGCGCCTGCTCGGACCGCGGTTCACACACCGTTGACGTCTGGCGTTACTCGCCGGTAGCAATGGGTGGGTACGGTCGGGTCCGAGGTTGGCGCGCCCGGCCCGACCCCCACCGGGCCGGGATCGCTACCGTGGCGGGGTGGAGACCAGTTTTCGGGTGATGCGGCAGGACGACAACGGCAACCGGTTCCTGGTGGCGGGAGGGTTGGGCCGGTCGGCGGCCGAGGAGATGGCGGCGGAGTTCGAGGCGCGCGGCCACAAGCAGCTGTACTGGGTCGAGGCCGAGGTACGGATCGTGGTCGGCGGCGCGCTGATCCGCGACGGCCGGGTGCTGGCGGCGCGGCGCAGCACGCCGGCCGAGGTGGCGGGGTTCTGGGAGTTCCCGGGCGGCAAGGCGGAGCCGGGGGAGTCGGTGGAGCAGGCGCTGGAGCGCGAGCTGGCCGAGGAGTTGGGGGTGCGGGCCCGGGCGCTGCGGCAGCTGCCGGGCAGCTGGGTGGTCCGGCCGGGCCTGGAGCTGCGGATCTGGGCGGCGGAGCTGCTGGAGGGCGAGCCGCGCGCGCTGCTGGAGCACTCCGAGGTGCGCTGGCTGGGCCCCGCCGAGCTGGAGTCCGTCGAGTGGCTGGCGCACGACCGCGAGGTGCTGCCGCACGTCGCGGAGCTGCTGCGCGCACGCTGACCCGGACGGCGCGGCGCCCTGGTCCGGATGGCCCCTCGCGCGGGGCAAAGACGACCCATATGCCGGGATAGTGCCGCGTTCCACGGGGTATGTCACTGTTCGGCAGCATTCGTCACCATCGGTGATCCGAGACCGCGTCACGCGGCGCTGCCCGCACCCGCGGCGCCCGCCGCGGTGCGCGGTCCGACGGCCGGAGGCCCGCTAGGTGTCGAGTTCGGGTGACGCGGGGCGCCGAGCCCGCCCCGTGGGCGCGTTCGGCGGTGCGGCGGCCCGTGCCCGGCTGCGCCGCCGTCGGGCGGCGGCCCGGGCGGCGGCGGAGGCGCAGGCCGGCCCGGAGGGCGCCCGGGCGGTGGACGGCGCGGTGCCGGTGCTGCCGGTGCGCGGCCGCCCGACCGTCCCGTTCCCCGGCGCTCCGGCGCCGCTCCCGTACGGCAGCGGCCCGAGCGGCGCTCCGGCCACCCGCGGCAGCCTGCTGGACGTGGTGAAGGTCGCGATCATCATCCTGGACACCGCGGGCCGGGTGGTGCTGTGGAGCCCGGCGGCGGAGGACATGCTGGGCTGGCCGAGCGAGGTGCTGGTCGGCCGGACGATCGAGGAGCTGATCAACGACCCGGGCATGGTGGACCGGGTCCGGGCGGCGATCCAGGAGACCCTGCGGCTGGGCAACTGGCACGGCTTCACCGAGCTGAACGACCGGGACGGGGTGCCGATCGCGGTGGAGGCCCGGCTGTCGCTGCTGGTGGACGGCGACGGCACGCCGTTCCTGCAGGTGGCGCTGGCCGACGCGGGGACCCTGCAGGCGGTGGAGCGCGACCTGGCGGTCCGCGACGCGCTGTTCGAGCAGTCGCCGCTGGGCATCGCGGTGCTCGACACCGACCTGCGCTACACCGCGGTCAACCGGACGCTCGCCGACATGAACGGCGTCGCCCCGGAGGAGCACGTCGGCCGGACCACCGGCGAGACCCTGCCGGAGCGGGCCGCCGACGAGATCACCGCGATCCAGCGCCAGGTGCTGGCCACCGGTGAGCCGGTGATCGACGTGACGCTGGCCTCCCCGGTGACCGCCCGCTCCGGCTTCCGCTCCATCTCCTACAGCCGGATGACCGACCGCGCGGGCCGGGTGCTCGGCATCTCGGGCACGGTCATGGACGTCACCGAGCGGTACCGGGCGGTCGCCAAGGTCGAGCACGCCCGGCGCCGGCTCTCCCTGCTGAACGAGTTCGGCTCCCGGGTCGGCGACCTGCTGGACGCCTCCCGGATCGCCCAGGAGCTGGCCGGCGCCGTGGTGCCCCGGCTCGCCGACTACGCGGGCGTGATCCTGCTCCAGGCCGTCGCGCACGGCGACGACCTGCCCCGCCACGGCCACGACCGGCGCACCTCGCTGCTGCAGCTCGGGGTGGCCTCCGTCCAGGACGGCCCGGAGGTGGAGGTGATGCTGCGGCGCGGCGCCCGGATCACCTTCGCCGAGGACTCCGCGTTCGGCCGGGTGCTGCGCAGCGGCGTCCCCGAGCTGCTCTCCGGCAGCGACGAGCTGAGCGACGTCTCCTACCCGGGCGACCCCAAGGTGCAGGCCGCGCACGAGCTGGGCGTGCACTCCCGGCTGGTGGTCCCGCTGCGTGCCCGGGGCATCGTGATCGGCCTGCTGGTGGTCTCCCGGGCGGGCTACCGGGAGGGCTTCGACCGGGACGACCTGGCGTTCACCGTGGAGCTCGCCGACCGGGCCGGCAGCTCGCTGGACAACGCCCGGCTGTACGCCCGGGAGCGGACCGCCGCGCTGACCCTGCAGCGCACCCTGCTGCCGCAGCAGGTCCCGCAGCCCGCCGGGGTGGAGGTCGCCTACCGGTACGTGCCGGGCTCCAGCGGCACCGAGGTCGGCGGCGACTGGTTCGACGTCATCCCGCTGCCGGGCGAGCGCACCGCCCTGGTGGTCGGCGACGTGATGGGCCACGGCCTGCGGGCGGCCGCCACGATGGGCCGGCTGCGCACCGCCGTCCGGGTGCTGGCCGCCCTGGACCTGCCGCCGGACGTGCTGCTGCGGCACGTCCACGAGCTGGCCGACGACCTCGCCCAGGGCCCGGACGAGGCGCTGCTCGCCACCTGCGTGTACGCGGTCTTCGACCCGGCCGGGCAACGGCTGACCGTGACCAAGGCCGGGCACATCCCGCCCGTCCTGGTGGTGCCGGGGCCCGCGCCGGGGGAGGAGCCGACCCGGACCGGCGGCCCGCTGCCCGGCGGCGTCGGCCAGGTGCTCGACCTGCCGTCCGGCGCGCCGCTGGGCGTCGGCGGGGTGCCGTTCGAGTCGATCGAGCTGGAGATCCCCGAGGGCAGCCTGCTGGCGCTGTGCACCGACGGCCTGGTGGAGTCCCGGGACAAGGACCTGGACGTGGGCCTGGGCCGGCTGGTCAGCGTCCTGGAACAGCCGTACGCCTCGATCCAGCAGGCCTGCGAGGCGGTGCTGGACACCATGGAGCAGGGCCGCGAGCCGGACGACGTGGCGCTGCTGCTGGCCCGGCTCGGCCGCGGCCAGGCGGGCACCCCGACCGCGGGGTGGACGCTGCCCGCCGAGCCGACCGCCGTCTCCCGGGCCCGCCGGCTGGTCCGCGGCACCCTCACCGAGTGGCACGTCGAACAGCTGACCGACACCGCCGAGCTGCTGGTCAGCGAGCTGGTCACCAACTCCGTCCGGTACGCCAGCGCCCCGATCGGGGTGCGGCTCACCCTCGGCGACACGCTGCTGGTGGAGATCTCCGACCCGCTGCCCGACCCGCCCCGCGAGCGGCACGCCGCCGAGGGCGACGAGGGCGGCCGCGGACTGGAGCTGGTGCGCCGGCTCGCCCTGCACTGGGGGGCCCGCGCGGAGGGTATGGGCAAGGTCGTCTGGTTCGAACTCGCCCTGGAGGAAGGTGCCGTTCAGCTACCCGATTCGATGTTGTGACGTCCGGGACGTGTGCGCCCGCGCCCGGATGATGAATACTCGGACGGAATACCTCGGTCTTCTCGACATCCGGATGGGCGCGGATATTGGAGGGGTCGGTCCGTTGAACAGCATCCCGGCACGCAACGCGACGAGTGGCAGCGGCCGCGCCGCCGTGCCCGGCCAGCCGGGCGCGCAGTCACCGCACCCGGCGCCCTCGTCGTACCCCGTCGCGCCGCCGCCCGGCTGGGGCCACGACCCGAAGTCCGGCTCGATCTACGACTACATCCGGGTCGCCACCTTCGCGATCGGCCCGGACGGGCGGATCGCCCAGTGGAGCGACCGGGCCGCGGAGTTCTTCGGCGTCCCGGCCGCCGACGCGGTCGGCGCCGACCCGATCACCACCTTCGTCCCGCGCGAGCTGTGGCAGCGCGGCCGGGCCCGGCTGGAGCGGATCCTGGCCGGCGAGGAGTGGGTCGGCACCGCCCCGTACCGCGACTCCACCGGCGGCGAGGGCCTGGCCGAGGTGTACGTGATGCCCGCCAAGGAGGCCGGCTCCGCCACCTGCCTGGCCGTGGACCTGGGCCGGCTGCGCTCCGTCGAGACCGAACTGGCCGCCTCCGAGGCGGTCTTCGGCCAGACCCCGACCGGCTTCTTCCTCTTCGACCTCGACCTGCGGCTGCAGCGCGTCAACGACGCCTTCGCCGCTGGCGTCGGGCTCGCCCCGGAGGCCCTGCAGGGCCTGACCGCCGAGCAGGTCTTCCAGCCCGGCGACGCCGACCGGCTGCAGGTCGCCCTGCGCAAGGTGCTGGCCGGCGACGAACCCGTGCTCGACCTGCGGCTCAGCGCCGCCCATCACCCCGAGCGCCGGCCCGCCGGCCGCGGCGACCACCGCACCTGGGCCGTCTCGCTGTACCGCCTCAACGGCCCGGCCGGCCGGCCGATCGGCGTCGCCGGGCAGGTCCAGGACGTCACCAGCCGGCACATCGCCGAGCGCGAGGCGGCCGGCGTGCGCCGCAACCTCGCCCTGCTGAACGAGGCCTCCAGCCACATCGGCTCCACCCTCGACCTGGAGACCACCGCCAAGGAACTGCTCGACGTGATCGTCCCGCAGTTCTGCGACGTCGCCACCGTCGACCTGTACACCGCGCTGCTCTCCGGCGACACCGCCCCGCTCTCCGCCAACCCGGAGACCGGCGAGCTGCGCCGGGTCGCCGTCTCCAGCGTGGTCGGCAACGCCCCCTCCGTGCTCGGCACCGAACGCGGTGGCGTCCGCGTCGCCGAGGCCGGCGGCACCCTCTGCTACCCGCCGCGCTCCCCGCACGCCCGGGCCCTGCGCACCGGCCGCTCCACCGTCCCGCAGCCCGGTCCGGACCCGCTGCTGCGCTCCACCCTGGTCGTCCCGCTGGTCGCCCGCGACCGGGTGCTCGGCCTGGTCCAGCTCTCCCGGGCGATCGGCAGCGAGCCGTTCGACGCCCGCGAGGTGGCGATCGCCGAGGAGCTGGTCGCCCGCGCCGCCGTCTGCATCGACAACGCCCGGCTCTACCGCCGCGAGCACGAGCGGGCGCTGATCCTCCAGCGCAGCCTGCTGCCCCCGGGCAACCCGGCCGCCAGCGGCCTGGAGATCGCCCGCCGCTACCTGCCCAGCAACAACAACACCGAGGTCGGCGGCGACTGGTTCGACGTCATCCCGCTGCCCGGCTCCCGCACCGCGCTGGTGATCGGCGACGTGATGGGCCGCGGCCTGCGCGCCGCCGTCGCCATGGGCCAGCTGCGGACGGCCGTGCGCACCCTCGCCATGCTCGACCTCGACCCCGCCGAGGTGCTCTCCGCCCTCGACGAGATCGCCCGCGGCCTCGGCGGCGAGGACAACTCGCCCGGCGAGGAGCTCTACCTGGCGACCTGCGTGTACGCGGTCTACGACGCGGTCAAGCAGCGCTGCACCTTCGCCAACGCCGGCCACCTGCCGCCGGTCGTGCTCAGCCCCGGCGAGGGCGCCCGCATGATCGACGTCCCGCCGGGCCTCCCGCTCGGCGTCGGCGGCGAGCCGTTCGAGGAGGTCACCGTCGGCCTGGAGGCGGGCGCCGTGCTCGGCCTCTACACCGACGGACTGGTCGAGTCCCGCAAGCACCAGCTGGACGAGGGCCTGCGGGCCTTCCGCACCGCGCTCACCAACGGCTCCAGCGAGCTGGAGCTGCTCTGCGACCAGGTGCTGGAGGAGCTCAACCCGCACCACGGCGAGGACGACATCGCCCTGCTGATGGCCAAGGTCCAGGCGATGCCGTCCGGCTCGGTCGGCGACTGGAAGCTGCCGCCGGAGCCGACCTCGGTCGCCAAGGCCCGCGAGGCCGCCTGCGGGTGGCTGCTGGAACGCGGCCTGGACGAGCTGGTCGACACCTCCGAGCTGCTGGTCAGCGAGCTGGTCACCAACGCGCTGCGGCACGGGCGCGGGGAGATCCGGCTGCGGCTGCTGCGCGACCGGACGATGGTCTGCGAGGTCTGGGACGACGGCTACGCCCAGCCCCGCCAGCGCCGCGCCCAGGAGACCGACGAGGGCGGCCGCGGCCTCCAGCTGGTCAGCCTGCTCGCCGAACGCTGGGGCAGCCGCCGCACCCCCAAGGGCAAGATCGTCTGGTTCGAACTGGCACTTTAGGCAGGACCGGTTCAGCCGTGCGGGTGCATCCTCGCCGGGCCCCGTCGTGTCCCTGCGCCCGTCCTGCCGTCGTGCCGTTCAGTGGTCCTCTGGTCCACCGGACGGAGGCCTCGATTGCGCGCCCACCAGTACCTCGCCCCCGCGGTCGCCCTGCTGCTGGCCGGTTCGCTGGCCGCCTGCTCGGACGACGCCGCGCCCGCCTCGGCCGGTGACGTCCCGGCGGTCGACCGGTCCGAGGTCCGGGAAGGCGGCACCCTGCGCTGGGCGGTGGACGCCGTCCCCGCCACCCTGAACGTCTTCCAGCCCGGGGCGACCGAGGACTCCGGCCTGGTGGCCCGCGCCGTGCTGCCGACCCTGTTCCGGCTGGACGCCGGCGCCCGGGCCGTCCCCGACCCGGACTACCTCGCCTCCGCCGAGTCCACCCCGCCCGGGCAGAACCCGCAGACCGTCACCTACCGGCTCAACCCGAGGGCGGCGTGGAGCGACGGCACCCCGATCGGCGCCGCCGACTTCACCGCGCAGTGGAAGGCGCTGGCGGGCGCCGACCCGGCGTACGTCGCCGACCTCCCGGCGGGCTACGGCGCCATCGAGTCGGTGGCCCAGGGCAGCGACCCGCGCGAGGTCCGGGTGGTCTTCAAGCAGCCGTACGCGTCCTGGAAGGGGCTGTTCAGCCCGCTCTACCCGGCGGCCGCGACGGCCACCCCCGAGGCGTTCAACCGTCCGCTGACCGCGGTGCCCTCGGCCGGTCCGTTCACCCTGCAGGCGGCCGACGCCGCGGCGGGCCGGGCGACCGTGGTCCGCAACCCGAAGTGGTGGGGCGCCGCGGCGAAGGCGGAGCAGATCGACTTCCTCGCCGTCCCGGCCGCCGACCGGCTCGACGCCCTCGACCAGGGGAAGCTCGACGTCGCCGCGCTGACCGACGCCATCGACCGGGCCACCCCGCCCGGCACCGCCAGGACCGCCCCGCCGCCGGACGCCGCCGCGGTCGCCCAGGCGTCCGCCCAGGCGCTCAAGCGCGCCGAGGCGCTGCCCGGCCTCACCCTGCACCGGGCGGCGGCCGCCGGGTTCACCCAGCTGACGCTGAACTCGGCCCGCGGCCCGCTCGCCGACCAGACGGTGCGTCGCGCGGTGGTCCGCGCCGTGGACCGCGGGCAGGTCGCCGACGCCGCGCTCTCCCCGCTCGGGGTGCGGGCCGTCCCGCTCGGCAACCACCTGCTGATGAACGGGCAGGTCGGCTACCGCGACAACAGCGCCGCGGCCGGCTCCGAGCCCGCCGCCCAGCTGCTCGACCAGGCCGGCTGGAAGAGCGGCGGCGCCTCCGTCCGCAGCAAGGACGGCAAGGACCTGGTCCTCACCCTGCTGCTCCCGGACGGCTCCGCCACCGCCCGCCGGACCGCCGACACGCTGGCCGCCGAGCTGTCCGGCGCCGGCATCACGGTCCGCCCGCAGCCGGTCGCGCCGGACGTCTTCGTCAAGGACCACCTGGCGACCGGCGACTTCGACCTGGCCCTGTTCTCCTGGCCGGCGACCGGCTACCCGGCCGCCGACGAGCGGGCGCTGTACACCAAGCCGCGGCCCGGCCCGGACGGCCACCCGGTCGCCGGGCTGAACTACGCGGGCACCGGCAGCGCCGAACTCGACCAGCTGCTGGCCCGCGCCGCGGCCGAACTCGACCCGGCCGTCCAGCGCACCCTGCTGCAGGAGGCGGACGCCCGGATCTGGCAGCTGGCCCACTCGGTGCCGCTCTACCAGCGGCCCGACCTGGTCGCCGTCCGCAGCACCGTGGCCGGCGCCGGCGCGTACGGCTTCAGCACCCCGCGCTACCAGGACGTCGGCTTCAAGAAGTAGCCGAGCCCGCGCCCACCACCGGGCCGTCGACCTCGATCACGTTCAGCTCGATCCGCCGCTCGACCAGGGCGATCCGGGCGAGGCCGGGCATCGCCCGGCGGGCCCGGTCCAGCTCCGCCCGGGCCTGCTCGGGCCGGCCGACGGAGGCCAGCGCGGCGGCGTGGCTGCAGGCGGCGTGGGCCTCCCAGAACCGGTCCACGGTGCGCACGGCCGCCTTCCCGGCCAGCTTCAGGGCCTCCTCCCGGCGGTTCTCCAGCAGTGCCAGGTCGGCGGTGGCGGCCAGGCTCCGCAGCAGCATCGGGTTCCAGGTGCGCAGCAGCTCGACGGTCTGGCCGAGCCACGGCACGGCCTGGGTGACCGGCAGCGTCCCGGTCTCGGCGGCGCCGACCAGCGAGGCGGTGCGCAGGCCGACGGCAATGGCCGCGTACCGCGGGTGGGGCTTGGCCTCCAGCGCCCGGTTCACCTCGACGGCGGCCTCGGTGTACCGGCCCTCGGCCAGGTCGACGCCGGCGTGCACCAGGTGGCTCTGGAAGCCGGGCGCGCCGTCGTCCGCGACCCGCTCCAGCGCGGCCCGGGCGTCCTCGATCCGGCCGTCCCGCAGGGCGCGCGCCGCGTGCTCCTCGCCGGGGCGCAGCGCGTACGTGGCGAGGGCCTCGGCGGGCAGGAAGGGCATCCGGAAGAGCACCCAGCCGATGGTCAGCGGCAGGGAGAAGGTCGCCAGCATGACCACCGCGAACACCAGGAACGCCACGGCCCCCGGGAAGGCCCAGGCGGGGGCGGAGTCCAGCAGCCACAGCCCGGTCCCGATCTGCACGGCCAGCTGCAGCAGCGCGGAGACCACCAGCCGCCATCGCAGCCCGGGGCGGCGGATCGGCGCCCAGACCACCGACATGAAGGGGAAGGGCAGCCGCCGGACGCCGACCGGCACCCCGCCGATCCGGGTGGAGAGCAGCCGCCGGCCGTAGCCGAACTCCACCGCGGTGACCGCGAAGCCGGAGAACCGACCGCCGACCAGCACCCAGACCATCGACAGCTGGAGCGAGAGCAGCGCGCCCAGACCGCCGGCGAGCCCGGCCACGAGCGCGCCCGAATCGCCGGCGACGGCGTTGCGGACGACGACGCCGAGGGCGAGGAGGAGGCCGACCTTCAGGAGGATCTGCCGGCCGCGGTCACCGGCGGGCTTGGGGGAGGAGCTCATCGGAACAGGCTGGTGGATCACCGTCTCCGGGCAGAAGACCTGTGACGCAGTTGTGATCTCGGCCTCGCCGGGCCTGCCCGTTTCGGCTCCGTTGGGGGGTTCCCCGTACGATAGGAGGAAGCCGTGGCATGTCCTGCCCGGCGGGTGGACCGGTGGTAACGATTACGTGGCCGGGCACCGTGACCCACGATTCCGGGAGAATCAGCGCCGCATGCCCACGCGCAACGACATTCGTAACGTCGCCATCGTCGCCCACGTCGACCACGGCAAGACCACGCTGGTCGACGCCATGCTGAAGCAGGCCGGCGCCTTCGCCGCCCACCAGCAGCTGGACGACCGCATGATGGACTCCAACGACCTGGAGCGCGAGAAGGGCATCACCATTCTCGCGAAGAACACCGCGGTCAAGTACCACCCCAAGGACGGCGGCAAGCCGATCACCATCAACATCATCGACACCCCGGGCCACGCCGACTTCGGTGGCGAGGTCGAGCGCGGTCTGTCGATGGTGGACGCGGTCGTGCTGCTGGTGGACGCCTCCGAGGGCCCGCTGCCGCAGACCCGCTTCGTGCTGCGCAAGGCGCTCACGGCCCGCCTGCCCGTCATCCTGTGCATCAACAAGACCGACCGTCCGGACGCCCGGATCGACGAGGTCATCAACGAGACCTACGACCTGTTCCTGGACCTGGACGCGGACGAGGACCAGATCGAGTTCCCGATCGTCTTCGCCTGTGCCCGTGACGGCGTCGCCTCGCTGACCAAGCCGGAGAACGGCACGGTCCCGGCCGACTCCGACAGCCTGGAGCCGTTCTTCTCCACCATCCTGGAGCACGTCCCGGCCCCGGTCTACGACGAGGCCGCCCCGCTGCAGGCCCACGTCACCAACCTGGACGCCGACAACTTCCTCGGCCGCATCGCGCTGCTCCGCGTCGAGCAGGGCGAGCTGCGCAAGGGCCAGACCGTGGCGTGGATCAAGCGCGACGGCTCGATCCAGAACGTGCGCATCTCCGAGCTGCTGATGACCGAGGCGCTCACCCGCAAGCCGGCCGAGGTGGCGGGCCCGGGTGACATCTGCGCGGTCGCCGGCATCGGCGACATCATGATCGGCGAGACCCTGGCCGACACCGAGAACCCGATCGCGCTGCCGCTGATCACGGTGGACGAGCCGGCCATCTCGATGACCATCGGCACCAACACCTCGCCGCTGGTCGGCAAGGGCGGCTCCGGCAAGGGCGCGGACGCCAAGTCCGCCGGCAAGGTGGACCGCAAGGTCACCGCCCGCCAGGTGAAGGACCGCCTGGACCGCGAGCTGATCGGTAACGTCTCGCTGCGCGTGCTGGACACCGAGCGTCCCGACGCCTGGGAGGTGCAGGGCCGCGGTGAGCTGGCGCTGGCCATCCTGATCGAGACCATGCGCCGCGAGGGCTTCGAGCTGACCGTCGGCAAGCCGCAGGTGGTCACCCGCGAGGTCAACGGCAAGACCCACGAGCCGGTCGAGCGCCTGACCGTGGACGTGCCCGAGGAGCACATGGGTGCCGTCACCCAGCTCATGGGCATCCGCAAGGGCCGGATGGACAACATGTCGAACCACGGCTCCGGCTGGGTGCGCATGGAGTTCGTCGTGCCGTCCCGCGGTCTGATCGGATTCCGGACGGAGTTCCTCACCAACACCCGCGGCACCGGCATCGCGCACTCGATCCACGAGGGCTACGAGCCGTGGTTCGGCAACCTGACGACCCGTAACAACGGCTCGCTGGTCGCCGACCGCGCCGGTGTGGTCACCGCCTTCGCGATGACCAACCTGCAGGAGCGCGGCGTGCTGTTCACCGACCCCGGCACCGAGGTGTACGAGGGCATGATCGTCGGCGAGAACTCGCGCTCCGACGACATGGACGTGAACATCACCAAGGAGAAGAAGCTCACCAACATGCGTTCGTCGAACGCCGATGTGGCCGAGTCGATCGTCCCGCCGCGCAAGCTCTCGCTGGAGCAGTCGCTGGAGTTCTGCCGCGAGGACGAGTGCATCGAGGTGACCCCGGAGACCGTGCGCATCCGCAAGGTCGTCCTGGACGCCAAGGACCGCGGCCGTACCGCGTCCCGCGCCAAGAAGGGCTGACCAGCCCCCTGACGGCCCGAACGGCCGGCGTCCTCCGGGACGCCGGCCGTTCGGTTTTCCGTGACGTTGCGTGATGTGTCGCCGATGGCCCGCTGTTCGTTTTCCGGACACTACCGTCCGTCATGTGTGACAACTGTCCGTTTTGGGGGTGTCTGCGTATGTCTCTTATGTCCGATTCTTGGGATTCATCGGCCGTTCATGTGACCAAATTGAGATCGGTAGTGGTCACCTTCGTATCCGTACGTGACTGATAGTGGGATCAGTCGAGCTCGGGTCAAGGCTCATGCGCAGGGGTGCGCGCCAGGCCGCGAGTGTGTAACACGGATTCAGGAGGCACACCGATGCGCGGTGCCAGCCAGGTCAAGTGGGTCGTCGCAGCAGCTGCGGTCGCCCTCGCCGCTACCGCCTGCGGCAGCAGCGCCGGTTCCACCGACGCGGGTGGTCCGGTCAACGCTGCGGGGACGCTCAGCTACCAGAGCAGCGAGCCGCAGAACCCGCTCCAGCCGGCCAACGCCATGGAGGTCGGTGGCGGTCGCGTCATCAAGTCCCTGTTCAAGGGCCTGGTGGACTACGACCCCACGGACGGCAAGCTGCGCAACCAGGTCGCCGAGAAGATCGAGACCACCGACGCGCAGAACTACACCGTCACTCTGAAGTCCGGCTGGACCTTCCACGACGGCACCCCGGTCACCGCCGCCTCCTTCGTGGACGCGTGGAACTGGTCGGCCAACGTCAAGAACAACCAGATCAACTCGGACTGGTTCTCGGACATCGAGGGCTACGAGGCGGTCCACCCGGAGAAGGGCGACCCGACCGCCGAGACCATGTCCGGTCTCAAGGTCGTGGACGACACCCACTTCACCATCAAGCTGACCGGCCCGGTCTCGTACTTCGAGTACAAGCTCGGCTACACGGCCTTCTCGCCGCTGCCGAAGGCGTTCTACGCCGACCCGGCCAAGTTCGGCCAGTCGCCGGTGGGCAACGGCCCCTACAAGTTCGTCTCGTGGGAGCACAACAAGGCGATCACCGTCGCCGCCTTCGACAAGTACGCGGGCGTCGACAAGCCGAAGAACGGCGGCATCGTCTTCAAGAACTACACGCAGGCCGAGGCCGCGTACAAGGACCTGGTCTCCGACAACCTGGACGTGCTGGACCAGGTCGACCCGGCCGACCTCGCCTCGTACAAGAACGACCTGGGCGACCGCGCCGTCGACCAGGCCCAGGGCGCCATCCAGAACATCTCGTTCGCGATGTACCAGGACGGCTGGAAGCCGGTCGACAAGGCGAAGGTCCGCCAGGGCCTGTCGATGGCGATCGACCGCGACACCATCACCAAGACCGTGCTGAACGGCTCGCGCCAGCCGGCCACCAGCTGGGTCGCCCCGGGCGTCATGGGCTACAAGGAGAACTCCTGTGGCGACGCCTGCAAGTACGACCCGGCCAAGGCCAAGCAGCTGGTGACCGAGGGCGGCGGCGTCCCGGGCAACAAGATCACCATCGTCTACAACTCCGACGGCGGCCACAAGGAGTGGGTGGACGCGGTCTGCAACTCCATCCGCCAGGCCACCGGCGTGGAGTGCATCGGCGACCCGAAGCCGGACTTCAAGACCTCGCGCGACCTGATCAAGAAGAAGCAGGTCCAGAGCATGATGCGGACCGGCTGGGTGCAGGACTACCCGCTGAACGCGAACTTCCTGCGTGACGTCTACGGCACCGGTGCCGCGGCCAACGACGCCGGCTACTCCTCGCCCGAGTTCGACAAGTTCGCCGCCGAGGCCGACAAGTCCACCTCCGTGGAGAAGACCGCCGAGCTGTACCAGCAGGCCGAGGCCCAGCTGGCCAAGGACATGCCGGCCATCCCGCTCTGGTACTACAAGACGACTTCGGGCTACTCGAAGAACGTCCAGAACGTGAAGTTCGACTCCTTCGGCGACCCGGTCTTCACGCAGATCGAGGTCAAGCAGAAGTAACCAGGTCGGCACCACAACGGCCTGGAACGACACGGCCGGTGCCCGCGCCCGCCCCACAAGGGCGGGCCGGCGCCGGCCTTGTCGCGCGACGACACCTCTGACACCGGGACGACGGCCCGTCAGAGCAGCGAATTGGAGGCACGATGGGGCGTTTTGTCGCGAGGCGACTGCTCCAAATGATCCCGGTCTTCCTGGGCACGGTCACCCTGATCTTCTTCATGGTGAACGTGCTGCCCGGCGACCCGGCAGCCGCGATGTGGGGCGACAAGGCCGCCGACCCGGCCCAGCTCGCCGCCTTCAAGCACGCCCGGGGACTCGACCAGCCCCTGATCCAGCAGTACGCCGACTACATGGGCAAGCTGTTCACCGGTGACTTCGGCACCGCGATGGACGGCCGCAAGGTGATCGACAAGATCTCCGCCGCCATGCCGGTGACGATCCGCCTGGCGCTCCTCGCGTTCGGCATCGAGCTGCTGATCGGCGTGGCGATCGGCCTGTTCGCGGGGCTCCGCCGCGGCAAGGCCTTCGACAAGGGCTCGCTGGTGCTGACCCTGCTGCTGATCTCGATCCCGGTCCCGGTGCTCGGCTTCATCTACCAGAACGTCTTCGCGATCCAGCTGAAGTGGATCACCCCGACGGTCCAGGACTCGATGAACCTGGGGCAGTTGATCCTCCCCGCCATCGTGCTCGGCTCGCTCTCCCTCGCGTACGTCGCCCGGCTCACCCGGACCTCGATCGTCGAGAACATCAAGTCCGACTACATGCGCACCGCGGTCGCCAAGGGCCTGCCCAAGCGCAAGGTGATCGGCACGCACCTGCTGCGCAACTCGATGATCCCGGTGGTCACCTTCCTCGGCACCGACCTCGGCGCCCTGATGGGCGGCGCGATCGTCACCGAGGGCATCTTCAACGTCAAGGGCGTCGGCTTCGAGCTGTACCACGCGATCAACCTCAAGGAGGGCGCGACCGTCTCCGGCTTCGTCGTCGTCCTGGTGCTCGTGTACCTCGCCGCCAGCCTGCTCGTCGACCTGCTCTACGCGGTCCTGGACCCGAGGATCCGGTATGCCTGACCTGCTCGCCAAGAACCCGGAGATCCCCGCGCAGCGTGCGGGCGAGCCGGCCGAGCCGAAGCCGGAGAAGGCCCGCAGCCTGGGCCTGGACGCCTGGCACGACCTGCGCAAGCGGCCGATCTTCATCATCTCCGCCGCGCTGATCGTGCTGCTGATCGCCTTCGCGATCGCCCCGAGCCTGTTCACCTCGGTCGACCCGCGCGCCGGCGACCTCCGGGCGCACTACCTGGCCAAGCCGAACTACCTGCACCTCTTCCAGCCGGACTGGTTCGGCTACGACGGCCAGGGCCGCTCCATCTACGCCCGCATGATCTACGGCGCCCGCGCCTCGGTCGTGGTCGGCATCTGCGTCACCGCCGGTGTCACCGTCCTCGGCGGCCTGGCCGGCATGCTCGCCGGCTACTTCGGCGGCTGGGTCGACACGATCGTCTCCCGGGTCACCGACATCTTCTTCGGCATCCCGCTGCTGCTCGGCGCGCTGGTCATCCTGAACGCCTTCTCGGTGCGCACCGTCTGGTCGGTGGTCTTCGCCCTGGTCGCCCTCGGCTGGACCCAGATGACCCGCGTGATGCGCGGCTCGGTGATCACCGTGAAGCAGGCCGACTACGTGACCGCCGCCAAGGCGCTCGGCGCCGGCACCGCGCGGATCATGTTCAAGCACATCCTGCCGAACGCCATCGCCCCGGTGATCGTGGTCGCCACCATCGCCCTCGGCGGCTACATCGCCACCGAGGCCACGCTGAGCTTCCTCGGCATCGGCCTGCAGGACCCGACCATCTCCTGGGGCATCGACATCAACTCGGCCCAGAAGGTGATCCGGACCGCGCCGTTCGCGCTGTTCTTCCCGGCCGGCATGCTCAGCATCACGGTGCTGGCGTTCATCATGCTCGGTGACGCGGTGCGCGACGCCCTCGACCCGAAGCTGCGCTGAGAGAGGCGGACGCACATCATGACCACCGCACTTGAGAAGCCCCTGGCTGCCAAGGACAAGCTCACCCCGGGCACCCCGCTGCTCGAGGTCCGCGACCTGCACGTGGAGTTCAAGACCCGCGACGGCGTCGCCAAGGCCGTCAACGGCGTGAACTACTCGGTCGCCGCCGGCGAGACCCTCGCCGTGCTCGGCGAGTCGGGCTCCGGCAAGTCCGTCACCGCCCAGACCATCATGGGCATCCTGGACATGCCGCCCGGCCGGGTCACCGCGGGCGAGATCCTGTACCGCGGCCAGGACATGCTGAAGATGTCGGGCGAGGAGCGCCGGAAGATCCGCGGCCGCAAGATCGCGATGATCTTCCAGGACGCGCTCTCCTCGCTCAACCCCGTCCTCTCGGTGGGCTACCAGCTCGGCGAGATGTTCCGGGTGCACGAGGGCGCCTCCAAGAAGGAGGCCAAGGCCAAGGCGATCGAGCTGATGGACCGGGTCCGCATCCCGGCCGCCAAGGAGCGGGTGGGCGACTACCCGCACCAGTTCTCCGGCGGCATGCGCCAGCGCATCATGATCGCGATGGCGCTGGCCCTGGAGCCGGACCTGATCATCGCCGACGAGCCCACCACCGCGCTGGACGTCACCGTCCAGGCCCAGGTGATGGACCTGCTGGCCGAGCTGCAGGCCGAGTACCACATGGGCCTGATCCTGATCACCCACGACCTCGGCGTGGTCGCCGACGTCGCGGACAAGATCGCGGTCATGTACGCCGGCCGGATCGTCGAGACCGCCCCCGTCCACGAGCTCTACGCGAACCCCGCCCACCCCTACACCAAGGGCCTGCTCCGGTCGATCCCGCGCCTGGACCAGAAGGGCGAGGAGCTCTACGCGATCAAGGGCCTGCCCCCGAACCTGTACAAGGTCCCGGCCGGCTGCGCCTTCAACCCGCGCTGCGACGTCGCCACCGACCTCTGCCGCACCGAGATCCCCGCGCTGCACCAGGTGACGGACAAGGACGGCGCCGAGCTCGCCGGCCGCAAGAGCGCCTGCCACCTCTGGAAGGAGACCCTCCATGGCTGAGCCCATCCTGGAGGTCAAGGACCTGGTCAAGCACTACCCGCTCAACCAGGGCGTCCTCTTCAAGAAGCAGGTCGGCGCGGTCAAGGCGGTCGACGGCATCTCCTTCGCCCTGCACAAGGGCGAGACGCTGGGCATCGTCGGCGAGTCCGGCTGCGGCAAGTCGACGCTCGCCAAGGTCCTGATGAACCTGGAGCGCGCGACTTCCGGCCAGGTGCTGTACAAGGGCGAGGACATCTCGCGCCTGTCCGGCTCGGCGCTGAAGGCCGTCCGCCGCAACATCCAGATGGTGTTCCAGGACCCGTACACCTCGCTCAACCCGCGGATGACGGTCGGCGACATCATCGGCGAGCCCTTCGAGATCCACCCCGAGGTGGCCCCCAAGGGCGACCGCCGCAAGGCCGTCCAGGACCTGCTCGACGTGGTCGGTCTGAACCCGGAGTACATCAACCGGTACCCGCACCAGTTCTCCGGCGGCCAGCGCCAGCGCATCGGCATCGCCCGCGGCCTGGCCCTCAAGCCCGAGGTCATCATCTGCGACGAGCCGGTCTCCGCACTGGACGTCTCGGTGCAGGCCCAGGTGATCAACCTGCTGGAGACGCTGCAGAAGGACTTCGAGCTCTCTTACATGTTCATCGCCCACGACCTCTCGATCGTCCGGCACATCTCCGACCGGGTCGGCGTGATGTACCTCGGCAAGATGGTCGAGATCGGCTCGGACGAGGAGATCTACGAGCACGCCACCCACCCCTACACCCAGGCACTGCTCTCCGCCGTGCCGGTGCCGGACCCAACCGGGCGCGAGGGCCGCGAGCGGATCATCCTCTCCGGCGACATCCCCTCGCCGGCCAACCCGCCGTCCGGCTGCCGCTTCCGCACCCGCTGCTGGAAGGCGGAGGAGCGCTGCTCCACCGAGATCCCGCTGCTGGCGGTGCCCGAGGTGCTGAGCGGCCCGGCCAAGCACCAGTCGGCCTGCCACTTCGCGGAGGTGCGTGCGACCGAGGCCGCCGCGGCCTGACCCGCAGTCACCGGAACTCCCCGGACCCGCTCGGCGGGTCCGGGGAGTTTTGTGCACCCATCCGGCGGAGCCGAAGTCGCGCCACCGCAACGGTGCCCTTCTCATGGGGTGAGATGCGTCTCATACACCCTCGAGGAGGACATCCATGCCTGCAGCCCGAATGCGCTGGGCCGTTGTCGGTGCGACATCCGTGGCCCTGGTGGCCACCGGGTGCAGCAGCAGCAGCGGCGGAGGCGGTTCCTCCAACTCCAGCGCGACCTTCAGCTACCAGTCCAGCGAGCCGCAGAACCCCCTCCAGCCGGCCAACGCCAACGAGGTCGGCGGTGGACGCATCATCCAGAACCTCTTCAAGGGCCTGATCGACTACGACCCGAGCAACGGCGAGATGCGCAACCAGGTCGCGGACAACATCGCGTCCAGCGACGCGCAGACCTTCAACGTCACGCTGAAGTCGGGCTGGACCTTCCACGACGGCACCCCGGTCACCTCGAAGAGCTTCGTGGACGCCTGGAACTGGGCGGCCAACACCAAGAACAACCAGATCAACAGCTCCTGGTTCTCCGACATCGAGGGCTACAACGACGTCCACCCGTCCGGCGCCGGCGCCGCCCCCACCAAGGACACCATGTCCGGCCTGACGGTGACCGACGACACCCACTTCACCATCAAGCTGACCAGCAAGGTCGCGTACTTCCCGATGAAGCTCGGGTACATCGCGTTCTCGCCGCTGCCCGAGGGCTTCTTCAAGGACCCCGACGGCTACGGCCAGAAGCCGGTCGGCAACGGGCCCTACCAGTTCGTGAGCTGGGACCACAACTCGCAGGTGGTCACCAAGACCTTCGCGAACTACCAGGGCGTGGACAAGCCGAAGAACGGCGGCGTCGTCTTCAAGATGTACACCACCGCCGAGGCCGCCTACGCGGACCTGCAGTCCAACAACCTGGACGTGATGGACCAGGTGCCGCCGTCGGCGCTGGCCAACTACAAGAGCGACCTCGGCGACCGGGCGATCGACTCCCCGCAGGGCGCCATCCAGAACATCGGCTTCACGCTCTACCAGCCCGAGTGGCAGGGCGCGAACACCGCCAAGGTCCGGCAGGGCCTGTCGATGGCGATCGACCGCCCCACCATCACCAAGACGGTGCTGCAGGGCTCCCGCTCGCCCGCCAGCGCGTGGACGGCCGAGGGCGTGGACGGCTACAAGGCCGGCACCTGCGGCGACTTCTGCACCTTCAACGCCGACAAGGCCAAGCAGCTGATCACCGAGGGCGGCGGCGTGCCCGGCAACTCCATCAAGATCACCTACAACGCGGACGGCGGCCACAAGGAGTGGGTCGACGCGGTCTGCAACTCGATCCGCCAGGCCACCGGCGTCGACTGCGTCGGCGACCCGAAGACCGACTTCAAGACCGCCCGTGCGGCGATCACCGGCCACACCATCAACGGCATGTTCCGCACCGGCTGGGTGCAGGACTACCCGCTGAACGCCAACTTCCTGGCCGACGTCTACAAGACCGGCGCGGCCTCCAACGACTTCGGCTACTCCAGCGCCCAGTTCGACCAGCTGGCCAACCAGGCCGACCAGGCGGCGTCCGTGCAGGACTCGGCCACCGGCTACCAGAAGGCCGAGGCGGTGCTGGCGCAGGACTTCCCGGCGATCCCGCTCTGGTACTACCGGACCAACTCCGGCTACTCCACCAAGGTGCAGAACGTGAAGTTCGACTCCTTCGGCAACCCGGCCTGGACCCAGGTCGAGGTCAAGGGCTGACGCCACCCGACGCCGGCCCCGTCCTCCCCGCACGGAGGGCGGGGCTCCGGCACTGAGTCACCCCTTCGGAAGGAGGTTCGATGGGCCACTACGTCATTCGGCGTGTCCTGCAGATGATCCCGGTCTTCTTCGGTGCCACGTTCCTGATCTTCATGATGGTGTACATGCTGCCGGGCGACCCGATCGCGGCGATGTTCGGCGACAAGGCCGCCGACCCGGCCCAGGTCGCCGCCCTGCGGCACAAGTACCACCTCGACGAGCCCTGGTGGAAGCAGTACTTCATCTACATGGGCAACGTCTTCCAGCTGGACTTCGGCACCAGCTTCACCGGACGCCCGGTCTCGGAGATCATGGCGGACGCGTTCCCGGTCACCATCCGGCTCGCCTTCGTCGCCTTCTTCTTCGAGATCTTCATCGGTCTGCCGCTCGGCCTGCTGGCCGGCCTCAAGCGCGGCTCGTTCGCCGACACCGGCGTGCTGCTGGTCACCCTGGTGGTGATCTCGATCCCGGTCTTCGTGCTCGGCTACATCGCCCAGACGATCTTCGCGACCAATCTGGGCTGGGTCACACCGACCGTCCAGGACTCCACGGACATCACCCAGTTGATCCTGCCGGGCGCGGTCCTGGCATCACTGTCACTGGCGTACGTCGCCCGACTCACCCGCACCTCGATCGGCGAGAACCTGCGCGCCGACTACATGCGCACCGCCATCGCCAAGGGCCTGCCGCGGCGGACCATCATCAGCCGGCACCTGCTGCGCAACTCGCTGATCCCGGTGGTGACCTTCCTCGGCACCGACCTCGGCGCCCTGATGGGCGGCGCGATCGTCACCGAGGGCATCTTCAACATCGCGGGCGTCGGCAACATCCTCTACAAGGCGATCCGGACCAAGGAAGGCCCGACCGTGGTGGGCATCGTCACCGTCCTGGTGATCGTCTACCTGGTGGCCAGCCTCGTGGTGGACCTGCTCTACGCCATCCTGGACCCGAGGATCCGCTATGCCTAGCAAAGACCTCCCGGACGACCACGACCCGCTGCGGCACATCCAGCCGACCGACAGCGACCACCTGGACTACGTGGGCCAGCAAGGGCTGGCGGTCGAGCAGGACACGTTGATCGAACCGGATCCGCAGAAGCGCGAGGCGGCCCGCAGCCTCTGGGGCCACGCCTGGCGCGACCTGCGCGGGCGGCCGATCTTCATCGTCTCGGCGCTGCTGATCGTCCTGCTGCTGCTGATGGCGATCTGGCCGGGCCTGTTCACCGACGCCGACCCGCGCCAGGCCGACCTGCAGAACGACTTCCTGAAGAAGCCCGACTGGACCGACTTCTTCGGGGCCGGCTGGTTCGGCTACGACGGCCAGGGCCGCTCGGTCTACGCCCGGGTGATCTACGGCGCCCGCGCCTCGATCACCGTCGGCATCTGCGTCACCCTCGCGGTGACCATCACCGGCGGCCTGGCCGGCATGATCGCCGGCTACTTCGGCGGCTGGACCGACGCGGTGATCTCCCGGATCATCGACATCTTCTTCGGTATCCCGCTGCTGCTCGGCGCGCTCGTCCTGCTGAACGCCTTCGCCGTCCGCAACGTCTGGTCCGTGGTGGTCGCGCTGGCCTTCCTCGGCTGGACCCAGCTGGCCCGCGTGATGCGCGGCTCGGTGCTGACGATCAAGCAGGCCGACTACGTGGTGGCCGGAAAGGCGCTCGGCGCCGGCACCGGGCGCCTGATGTTCAAGCACATCCTGCCGAACGCGCTGGCCCCGGTGATCGTGGTCGCCACCATCGCGCTCGGCGGCTACATCACCGCCGAGGCGACGCTGAGCTTCCTCGGCATCGGCCTGCAGGACCCGACGATCTCCTGGGGCGTGGACATCTCCTCCGCCCAGAAGTTCATCCGGCAGGCGCCGTTCGTGCTGTTCTTCCCGGCCGCCGCGCTGTCCATCACCGTGCTGGCCTTCATCATGCTGGGCGACGCGGTCCGCGACGCCCTCGACCCGAAGCTGCGCTGAGCGAGGGAGACGCACCGTGACCACCGCTGTCGACCGCACCGAGCCGGTACGGGAGGAGCCCTACTCCGGGCCGCTGCTGGACGTCCGGGACCTGCACGTGGAGTTCAAGACCCGGGACGGCGTCGTCAGGGCCGTCAACGGCGTGAACTACGACGTCAGCGCGGGCGAGACCCTCGCGGTGCTCGGCGAGTCGGGCTCCGGCAAGTCCGTCACCGCGCAGGCGATCATGGGCATCCTGGACATGCCGCCGGCCCGGATCCCCAAGGGGGAGCTCCTCTTCCGCGGCAAGGACATGCTGACCATGGGCCGGGAGGAGCGGCGCAGGATCCGCGGCCAGAAGATCGCGATGATCTTCCAGGACGCGCTCTCCTCGCTCAACCCGGTCCTCACCGTCGGCCACCAGCTGGGCGAGATGTACCGCGCCCACCGGGGCACCAGCCGCAAGGACGCCAAGCTCAAGGCGATCGAGCTGATGGACCGGGTCCGCATCCCGGCCGCCGCGGACCGGGTGGGCGACTACCCGCACCAGTTCTCCGGCGGCATGCGCCAGCGCATCATGATCGCGATGGCGCTGGCCCTGGAGCCGGACCTGATCATCGCCGACGAGCCCACCACCGCCCTGGACGTCACCGTCCAGGCCCAGGTGATGGACCTGCTCGCCGAGCTGCAGGCCGAGTACCACATGGGCCTGATCCTGATCACCCACGACCTCGGCGTGGTCGCCGACGTCGCGGACAAGATCGCGGTCATGTACGCCGGCCGGATCGTCGAGACCGCCCCCGTCCACGAGCTCTACGGGCGGCCCGCCCACCCGTACACCCGCGGCCTGCTCGACTCCATCCCGCGCCTGGACCAGAAGGGCCAGGAGCTCTACGCGATCAAGGGCCTGCCGCCCAACCTGCTGCGGATCCCCCCGGGCTGCGCCTTCAACCCGCGCTGCCCGCGGGCCCAGGAGATCTGCCGGCAGGAGGTGCCCAAGCTGTTCGAGGTCACCGAGGACGACGGAACGGCGATCGCCGGACGGGGAAGCGCCTGCTTCTTCTGGAAGGAGACCATCCATGACGCCTAACGGATCGTCGGCAGCCGGCGCGCTGGTGCCGGAGGAGGTCTCCTTCGAGAAGGAGGTCGAGCGCGGAGAGCCGATCCTGGAGGTGCGCGACCTGGTCAAGCACTTCCCGCTGACCAAGGGCATCCTGTTCAAGAAGCAGGTCGGCGCGGTCAAGGCGGTCGACGGCGTCTCCTTCGACCTGATGCAGGGCGAGACGCTGGGCATCGTCGGCGAGTCCGGCTGCGGCAAGTCGACGCTCGCCAAGGTGCTGATGAACCTGGAGCCCGCCACCGGCGGCTCGGTGAAGTACAAGGGGGAGGAGATCTCCCGGCTGAGCGGCTCGGCGCTGAAGGCCGTCCGCCGCAACATCCAGATGGTGTTCCAGGACCCGTACACCTCGCTCAACCCGCGGATGACGGTCGGCGACATCATCGGCGAGCCCTTCGAGATCCACCCCGAGGTGGCGCCCAAGGGCGACCGGCGCAAGGCCGTCCAGGACCTGCTGGACGTGGTGGGCCTGAACCCGGAGTACATCAACCGGTACCCGCACCAGTTCTCCGGCGGCCAGCGCCAGCGCATCGGCATCGCGCGGGGGCTGGCGCTCAAGCCCGAGGTCATCATCTGCGACGAGCCGGTCTCCGCGCTGGACGTCTCGGTGCAGGCCCAGGTGATCAACCTGCTGGAGAAGCTGCAGGGCGAGTTCAACCTGTCGTACATGTTCATCGCCCACGACCTCTCGATCGTCCGGCACATCTCCGACCGGGTCGGCGTGATGTACCTCGGCAAGATGGTCGAGATCGGGTCCGACGCGGAGATCTACGAGCACGCCACCCACCCGTACACCCAGGCGCTGCTGTCGGCGGTACCGGTGCCGGACCCGACGGCGCGGGAGTCGCGGGACCGGATCGTGCTGGTCGGCGACGTGCCCTCGCCGGCCAAGCCGCCGTCCGGCTGCCGGTTCCGCACCCGCTGCTGGAAGGCCCAGGAGAAGTGCGCGCAGGAGGAGCCGGCGCTCACCGTCCGGGAGTGGCTGGACGGGCGCGCGGCGCACGACTCCGCGTGTCACTTCGCGGCGGAGCGCGAGATCGAGTAGAGCGCGGCGGAGCGCGAGATCGAGTAGAGCGCGGCGGAGCGCGAGATCGAGCAGTAGCGGGAACGACGAAGGGCCCCCGGTGAACCGGGGGCCCTTCGTTCTGGTCACTCCGCGTCGCGCGGCTCCGGGACCAGGGTCTTGGCCGGCTTGGCCGTCACCCCGTCCTCGGGGAAGTGGCAGGCCGTGAGGTGGCCCGCCGCGCTGCCGCCGAGCTGGATCAGCGGCGGCTCCTCCGAGGCGCACTTGTCCTGCGCCTTCCAGCACCGGGTGCGGAAGCGGCAGCCGGACGGCGGGTTGAGCGGCGACGGGACGTCACCGGTCAGCCGGATCCGCTCGGTGGCGTCGGAGTCCGGGTCGGCGTCCGGCGCGGCCGACAGCAGCGCGTGGGTGTACGGGTGGCGCGGCGCGTTGTACAGCGAGTCGCGGTCGGCGATCTCGACGATCTTGCCGAGGTACATCACCGCGACGCGCTGCGAGAAGTGCCGGACGATCGACAGGTCGTGCGCGATGAAGACGAAGGCGATGCCCATCTCGCGCTGGAGCTTCTGGAGCAGGTTGACGACCTGCGCCTGGATCGACACGTCGAGCGCGGAGACCGGCTCGTCGGCGACGATCAGCTTCGGGTTCAGCGCGAGCGCGCGGGCGACGCCGATGCGCTGGCGCTGGCCGCCGGAGAACTCGTGCGGGAAGCGGTTGAAGTGCTCCGGGTTGAGACCGACGATCTCGAGCAGTTCCTTGACCCGCGCCTCGCGGCCGCCGGGCGGGTTGATGTCGTTGATCTCCATCGGGCCGCTGATGATCGTGCCGACGGTGTGGCGCGGGTTCAGCGAGGAGTACGGGTCCTGGAAGATCATCTGGATCTCGGACCGGATCGGCGCCAGCTCCTTGCGGGAGGCGTGCGCGATGTCCTGGCCGAGGTACTTGATCGAGCCGGCGGTCGGCTCGTACAGCCGGGTCACCAGACGGCCGGTGGTCGACTTGCCGCAGCCGGACTCACCGACCAGGCCCAGGCTCTCGCCCGCGCCCACGGTGAAGCTGACGTCGTCGACCGCCTGGACGGCACCGACCTGGCGACGGAACGGGAAACCGCCCATCACCGGGAAGTGCTTGGTGAGGCCGCTCACCTCCAGCAGGGTCTCGCCGGGGGCGGTGGCCGAGGCGGCCGGCTCGGTCAGAGTCTGCTCAGCGCTCATGGTTCATTGCTCCTTAACCGAGTTCCGGACTCAGCTGCTCAGCCGGGGCAGGATCTGCTCGGTGAGGATGGACTGCTTCTGCGCGGCCGTGAGGTGGCAGGCCGTGAGGTGACCGTTGGCGAGCTCCAGCGCGGGGCGCTCGGTGGTGCACTTGTCGCCGACGACCAGCTCACGGTACTCGCAGCGCGGGTTGAACGCGCAGCCGCTCGGCGGGTTCAGCAGGGACGGCGGGGTGCCCGGGATCGGCTGCAGCGGGATGTCCACCGAGGCGTTGATCCGCGGGATCGAGCTGAGCAGGCCCCAGCCGTACGGGTGCTGCGGGGTCTTCAGGATCTCCCGCATGGTGCCGCGCTCGACGGCCCGGCCCGCGTACATCACCAGCACGTCGTCGGCGATCTCGCGGATCACGCCGAGGTCGTGGGTGATGAAGATGATCGAGGTGCCCATCTCCTGCTGGAGGTCCTTCAGCAGGTCGACGATCTGGGCCTGCACGGTCACGTCGAGCGCGGTGGTCGGCTCGTCGGCGATCAGCAGCTTCGGGTCGCAGACCAGCGCCATGGCGATCATGGCGCGCTGGCGCATACCGCCGGAGAACTGGTGCGGGAAGTCGTCGACGCGCTTGTCGGGCTGCGGGATGCCGACCTTGGTCAGCATCTCGATGGCCCGCGCGCGGCCCTCCTTCTTGTTCGCACCGGTGTGCTTCATGAAGGGCTCGGCGATCTGGCGGCCCACCGTGTAGTACGGGGAGAGCGCGGCCAGGGCGTCCTGGAAGATCATCGCCATCTTGTTGCCGCGGAGCTTCTCCAGCTCCTTCTGCGACTGACCGAGCAGCTCCTGGCCGTCGAGCTTGATCGAGCCCTCGATGGTGGTGTTGCGCGGGTTGTGCAGGCCCATGACGGCCAGGTTCGACACCGACTTGCCGGAGCCCGACTCGCCGACGATGCCGAGCGTCTTGCCGGCCTCCAGCTCGAAGCTCAGGTTGTTGACGGCCTTGACGATGCCGTCCTCGGTGCGGAAGCGGACCTGCAGGTCCTGGACGGACAGGAAGCTGCTCACGGCCTTCTCCTCGGAAGCGTGGTGCGGGGCGGGGGCGGATGCTGCGGTGGTCATCCGATCCTCACCCGGGGGTCGAGGAGGCTGTAGACGGCGTCGACGATGATGTTGCAGAACAGGATCGCGGCGGCGCTGAACATCAGGACGCCGAGCTCCAGCATGGTGTCCTGGGTGCTCACCGACTTCACCGCGAGCATGCCCAGGCCGTGGATGCCGAAGGAGAACTCGGTGATGATGCCGCCGGAGAAGACCACGCCGAGGTCGATGCCGAAGATGGTGATGACCGGGGCCATCGCACCGCGGAGCGCGTAGCGCCACCACACGTAGCCGGCCGACATGCCCTTGGCACGGGCGGCCCGGATGTGGTCCTCGGAGAGCTGCTCGAGCATCAGCGAGCGGACCTGGCGGGTGTAGTTCGACCAGAAGATGACCGAGAGCACCAGCCACGGGAGCACCATGCCGGCGAACATCGCGGCCGGGTCCTCGGTGAACGGCACGTACTCGGGCTTGCTCAGCCAGTGCAGCTGGGTGACGAAGATGCCGATGGACAGCGGCGCGATGAAGTAGATCTGGGTCGACTGGCCGACCAGCGAGACCGAGCTGGCGATCTTGTCGAACAGGCTGCCCTGCTTCCAGGCGGAGAGCATGCCCAGGGTCACACCGATGACGATGAAGCAGATCGAACCACCGATGGCCAGCACGACGGTGGCCGGGTAGTTGGACATGATCACGTTCCACACGTAGTCATGCCGGTTGTAGGAGTACCCGAGGCACGGCGCGTTGCAGTAGCCGTCGCCGTAGTCCCGGCCCACCACGAGCCCGGACATGTACTGCCAGACCTGCTCCGGAAGGGACTTGTCCAGACCCATGTTGTGCCGGAGGTTCTCGAGCTGCTGCGGTGTACAGGTCTTCGGGCAGCTGAGCATCGCCTGGTCGACCGGCAGCGTCATGATGCACAGGTACGTCAGCAGGACGAGCAGGAAGAGGATGACAATCGCGCCGAGCACCCGGCGGATGAGAAATCTGAGCATGGGTTGGGCTCTTCCGAGTGAGGGCGCCGGCGGCGGCCGCGTCGTGGAGAGTGCCGGGCACGGTCGGGGCCCCGGTCAGGGCCTGTGGGTGGTCGGCAGTGGGCCCGGTGGGGGCCGCTGATCGGCGGCCCCCACCGGGACGGGTGCGGGAGCGTTTCCCGCGCCCGGTGGTGCTTACTTGACGAAGACGCTGTTCACGTCGGTGGCGCCGATGACCTCGTTGTAGGCCACGCCGCCCAGGCCCGAGCCGTACACCTGGTAGAACTTGCCGTAGGTGGTCGGGATCTTCGGGACGTCCGCGAGGATCTTGTCGGCCAGCTTCATCCACTCCTCGTTCGCCTGCTTGGCGTCCGAGATCTTCAGGATGCGGTCGATCTCCGCGTTGGTGGCGTCGCTGTTGTAGTGCGTGTAGTTCGGCGAGCCGTCAGCGATCTTGCGACCGTCCAGGGTCGGCGGGATCACGGTCGCGCCGACCGGCCAGTCCGCGCCCCAACCGGTGCGGTACAGGTCGTACGGGTTGTCCTTCTTGCCGATCACCGAGTAGTAGGTGGTCGGGTCCAGCTCCTTGCGCTCGACCTTGAAGCCGGCCGAGTTCAGGGCCTCCTGGACGGCGGCCGAGATCGGCTGCCAACGCGGGGTGTTCGCGTAGGCGAGGACGATCGGGTAGCCCTCCTTGCCGGCCTCCTTCAGGAGCGCCTTGGCGGCCTCCGGGTCACCCTCCGGCTTGGCCTTGAGGCCCAGCGGGTCGGTGTCCTTCCAGCCGGACACGGTCGGGCTGATCAGGTTGGTGGCCATGTCGCCGGTGGCGGAGCCACCGAGCAGCTTCTGCACCTGGGCGCGCGGGAAGGCCAGGGCGAGGGCCTTGCGGACCTTCGGGTCCGTCACGCGGGTGTTGTTGATGTCGAAGGTGTCGACGAAGGGCTGGAACTTGCTGATCAGACGGTCCTTGTAGGACGCGTCGGCCGAGATCTTGGCGATGTTCGGCGCGTCAGCGTTCTGGACCAGGGTCAGCGCGTTCTTGTCGTCACCGTTGCCGGCCATCAGACGGGTGGTCAGCGCCGGGTTGGTGATGCCCAGCTCGAACTCCCAGGAGTCCACGAACTGGTGGCGGATCGGGTCCGACTTCGGGTCCCAGTTCGGGTTCTTGACGAGCTTGAGGGACTTGTCGGCCTCGTGGCTCTCGATCTTGTAGGGGCCGATCGAGTCCGGCTTGACGTCGTACTTCTCCTTGGTGTCCCGCGACTTCTGGATGGCCGTGATGTTCGGCATCGCCGCCGCGTACGGCGCGTCGTTGTGGGACTCCTTGAAGTGCAGGACGATCGTCTTGGCGTCCGGAGTGGCGATGACGTCGTCACCGAGCTCCTTGCCGTCGTACGGGCCCTCGTAGGTCTTGCGGTAGTCCGCGCCGGACAGCCACTCCTGGATGAAGGTCGGGCCCTGGTCCTGGTAGGACGCGTACAGGCGCTCGATGCCGTACTTGACGTCCTTCGAGGTGATCGGCGAGCCGTCCTCGAACTTCAGGTTGTCCTTGAGGGTCCAGGTCCAGGTCTTGCCGTCGTCGGACGCCTTGCCCGTGTCGGTGGCGAGGTCGCCGACCAGGATGGTCTTGCCGGAGGCCGGGTCGATCTTGTAACCGGTCAGCGAGCGGCTGTAGAGCTGCGCGACGGCCTGGTACTCGTTGACGTAGATCTGACCGGGGTCCAGGTGGTCCAGGCCGGCAGCCTCGATGGCGTGCGCGACGCCACCGGTCTTCGAGCCCTTGACCTCCGGGGCCGGACCGGTCGAGTCGGCGAGGGTGCCCAGACCGAAGTTCTGCACCTCGGACTTGGCGCCGCCCTTGGCGCCGCCGTCACCGGACTTGCTGCCGCTGCCGCTGGAGCAGCCGGTCAGGGCCAGGGCGCTGATGGCCAGCATCGCGGGCACGTACGCTGCCTTGCGAAGTCTCATGGATTCCTACCTGTCACTGGACATGTGATGTCTGGTCAGCGCGGACCGCGGGGGCCGCCGGGTCTGCCGGACTGGGGTTGCGGGTCTTGCGGGTACTACGTGTGCAGGGGTGCTTCAGGTGGTGCAGGTGTTACGCGATGGTCTTCGGGTCGAGAGCGTCCCGGACCGCGTCCCCGAGCAGGTTGAACGCGAGGACGAAGATCGTCAGCGTGAGGCCCGGGAAGATCAGGTAGGTGAGGTCGGTGTCGTAGAACTGCGCCGCGTCGGCGAACATCCGGCCCAGGTCGGGGGTCGGGCTCACCATGCCGACGCCGAGGAAGGACAGGCCCGCCTCCGCGGTGACCATGGCCGGCAGCAGCAGCGTGGTCTGCACCAGCAGCGTGGTCGAGAGGTTGGGCAGCAGTTCCTTGAAGATGATCCGCCGGGAGGAGGCACCGGCGATCTTCGCGGCCTCGACGTACTCGCGCTCGCGCAGGCTCAGCGTCATGCCACGCAGGAGTCGGGCCAGACCCATCCAGCCCAGCAGGGCGAGGACGACCCACATCGCGAGGACGTGGACGTAGGTCGGGGTCTCCTTGTTGATCGGCACGAAGAGGTTGATCACGATCGGGGTGAACGCGATGAAGAAGAGCTGCGAGGGCATCGACAGCAGCAGGTCGCTGAAGCGGCCGACGAGGTAGTCGAAGCGGCCGCCGAGGTAGCCCTGGGCGATGCCGATGACCGAGCCCAGCAGGGTCGAGATGATCACGATGACCACCGCGATGCCCAGCGAGGTGCGCACGCCGTAGATGACGTTGGTGAAGATGTCCTGCCCCGTGGTCGGCGTGACGCCGAACCAGTACTCACCGCTGATGCCGCCGTTGGCGCCGGCCGGCATGTTGAACTCGTCCAGCAGCGAGATGTCCTTGAGCCCGTAGAAGGTGTACGGGTCCTTGCCGTACAGCGCGGAGATCAGCGGGGCGCACAGGGCGACCACCACGTAGAAGATCACGATCCAGGCGCAGATCACGCCCGTCCGGTTGCGCTTGAAGCGGCTCCAGGCGATCTGGCCCGGCGTGCGCCCGAGGAGCTCGCCGGGCTTGTTGCCGGGCGCGTCCTTCGTGGGCTCGACGAGGACGGGGTCGGCCTCTGTCGTGGCCCCTGGTGGCGTCGTCATGGTGCAAAAGCTCCCGACCGTGGTCCGTGCAGCAGCAAGGAGTAAGAAGTTGGATGCACGGACTCTTGCAAGTCGTTTATCGAACGTCAAGAGTTTCTCAGTTGCTGGCCAGCCATTTTTTTCATCGTGCTGGAATATCAACCACTTCGTAGTTCGAAACTTCTTGACAGCCTCCCAGTGAGACGGTCAAAACCGGACATAGTGCCCCGAACGTGGTTCACACGTCCGTAACCCGAGCGCGACAAGTCCGGTATCAGGACGCGACGCGCGGCTGGGCGGTCGTGTGACGCGTGTAGATCCGCTGCCCGAATTGCCATCAATACAGTGAATTGTTCACTGTAATTGGGTGTCCGATAATCGGACACTATCGCGGCGAGGGGTCCACCCGCTATTTAGAGGGGTCGACGCATCCGAATTAGGTCGAGTGGGGGCTACCCGGGCCGACTGGCAATTTCACGCCATTGGCGAGTTTTCGCCGGACGGTTACTTCAGCAGCCCGATGTTCTCGTAGACGAAGTCGGACAAACCCGGCGCCCCGAGATTGGCCACGTTCTTCCGGACCCCGTAGATGGCGGGCCGCTGGTACAGCGGGACCATGCCGGCGACCTCCCACGCCTCGCCGTCCGCGCGGTTGATCGCCTCGGTCGCGGCGTCCGGGGTGTCCGCCCGGGCGGCGTCCGCCATCGCCTTGTCCAGGGCCTTGCTGCCCACCTGGGCGTAATTGCCGCCGGCGTCCTGCTGGAAGGTACTGGTCGAGCCGGTCGCCGGGAAGGGCGTGCCGAGCAGCGCGAACGCGGTCAGGTCGAAGTCGTGCTTGTAGACGTACTTGTCGAAGAAGTCGGCGGCCGGCACGGCCTGCACCGTCACCTTCACCCCGACCTGGCCGAGCATCCGGGTCACCAGGGCGCTCTCGTTGGCCGCCACCTGGTTGCCGGTCGGCACCACGAAGCGCAGCGCCAGCTCCTTGCCGTCCCGGGTCCGGACGCCGGCCGGGCCGGCCTTCCAGCCCGCCTCGTCCAGCTGCTGGGCGGCGGCCTGCGGGTCGAAGCGGCTCAGCCCGTCCGAGTTGTCCTGGTAGCCGTGCTGGCCGGGCACCAGGAAGTGGTTGTTCATCGGGACGTAGGGCCAGTCCAGGCCGGCCAGGTCGGTGCGGGTGATCTCGGCCCGGTCCAGCGCCCGGAACAGCGCCTGGCGGACCCTGGCGTCGGTCAGCAGCGGGTTCCGGCCGTTCAGCACGATGTGCCGCAGGTTGGGGCCGCCGGCCTTGCGCACCTCGGCGCCCGGGGTCTCCTGGATCTTCTTGTAACCGGCCGCGTTGGGGCCGTTGTTGTAGAAGTCGACCTCGCCGCGGGCGAAGGCGTCCGGCATCGTGCCGGTGTCGATCGCCTTGAAGACGATCCGGTCCAGCAGCGGCTTGTCGCCCCACCAGTCCGGGTCGGCGACCACCGTCACGGTGCGCGCCGCGGGGTCGAGCCTCTCCAGCTTGAACGGGCCCGCGGTGACCGGGATCCGGCCCTTGAAGGCGGTGTTGAACTGCTCGGGCCCGGAGATGTACTCGGCGGGCAGCAGCGGGGCGTTGCCGGCGTTGTTGAACATCGCCTGCCAGTCGGAGAACGGCTCCTTGAAGACCATCACGGCCTGGAAGTCGTCCGCGCCCCTGGTGACGCTCTCCACCTGGTCGAAGCCGGAGGTGTTGGAGGGCTTGTACGCGTCGTCGGCGCCGTTCATCGCCTGCCAGGTGGCCTGCAGGTCGCGCCAGGTGATCGGCTTGCCGTCGGACCAGTGGGCCTTCGGGTTCAGCGTCCAGACGACCACCTGGCGGCCCTGCCGGGTCTCCGTGCGGACGTCGCGCAGGTAGGCCGGGTTGGGGGTCTGGGTGCCGCCGGCGTCGGAGCGCCAGAAGGTCGGCAGCAGCGACTTCATCACGTCGTTGGTGGAGGCCTCGGAGCCGTCCGTGTGCAGCGGGTTCCACTGCCCGGAGAACTGGTCGATCGCCCAGTTCAGCGTGCCGCCGCGGCGCAGCTGGTCGCGCGGTCGGCTGTTCAGCGACTGCTGGGTCATCCGGGGCGCGCCGCCGTCCGCCGCTGCCGCCGCTGCCGCCCGGTCGCCCGCCGGAACCCCGTCCGGTTGGGCGCAGGAGCACAGCGCGAAGGACAGCGCCGCCACCGAGGCGGCCAGGGCGAGCGGGATCCGGGGTCTCGGCAGCATGCGGGCCATCTTGGAGATCATCGACGGCCGTTGTCGATGCCGGGCCCCGCCATTGGCGAGGATCCGCCAAACGGCGCCGGGGCCGGCGCCCCGGAGGGACACCGGCCCCGGCGAACGGGGTTGAGCGGGGATCAGGCGGTGAAGCGGAACGCCCGGTCCTTGCCGGTCTTCTCGAAGGCCGAGGCGATGCCGTCCGCCACGTCCTGCGCGGTGATCGGCACCGACTGGCCGCCCTTCTTGAACTTCAGCTTGTCGAAGGAGGTGCCGTACGCGGCGGCCAGCTTGTCCAGGTCCCACTTGGGCACCAGCTTGCCGGAGGCGTCCGGTGCGAGGGTGAGCGCCTTGGCCGCGGTGGCCTTGCCGAACTCGAACTTCTTGACGGTGCCGACGTAGACCTGGATGTTGCCGGCCAGCACCTGCTTGCCGAGCGAGTCCGCGGCGGCCTGCAGCGCGTCCTGTCCGACCTTGGGCTGGGCGGCGGCCAGCGGCAGCGCCACGTCGCCGTCCGGGCGGCCGGCGGCGCGGTTGCGGTAGGCCTGCTCGACCTGGGCGACGGCCGAGGCGGAGTCCACCGCCTGCCCGGCCTTGCCCGGCACGACCTCGGGGCCGGCGTCGGTGAAGCGGACGTAGCCCTCCTGCAGGCCCTGGCCGGACTTGCCCGCCAGGTCGTCCAGCGCGGCCTTCAGCTTGGACTTGTCGATCCGCACCTGCGGCTCCACGGCCTTGCCGCCGCCCGCCAGCGAACCGATCACCTCGACCGGGTTCCAGCTGTGCTTGGTCAGCCCGTCCACGGTCGCGGTGGTGTCGAAGCTCAGGCCGGCGCTGGCCGGGTCCAGGTCCACCGCCTTGTCGCCGATCTTCAGCTTGAGCGGCTGCTGGCCGGTCTTCGCCACCGAGCCGTCCAGCGCGGTGACCGCCTGGTCGCGGGTGTCGCCGCCGATGTCGGTGCCGAGCACCGTGGTGCCCTTGGGGATGTCGGCCTGGTTGAGCATCAGGCCGGTGCCGTACGCGGCCGCGCCGGCGAACAGCAGGCCGCCGACCGCGTAGCCGGCCAGCTTGCCGGCCTTTCCGGACTTCTTCTTCGCCGGGGCGGCGGACGCCGGGGCCGCCGCCGGGGCGGCCTGGGTCTCGGCCGCGGCGGGCTCGGCGCCCTTCGGCGCGGCCGCCCGGGGCGAGCCCGGGAACGGCTGGGCCGGCTCCGGCGCGTCGGCGAAGCGGCCGCCGCCGGGCGGGCGGGAGGCGAACGGGTCGGCGGCCGGCGAGGCGGCGGGGCGCTGGAACGATTGGCCGGCGCCGAACGGGTCGGCCGCGGGCCGGGTGCCGAACGGATCGGCGGAGCCGGCGGCCGGGGGAGCGGACTCGAACGGGCGGCCGTTCGGTCCACCGGGTATGCCGGGGCCCTGGCGGGGCTCGTCCTCGATCGGGTCGAAGCCGCCGATCTGGGTGTCCTCGGGCTCCTCGACCGGCGCCGGACGGGACGCCCCGGCCAGGCCCGGGCGCGTCGTCGCGAACGGGTCGGCGTCCGCGAACGGGTCGGCGCCCGGGGTGGGACGACCCGCGACGGGTCGGCCCGGGGCGGGACGGCCGGCGGCGGGACGGCCCGCGGCGAACGGGTCGGCCGCCGGGGACGGCGCGGCGGCGAACGGGTCGTGGAACGGCTCACGGAGCTGGTCCTGGTGCGGCGAGCCCGCGTACGGGTCGCCCGCCGGGCGCTCGACGCGGCCGCCCTGGCCCGGCCTGCCGGCCGGGGCCTCGGCCGCCGCCGGGGCGAACGGCGAGGCGGGCGCACCGGTGGGCCGGGGCGCGGCGGGGCGGCGCGGCTCGCCCTGGGCGGCCGGCGCGGGCCGGCCCGGCGCCGGGGCGGGCGCGGGGCCGCCGGCCGGGGCGCCGGCGGGCACCTGCGCGGCGCTGCCGGCCTTCTGCCGGGGCTTGAACCACTCGCCGGTCGACTCCGCCTCGGAGGCGGCCGGCGCGGGCGCCGGCTCCTGCCACTCCGGCGGGAGGTTCGGCGGGGTGGTGGTCCGCGGGGTCGGGTCCATCACGCCGCGCACCGGGTCGTTGCCGCCGCGGTGCCGCGGCCCCTGGGGCTCGGCCGGCTCGGCGGCGGGCTTCTCGTCCTTCACCGGGCTGCGCACCACGACCGGCGGGATCGGCCGGGAACCCGGGATGTTGATCCGCACCCGGGTGGTCAGCGTCGTCTCGGTCTTCGGGACGTCGTCGGGCTCCGCGGCCGGTTCGGCACCGAAGCCAGCGGGCAGGCCGGTGCCGTACGGCGGGGTGCCCGACGGGTATGCGTCGGGGCCGCTGCGACGAGGCGGCGGGAAGGCGCTGTCAGATTCGCGGCTGCTCAATGCTGCTCTGCTCCGGATTCGCGGCCGGGCCGGCGGGGGCCGGCGGCGGCTTTGTGCCAGCTGTTCTCGAGACTGCGGCCGACTCGCCGCAGCAACACCATACTGGGCCGCAAAACCGGCCGGACGGCAACCTCGGTATCCGATATGACCGGTTCGCCCCGTATGGGACTACGGTCGGCCGTCCCTGACTGCCCGTCGCGGCTCGGCCGGCGGAACGCCGAAGCCGAAACCGGACCGGGTCGGCAGCGTCGCGCACACCACCCCGGCCACCGCCCCCAGGAACAGGTACAGGTAGGAGGTCACGCTCGCCTCCAGGACCAGGTCACCCTCCTGGCGCGGCGCCAGAAGCACCATCAGCACCACGAACCAGCCCGCCAGCGGCACCCCGGCGCCCAGCTTCGTCCCGGTCGCCCGCAGCCCGGCGTAGAACAGCGCCGCGGTCGCCACCAGGGTCAGCAGCAGCCCGACCGGGGGCCACAGAGTCTGCACAAAGGCTCCAAAGAGCGACACCAGGCCGCCCAGCAGGAACAGCGCCACGTACAGCGCGATCCGCACCCCGCGCGGCGGCAGCGGCTCCTTGAGGCGCTGCTCCCTGGTGCCCAGCACCCGGCTGACGACCTTCACCGTGCCACCCCCGCGAACAGGTCGGTCTCCGGACGGTCCGGTCCGGCCTTGCCGCGGACCAGCTGGTAGTACTCGGTGGTCAGCAGCGGCTGGCCCAGGTCGTTGCTGAGCGCGAAGAACGGGCCGTCCACGGTGACCTGGGTGGCGTGCGCCGCCATCGCCCGGGCCTTCGCCCCGGCGTACGCCGCGCCGTCCAGCACCGTGGTCACCAGCTCGTCGTCCACCACGCCCGGCACGTCGCCCGGCGCCGCGACCCCGGGGAACGGCGCCTTCGCCGCCACCTCCGCGAGGCCCCGCTCGATCACCGAGCGCGGCATCCGGTTCCAGTAGACCTTGGCGATCCGCCACGGCCCGCCGAGCTCCGGGCGGTACGCCGGGTCGGCGGCCAGCTCGTACGCGCGCATCGCCACCCGGTGCGCCTGGATGTGGTCCGGGTGCCCGTAGCCGCCGTCCTCGTCGTACGTCACCAGCACCTGCGGGCGGACCTCGCGGACCACCGCGACCAGGTGCCCGGCCGCCTCGTCCACGTCCGCCCGCCAGAAGCAGCCCGGCACGTCGTTGTCCGCGACGCCCATCATCCCGGAGTCGCGGTAACGGCCGGCCCCGCCCAGGAAGCGGTGGTCGGCGACGCCGAGCTCGCGCATCGCGGAGCCCAGCTCGCCGATCCGGTGTTCGCCGAGGGTGTCCTCCCGGTCCGCCGTCAGATGCGCCAGCTCCGGCGGGATCACCTCGCCCCCCTCGCCGAGAGTGCAGGTCACCACGGTGACCCGCACTCCTTCGGCCGCGTAGCGCGCCATGGTGGCGCCGTTCCCGATCGACTCGTCGTCCGGATGGGCGTGCACCAGCAGCAGGCCGCGCGAGGACTGGGCAGAGACGGAAGTCATGCCCAGCAGCCTAGGGCCTGGCCGAGCCTCCACCCGGCGGCTCAGAGTTTCAGGCCGTTGATCATGCCGGCGACGTTGGCGGTCACCTGCTGGATCGACGGGGCGATGGAACTGGACGCGAGATAGAAGCCGAGCAGTGCGCAGACGATCGCGTGCGTGAGCTTCAGACCTGAGCGCCGGACCAGCACCCAGACGATGACGAGCATCAGCACCACTGCGGAGACGGACAAAGCCATTGCGGCTCACACCCTTCCTCGAGTGCGCCGCCCAGGGACGGGGCGACGTCGAAAGGTTGGTCAACAGATACCCGATCGGTGACCGTCGCATCACGTCGAGTGACCTTTCCTTGCGCCGAACGAGTGATCATCTCCCGCCCTGCCCCTAGGCTCTGCTGTCATGACCACCGAGCACCCTCAGGACACCTTCCCCCGGCAGTCGGCGCGGACCCTGCGCTACACCGTGGGCGCGCCCCGTTCGTTCGCCGTCGCACCGGACGGCTCCCGGGTCGTCTTCCTCCGCTCCCGGGGCGGCGGTGACCGGGCCAACCTGCTGTGGACCCTCGACCCGGCGACCGGGGTGGAACGGGTCGCGGCCGACCCGCACGCGCTGCTCGTCGGCGGCGAGGAGCACCTGTCGGCTGCCGAGCGGGCGCGCCGCGAGCGCAGCCGCGAGGGCTCGGCGGGCATCGTCGGCTACGCGCTGGACGCGGCGGGCGCGCAGGCCGCGTTCGCGCTCTCCGGCCGGCTCTTCCTGACCGACCTGGTGGGCGGTCAGGTCCGCGAACTGCCGGCCGCCGGTCCGCTGCTGGACCCGCGCCCGGCCCCGGACGGTGCGCACGTCGCGTACGCCAACACCGCCGGCGAGCTGCGGATCAGCCGGACCGACGGGGCCGGCGACCGGGCGCTCGCCTCGCCGGAGACAGACGGGGTGACCTGGGGTCAGGCCGAGTTCATCGCGCAGGAGGAGATGGACCGCGACCGCGGCTACTGGTGGGCGCCGGACGGGCAGTCGCTGCTCGCCGCCCGCGCCGACGACGCCCCGGTGCAGCGCTGGTACATCGCCGACCCGGCCAACCCGGGCACCGTGCCCGCCGAGGTCGCGTACCCGGCGGCCGGCACCGGCAACGCCGCCGTCACGCTCTGGCTGATCGGCCTGGACGGCTCGCGCACCGAGGTCCACCGGGACACCGAGGCCTTCCCGTACCTGGCCCGGGTGCACTGGTCGGCGGGCGGCCCGCCGCTGCTGCTGGTCCAGGCCCGCGACCAGCGCACCCAGCAGCTCCTGACGGTGGACACCGCGAGCGGCGCCACCACCGTGCTCGCCGAGGAGACCGACCCGGTCTGGCACGACCTGTTCCCCGGCGTCCCGGCCTGGACCCCGGACGGCCGGCTGGTGCGGATCAGCGACGAGGGCGGCGCCCGCCACCTGCGGATCGGCGACCGCGCGGTCACCGGAGCCGAGCTGCACGTGCGCGCGGTGCTCGCGGTCGGGGCGGACGAGGTGCTGTTCACCGCCTCCGCCGGCGCCGCCGACGAGGCCGCCGAGCCCGGCCGGACCGGCCTCTACCAGGCGGGCCCGGACGGCGTCCGCGAGATCGGCCCCGAGGACGCCGGCACCGCGAGCGCGGTCCGCGGCGGCGCCACCACCGTCCTGCTCACCGCCTCCGCCGACCGGCCCGGCACCACCGCCCGGGTCCTGGTCGACGGCAAGCCGGTCGCCACCGTCGACTCGTACGCCGAGGCGCCGCTGCTCACCGCCCGGCCCGCGTTCACGTACGCCGGCGAGCGGCGGATCCCCTGCGCGGTGTTCCTGCCGACCGGGTACGACGCCGAGCGCGACGGCGCCCTGCCGGTGCTGATGGACCCCTACGGCGGGCCGCACGGGCAGCGCGTGGTGCAGGCGCACAACGCCCACCTGACCTCGCAGTGGTTCGCCGACCAGGGCTTCGCCGTGGTGGTCGCCGACGGCCGCGGCACCCCCGGGCGCAGCCCCGCCTGGGAGAAGGCGATCGCCTTCGACTTCGCCGGTGCCACCCTGGACGACCAGGTGGACGCCCTGCGGGCGCTCGCCGAGCGGTACCCGCTCGACCTGGAGCGGGTGGCCATCCGCGGCTGGTCGTACGGCGGCTACCTGGCGGCGCTCGCCGCGCTGCGCCGCCCGGACGTCTTCCACGCCGCCGTCTCCGGCGCCCCGGTCACCGACTGGCGGCTGTACGACACCCACTACACCGAGCGCTACCTGGGCCACCCCGAGCAGCGCCCCGAGGTGTACGACGCCAACTCGCTGATCGCGGACGCCCCGAAGCTCCGCCGGCCGCTGATGATCGTCCACGGCCTGGCCGACGACAACGTGGTGGCCGCGCACACCCTGCGGCTGTCCTCGGCGCTGCTCGCCGCCGGCCGCCCGCACACCGTCCTGCCGCTCAGCGGCGTCACCCACATGACCCCGCAGGAGCAGGTGGCCGAGAACCTGCTGCTGCTCCAGGTCGACTTCCTGAAGCAGGCCCTCGGCACGGCATGACATCTGTCATGCCGTGGACGCGACGGCGGGCACTGCCGGGCGACCCCCCGTTCCGGGGACTCTGAAGAGGTCGGAGAAGACGACTCTCGGAAGAGGAAACGATGAGTACGGGAACGGGGGAGGTCGCGGCCTTCCGGAACGTCAGCAAGAGCTACGGCCGGGTCCGGGCCGTCAACGGCCTGGACCTGGTGCTGCGGCCCGGCGAGACGGTCGCGCTGCTCGGCCCGAACGGGGCCGGCAAGTCCAGCAGCCTGGACCTGCTGCTCGGCCTGCGCGAGCCCGACCACGGGACCGTCGAGCTGTTCGGCGGAGCGCCGCGGGCCGCGATCGAGGCCGGCCGGGTCGGCGCGATGCTGCAGAGCGGCGGCCTGATGAGCGACGTCAGGGTCCGCGAACTGGTGGCCTTCGCCTGCGCCGTGCACCCGCGCGGCCACCGCCCCGAGGAGGTGCTGGAGACCGCCGGCATCACCGAGCTCGCCGACCGCAAGGTCGACAAGCTCTCCGGCGGCCAGGAGCAGCGGGTGCGCTTCGCCCTCGCGGTGGCCGGCGCCAACGACCTGATCGTCCTCGACGAGCCCACCACCGGCATGGACGTCTCGGTCCGGCAGCGGTTCTGGGCCGCCATGCGGGCCCAGGCCGACGCCGGCCGGACGGTCCTCTTCGCCACCCACTACCTGGAGGAGGCGGACTCCGTCGCCGACCGGGTGCTGGTGCTGCACCGCGGCCGGCTGATCGCCGACGGCACCTCCGCCGAGATCAAGGCCAAGGCCGGCGCCCGCCGGATCAGCTTCGACCTCCACCCCGAGGACGGCCCGGTCGACGAGGGCCTGCTGCGCGCCCTGCCCGGCGTCGTCGGCCTGGAGGTCACCGGCCGCCCCGACACGGTGCGCACCGTCCGGATCCGCTCCGCCGACGCCGACGCGGACGTCGCCGCGATCTACCGGGCGGGCCTGCGCCCGCGCGGCCTGGAGGTCACAGGGCTGGGCCTGGAACAGGCCTTCCTGACCATCACCGGCGAGCAGGACAACCTCGAACTGGAGAACGCGCGATGAGCACCCTGATCCGGCTGGAGATCCTGCGCACCCTGCGCAACAAGCGGTACCTGCTGTTCACGATCCTCTACCCCGCGCTGCTGTACGTGTTCTTCATCAGCGCCTACAGCGGCGGCAACGTGGCCGGCGGCATCCCGGCGAAGTCGTACTTCATGGTCTCGATGGCCACCTTCGGCGCGGTCGGCGCGGTGCTCACCGGCTCCGCGCAGCGGATCTCGCTGGAGCGCAGGAGCGGCTGGACCCGGCAGCTGCGGCTGACCGCGCTGCCCGGGCGGGCGTACACCGTCGGCAAGATCGCCTCCTGCGCGGTGACCACCCTGCCCGCGATCCTGGTGGTCTTCGCGATCGGCGCGATCGAGGGCGTCAGCCTCTCGGCGGCCCAGTGGCTGGGGCTCGGCCTCGCGCTCTGGCTCGGCAGCTTCGTCTTCGCCGCGCTCGGCGTCGCCCTCGGGTACGCGGCGCAGCCCGACGCGGTACAGCCGATGGTGATGATCGTCTACATGCTGATGGCGCTGTTCGGCGGCACCTGGTTCCCGGTGGGCGACTCGCTGAAGGCCTTCGCCCGGTTCAACCCGGTGTACGAGTACAACCAGTTGGCCACCTTCGTGCAGCCCGGCCACGCGCTGGACACCGCCGCGGTCGCCTTCCTCGCCGCCTTCCTCGCCCTGTTCGTCGCGGCCGCGGCCCACCTGTACCGCAAGGACGCGCGGCGGGCATGATGGCCCGCATGCTGAAGACCTTCCGGGCCCGTCGCCCCGCAGCCGCGGAGGAGGTGGGCCCGGACGCCCGCGGCTACGGCAACATCCCCGGCGCCGTCGTGGAGAACCGGCGCCAGCTGCTGGTCAAGCTCTGCTGGATGTCGCTCTGGCTGGTCTACCTGGTCTACCCGGTCAAGGACCTGGCCGGGGGGAAGCACACCACCGCGGCCACGGTGGCGGGCGCGGTGGCCCTCACGGTCTTCCTCACCGCCTACTTCTCGCTGGTGACGATCCGCTCCACCCGGGCCGACGGCTACCGCGGCAAGTACGTGCCGGTGGCGGTGATGTCCACCCTGGCGGTCACCACCACCTTCACCCTCGGCGAGTCCTGGCTCACCCTCTTCACGTACACCACCGTCTGCGTGGCCATCGTGCTGCCGCCCCGGCGCAGCATCCACGGCGTGCTGGCCGTCACCGCGCTCGCCCTCGGCATCGGCCTGCTGGTCGACGCCGACCGGGACACCGTCGGCGCGATCGCCCTGCCCTGCCTGCTCGGCGGACTCGCCATGACCGGCCTGCAGCGGCTGATCGCCACCATGCGCGAACTGCGCGAGGCCCGCGCCGCCGTCGCCCA
Organism: Kitasatospora sp. NPDC048365; assembly: GCF_043200835.1. Lineage (NCBI taxonomy): Bacteria > Bacillati > Actinomycetota > Actinomycetes > Kitasatosporales > Streptomycetaceae > Kitasatospora > Kitasatospora sp. NPDC048365. Next base: position 66,660 of record NZ_JBICYJ010000001.1, read on the forward strand.
CCTCGCCGCCTCCGAGGAGCGGCTGCGGCTCGCCCGCGACCTGCACGACCTGCTCGGCCACTCGCTCTCGCTGATCACCATCAAGAGTGAGCTCGCCGGCCGCTTCCTGGACGCCGGGAAGACCGTCGAGGGGCGCGCGCAGGTCGCCGACATCGAGAGCGTCGCCCGGCAGTCCCTGATCGACGTCCGGGAGGCCGTCAGCGGCTTCCGCCGGCCCACCCTCGCCGTCGAGCTGGCCGCCGCGCGCACCGCGCTGACCACCACCGAGGTCCGGCTGGAGGCCGACCCCGCGCTCGCCGACGGTCGCCCCGGGCTCGGCGGCGACGAGGCCGGCGCGCTGGCCTGGGCGCTGCGCGAGGCCGTCACCAACGTCGTCCGGCACGGCGCCGGCGCCACCCGGTGCACCGTCACCCTCGACGAGGCCTGGGAGGACGACGGCACCCGCTGGGCCGTCCTGGACGTCACCGACAACGGGCGCGGCCCCGGCAGGTCCGCCCCCGGCAACGGGCTCTCCGGCCTGCGCGAACGGCTCGCCCAGGTCGGCGGCCGGCTGGAGACCGGCGCCGGCCCGCACGGCAGGGGCTTCAGCCTGCGCGCCCTCGTCCCGCTCCGCCCGGCCCCGACGGGCGGGTAGGCCGGGCGGGTGGGCCGGGGTGGGTACGCCGGGTGGGTAGGCTGCGCTGCCATGACCCCCGCATCCCCTGAACTGGCCTCGCTGCGCGCCGAGATCGACGGTCTGGACGAGCGGATCGTCGCCCTGCTCGCCGAGCGGATCGCCGTCGTCCACCGGGTCGCCCGGCACAAGACCGACGAGACCGCCGTCCGCGCCCCCGACCGCGTCCAGCAGGTCGTGGACCGGGTCCGCGCGCTCGCCGACGGCCACGGCATCCCCGCCGACCTGGTCGAGAAGGTCTACCGGCTGCTGATCGCCGAGCTGACCGAACTGGAGCTCGACACCTTCGGCCGCCCGTAGGCTGACGGCATGACAGACGAGGCGCGTCCGGTGAGGGTCCTGCTGGCCGAGGACCAGGGAATGGTGCGCGAGGCGCTCGCCGCCCTGCTCGGCCTCGAACCGGACATCGACGTGGTCGCCCAGGTCTCGCGCGGCGACCAGGTCGTCGACGCCGCCGTCGAGCACGACGTGGACGTCGCCGTGCTCGACATCGAGATGCCCGGCATGACCGGCATCGACGCCGCCGCCGAACTGCGCCGCCGCCGGCCCGGCACCAAGGTCGTCATCGCCACCACCTTCGGCCGGCCCGGCTACCTGCGCCGCGCCATGGAGTCCGGCGCCGACGCCTTCCTGGTCAAGGACGCCCCGGCCGCCGAACTCGCCGAGGCCGTCCGCCGGGTGCTGCGCGGCGAGCGGGTCATCGACCCGACGCTCGCCGCCGCCGCGCTCGCCGAGGGCGCCAACCCGCTCACCGGCCGCGAGCTCGACGTGCTCGCCGCCGCCGCCGACGGCTCGGTCAACGCCGACATCGCCCGCCGGCTGCACCTGTCGGAGGGCACCGTCCGCAACTACCTGTCGATGGCGATCCAGAAGACCGGCGCCCGCAACCGCGCAGAGGCCGTCCGGGTCGCCAGGGAGAAGGGCTGGCTGTAGCCCGTCAGTTCAGCCGGTGGCGGGCGGCCCTCGCCTCGTGCCGGACCTTGGCCGCCGCCTCCGGGTTGAACGCGTCGAGGATCTCCGCGTAGGCCTCCATCTCGGCCGCGCCGCTCAGGAAGTCGCCGGTCTTCACCAGCAACTCGGCCCGCTCCAGCCGCAGTTGCGCCGGATGCCGGGGCAGCAGCAGCCCGAGCTCCGCCGCCCAGAGCTGGGTCCGGGCGTGCTCCGGGCGGTCCGCCGCCCAGCCCCGGATGTTCCCGAGCACCCGCAGCACGGTGTTCAACGGCTGCGCCGGGGTGAGCAGTTCGGGCGAGTACCGGTGGCCCGCCGCGATCACCAGGCGCTCCACGTCCGGCAGGTCGAGCAGCCGTCCGCCGTGGAACGGATCCGCCAGCACGTACTCCTCGCCGCCGGCCGGCCCGCCGACCGCGACGATGAAGTGCCCCGGCAGCGCGACCCCGTGCACGGTCAGCCCGGCCCGCGACGCCACCGCGCTCCACACCAGCGACAGCATGATGGGCAGCCCGCGCCGCCGCCGCAGCACCTCCGGCAGCAGCGAGGACTCCAGCCGCCGGTAGTCCGACTGCTGCCCGTGGAAGCGTTCCCGCCCGCCGAGCACCGCCGCCAGCAGCGCGGCCGTCTCCTCCGGCCCGGACGGCCGCCGCTCGGCCACCGCCTGCCGGATCGCGGCGGCATGCCGGTCCAGCGCCGCCTGGCAGGCGGAGAGCAGGGCCTGCAGGGTAGGCCTCTCCCCGGTGTCGCCCGGGTCGGCGCCCAGGTCGCCGAGGGTGTGCTCGGCGGCCGCGAGGACACACAACAGCACCGGGTCGGGATGCTCGGCGCGGGCCTCGGCCCGGAAGCGGGATCTGCTCTGCTCGGTCACAGCAGCCTTCGGTTCAGCAGCCTTCGGTACGGAAGAGGTGGGGCGACGCGCGAGGGCTACGGAAGACGCGCGTAGTGGTAAGTGTGACTGGTCGCGAAGCCCAGTCCGTCATACAGCGCGATCGCCCCCGTGTTCTCCGCCTCCACCTGCAGGTACGCGGCGCCCGCCCCCTCCTCGGCCGCCCGGGCCGCGAGCACCGCCATCAGCGTGGTCGCCAGACCCGTTCGGCGGGCGTACGGGGCGACCTCGATCGCGCCGAAGCACGCCCACGCGCCGTCCACCGCCAGCCGGCCGATCGCCAGCGGCGCGCCGCCGTCCGGCCCCGGCACGGTCGCGAACCAGACCGAGGGGCCGCCGTGGATCACCCGACGGGCCGCCTCCTCCACCGCCGGGTCGGCGGTCACCCGCCGGTACAGCGACATCCACTCCGGCCCGGCGGTGCGCGACAGCCGCACCCGCTCGTGGCCGCGGCCGAGCTTCGCCAGCGGCGCGAGCGGCGCGGTGCGCACCAGGGTCGGGGCGTACGCCGCGCCGATCCGGTCGAGCTCGGCGGCGAGGTCCGGCGGCGAGCCCGGGGTGATCACCTCGACGTACCCGGGCAGGCCGCGGGCCGCGTACCAGCCGCGCACCCGGTCCAGCGCCTCGCCCAGCGGCACGCCCGGATCGCCCAGCGCCTGCACCGAGTTGGCCCGCCGGGTGAAGCCGGCCGCGGCCCGCAGCGTCCACTCGCCGAGCGGCTCGTTCTCCACCGCCGGCCAGGAGCGGGCGGCGATCCGCTGCAGCTCCAGCGGGGTCACGGACGGGGGCTGCACCCGGCGGGCCGGGAAGAGCGGCACGGTCTTGCCCGCGACCAGCCGGTCGGTCGGGAAGGTGACCGACTCTCCGCTGCGGGGCACCACCGAGATGCCATGATCGTCCCAGGACTCGAGAACGCCGATCAGATCGCGGAACACCGGCCGGTCGCCGACGAACTCCGAGACACGCCGGACGGACACCCGTCGTCCCACGTCAGACCGGTCTATCCGGACCTCGGGACGGCCCTCCACCGGCGTTCCACTCGGGCTCATCGGCACCTCCTGTGCATTTGCGGTCTCCGACCCGCGATACTAGGGGCGGGCATCGACGACGCCGCGCTCAATTGCGCGACCGAGTAAACAGTAGGGCGGCAGCCCTTCCGAGGAGGAACGACAGCGTGACCTACGTCATCGCGCAGCCTTGTGTCGACGTCAAGGACAAGGCGTGCATCGAAGAGTGCCCGGTCGACTGCATCTACGAGGGCGAGCGCTCTCTGTACATCCACCCGGATGAGTGCGTCGACTGCGGTGCGTGCGAGCCGGTCTGCCCGGTCGAGGCCATCTTCTACGAGGACGACACCCCGGAGGAGTGGAAGGACTACTACAAGGCGAACGTCGAGTTCTTCGACGACCTCGGTTCGCCCGGTGGCGCTTCCAAGCTGGGCCTGATCGAGCGGGACCACCCGTTCATCGCGGCCCTCCCGCCGCAGAACACCGACCACTGATCGGTGGCATCCGAGCTGTGAGCACCAAGAACAGCACGTCCGCGCCGTTCCCGGGACACCCGGGGGCGGCGCGCCGCGTATCCGACCGCCTTCCGGTCTTCCCCTGGGACAAGCTGGAGCCGTACAAGGCGACCGCGCTCGCCCACCCCGGCGGCCTGTGCGACTTCTCCGTCGGCACCCCGGTCGACCCGGTGCCGGACGTCATCCAGAAGGCCCTCGCCGACGCCAGTGACGCCCCCGGCTACCCGACCGTCTGGGGCACCGCGGAGCTCCGCGGCGCCGTCTCCGGGTGGCTGCGGCGGCGCGTCGGCGCGGAGATCGGCCCCGAGGCGGTGCTCCCCACCGTCGGCTCCAAGGAGCTCGTCGCCTGGCTGCCCGGGCAGCTCGGCCTCGGCCCCGGCGACCAGGTCGCCTACCCGCGGCTCGCCTACCCCACGTACGAGGTCGGCGCGCTGCTCTGCGGCGCGGAGCCGGTCGCGTACGACAGCGTCGACGAGCTCGACGGCTCGCGGGTGCGGCTGCTGTGGCTGAACTCGCCGTCCAACCCGACCGGGCGGGTGCTCGGCGCGGAGGAACTGCGCGCCGCCGTCGCCTGGGCCCGGGAGCACCGGGTGCTGCTGGTCAGCGACGAGTGCTACCTGGAACTGGGCTGGGACGCCGAGCCCGTCTCGGTGCTGCACCCGTCCGTCTGCGGGGAGCAGGGGCACGAGGGGCTGCTCGCGGTCCACTCGCTCTCCAAGCGCTCCAACCTGGCGGGCTACCGGGCCTCGTTCGTCGCCGGTGACCCGGTGGTGGTGCGGGAGCTGCTGGAGATCCGCAAGCACGGCGGCATGATCGTGCCGGCGCCGGTGCAGGCCGCGACGATCGCGGCGCTCGGCGACGACGCGCACGTGGTCGAGCAGCGGGAGCGGTACGCGGCGCGGCGGGCCGCGCTGCGGGCCGCCCTGGAGGCGTACGGCTTCCGGATCGAGCACTCCGAGGCCAGCCTGTACCTGTGGGCGACCCAGGACCGGCCGTGCTGGGAGACCGTCGCCGAACTCGCGGAGCTGGGCATCCTGGTGGCGCCCGGCGACTTCTACGGGCCGGCGGGGGAGCGCTTCGTCCGCGTGGCGTTCACCGCGACGGACGAGCGGGTCGCCGCTGCGGTCGAACGCCTGCGGAAGTAACGACAGGGGCGCGAGGAACTGCGCGACCGGCCGTGCACTCGGTAGAGCGACGGTCGGCCGCGCAGTTCCTCGCGCCCCTTGTACATGCTGGGCGTCAAGCGTGGGGGAACCCGGGAGCGTGGTTGGCCTCGCTCACGCGGCGGAGCCGCAGATCAGGTGGAGCCCCGAGCCCTTGGTGGTGCTCTCAGCCGCCGAGGAGGGGGAGGCCGCCGTTGAGGAGGCCGCCGACCGGGCCGAGGGCGCCGGTGGCGCCGCCGAGCGGGCTGCTGCCGCCGCCGAGGCCCGGCATGGAGCCGAGGCGGTTCGCGGACTCGTGCTCCGCCAGGCCGCTGAGCGCCGAGCCGCCCGGCAGGCTCTGCGCGACGCCGGTCACCGGCGCGAGCGCGCCGGCCGCCGGCAGGCTCTGGGTCAGGCTACTGGTCGGCAGGCCCTTGGAGACGGTGCCGAGCGGGCTGGCGGTGGCGGTGCGGGTGGCCGGGACGACCTTGTCGGTGACGGCGGGGCCGACCTTGTCCTGGATGGCGGGGGCGGCCCGCTCGGTGAGCGTGCCGAGCTGGTCGGTGAGGACGGAGGCCTTGCCGACCGGGCCGAGCTGGTCGAGCGCGTCGTCGGTGTCCGGCAGGGTGCTGGCCAGGGTGTTGCCGGCGGCGTCGCCCGCGGCGGGGCCGCCGGCGGCGAGGGTGGCGGAGCCGGTGGTGCCGACCACCTGGCCGATCTCGTGGGTCGCTCCCTGCACCGCCGAGCCCGAGTTCGGTACGTCGGCCAGCTTGGTCACACCGGCGCCGAGGTCGGTCGGCGGCACCACCTCGGTGGCGGAGGCGGACCCGGCTGCGACGAAGGGCGTCGCGCTCGCGGCGACGACCAGCGCGGCCTGGGCGATCCGACGCGTGAGGGGGAGGGACATGGTGCTCCTAAGTGGTGAGGTGAACGGTCCGCCGGGCGGACTTGTTGCTTACCGCTAGGGGAGCGAGAAGGTTTCGGCCGGTCAAGGTAAAGCAAACCCCAAGCAGGGGACGCGAGAAGCCCGCGAGGGAACGTCACTTCCCTTGCGCCGCAAGCAAAATGGCCGCGAAACCCGGGGGTGGGCGCGGTTGACCGGAATCACCCGGAGAGCGGTAACCCGATCACCAGTCCGTCAACCGGGTGCACCGTCACTTCTTGGCGGGGGCGCCCAGGGTCACCGTCACGCGGTCGGCCGTGGCGCCGGAGGTCTGCGCCTTCCAGCCGTCCGCGGGCTTGTCGACCCGCCACACCTTGCCGTCGAACGCGACCGCGCCGACGCCGAGTTCGACGGCGTGCGCGACGGTCCACTGGGCGGCCGCCCAGCCGACCTGGCGGGCGGCGCCGGGGCCGGAGTCGGCGCTCGCGGTGGCCTGCGGGGTGAGCACCAGCACCTTGCGGGGGTCCTTGGCGGCGGGCGTGCCCGGCGTGACCGTGACGACCTTGCCGAACTCGCGGCGGATCCGCTCGCCCAGGTCGGTGGGCTGCTGCCCCGGCGCGGGGGAGGGGTCGGCGGCGGGCTGTGCCAGGTCGTGCACCACGCAGCTGAGCGCGGCCGGCTCGCGCCCGGTCAGTGCGGAGGAGACCAGCGTCGCATTGGTCTCGTGCTTGGCGTACGCCTGCGGGTAGCCGGACTTCTGCACCTGCTGGGCGGCGTCGGTGAGCGGCATCCGGGCGTACCCGGGCACCTTCACCAGGCCGTCCAGGAACTTGTTGGTGGCGTACACCGGGTCCTTGATCTGGTCGGCGGTGCCCCAGCCCTGCGAGGGCCGCTGCTGGAACAGGCCGATCGAGTCGCGGTCGCCGCCCTCCAGGTTGTGGATCTTGGACTCCTGCATCGCGGTGGCCAGCGCGATGGTCACCGCGCGCTCCGGCAACCCGCGGGACATCGCCACGGCGGTGATGGTGGCCGCGTTGGAGGCGGCCGGCAGGTCCAGCGTGCCCGAGCCGGCGGTCGTCGAGACCGTGCAGCCCTCCGGCGGCAGCGTCAGGTGCTCGCGGTTCAGGTACAGCACCAGGCCGCCGACCACGGACAGTGCCACCAGACCCACCGCGATCCGGCCCCACGGCCGCCGCCCGCGCCCGGCCTGCCCGCCGTCCGTGCCCTCGGCGTGCTCGGTCACCTGCGGCTCCTCTCGCTCCGGTCCCGCCGTTCGCGGACACCGTAACCGGTCGGACGGTTGTACGGCCGCCACCGGTTGCGTTCGTTACGGAGAGTGAACCGTTCCGGTACAGTTGCCGACCATGAGCAGCCCTGACACGCCCCTCGACCTGACCATCGACGGCGGAGCGCTGACCGCCCGGCTCGTCGACTTCCCCTCCGTCAGCGGGAACGAGAAGGCCCTCGCCGACGCCGTCGAGAACGCGCTGCGGGCCTACCCCCACCTCACCGTCGACCGGCACGGCAACAACATCGTCGCCCGTACCCAGCTGGGCCGGGCCGAGCGCGTGGTGCTGGCCGGCCACCTCGACACCGTGCCGATCGCCGGCAACGTGCCCTCCCGGGTCGACGGCGACCTGCTCTGGGGCTGCGGCACCTCGGACATGAAGTCCGGCGTCGCGGTGCAGCTGCGCCTCGCGGCCACCCTGCCCGAGCCCAACCGCGACCTCACCTTCGTCTTCTACGACTGCGAGGAGGTCGAGGCGTTCCGCAACGGCCTCGGCGTGCTCGTCCAGGCCCACCCGGAGTGGCTGGCCGCCGACTTCGCGGTGCTGATGGAGCCCAGCGGCGGTGTGGTCGAGGGCGGCTGCCAGGGCAGCCTGCGCTGCGACATCGTGCTGCGCGGCACCCGCGCGCACTCCGCCCGCAGCTGGCTCGGCGACAACGCCATCCACAAGGCGGCCGAACTGCTGCGCCGGCTCTCGGTGTACGAGCCCCGCCGGGTGGTCATCGACGGCCTGGAGTACCGCGAGGGCATGAACGCCACCCGGATCGAGGGCGGCGTGGCCGGCAACGTCATCCCGGACGAGTGCCGGGTGCACGTGAACTTCCGGTACGCCCCCGACCGCACCGTTGAGGAGGCGGAGGCCCACCTGCGCTCCGTCTTCGAGGGCTACGACCTGGACCTGGTCGACGTCTCCCCGGGCGCCCTGCCGGGCCTCTCCCAGCCCGCCGCCCGGGACTTCGTCGCGGCGATCGGCGGCGAGCCCCGGGCCAAGTTCGGCTGGACCGACGTGGCCCGGTTCAGCGCGCTCGGCGTGCCCGCGGTCAACTACGGCCCGGGCGACCCCAACCTCGCCCACAAGGTCGACGAGCACGTCTCGCTGACCGCCATCGCCGAGGCCGAGGAGCGCCTGCGGGCCTGGCTGAGCTGAAATCCGGGCGTTGCCCGGTGTTCCCCGGAATGTCGGGCGGCCGGGCGTAGGGTTTCGTCATGACAGCCACCGGAGATGACAAGCACTACGGGCACGGACCCGAGGAAGCCGCCGCGCCCGAACGCAAGAAGCCCTGGCCCGAGAAGCAGAAGGGTCCGGTGCTGCTGCGCCGCGACCAGGTCGGCACCAGCACCACCGACCAGCGCCTGCTGGACACCACCGGCCCCACCGACTGGCTGCACACCGACCCCTGGCGGGTCTGGCGGATCACCTCGGAGTTCGTCGAGGGCTTCGGCGCCCTCGCCGAACTCCCGGCCGCCATCAGCGTGTTCGGCTCCGCCCGGACGCCGGTCGACTCGCCCGAGTACGCCGCGGGCGTGGCCATCGGCCGGGCCCTCGCCGAGGCCGGGTACGCCGTCATCACCGGCGGCGGCCCCGGCGCGATGGAGGCCGCCAACCGCGGCGCCTCGGACGCCGGCGGGCTGTCCGTCGGCCTCGGCATCGAGCTGCCCTTCGAGCAGGGCCTCAACGAGTTCGTCGACCTCGGGCTCAACTTCCGCTACTTCTTCGTCCGCAAGACGATGTTCGTGAAGTACGCGCAGGGCTTCGTGGTGCTGCCCGGCGGGCTCGGCACCCTGGACGAGCTCTTCGAGGCGCTCACCCTCGTGCAGACCAAGAAGGTCACCCGCTTCCCGGTGATCCTCTTCGGCAGCTCCTACTGGGGCGGCCTGGTCGAGTGGCTGAAGAACACCCTGGTCGCCGAGGGCAAGGCCGCCCCGAAGGACCTCGAACTGTTCCACGTCACCGACGACGTGGACGACGTGCTGAAGATCCTCGAGGAGAGCCGCCGCCCCGCCGGCACCGAGATCTGAGCCGTTACGCCAGCCCTCGGCGGGCCACCGCCGGGGGCCGGGTGCCGCGGATCGAGGCCACCATGTCCAGCACCTGCCGGGTCTCGGCCACCTGGTGCACCCGGTAGACCTGCGCGCCCAGCCAGGCCGAGACGGCGGTGGTCGCCAGCGTGCCGAGCAGCCGCTCGTCCACCGGCCGGTCCAGCGTCTCGCCGACGAAGTCCTTGTTGGAGAGCGAGACCAGCACCGGGAATCCGGTCGCGGTCATCTCCGGCAGCCGCCGGGTCGCCTCCAGCGAGTGCCGGGTGTTCTTCCCGAAGTCGTGCCCCGGGTCGATGATCAGCGCGTCCCGCCGCACCCCGAGTTCCGCCGCCCGCTCGGCGAGGCCCACGGTCACGCCCAGGATGTCGGCCATCACGTCCTCGTACCCGACCCGGTGCGGCCGGGTCCGCGGCTCGGCGCCGCCCGCGTGCGTACACACCAGCCCGACGTCGTACCGGGCCGCGACCTCCGCCAGCTTCGGGTCCACCCCGCCCCAGGCGTCGTTCAGCAGGTCCGCGCCGACCTCGCAGACCGCCTCGCCGACCTCGTGCCGCCAGGTGTCCACGCTGATCACCACGTCGGGGTGGCGCTTGCGCAGCTCCGCCACGAACGGCACGGTCCGGCGCAGCTCCTCCTCGACCGTCACCTCGTCGCCGGGGCCGGCCTTCACCCCGCCGATGTCCAGGATCGCCGCGCCCTCGGCGACCGCCCGCTCCGCCGCCGCGAACGCCGGCTCGTCGGCGAAGGTCGCGCCGTGGTCGAAGAAGGAGTCCGGAGTGCGATTGACGATCGCCATGATCACCAGCTCGTCGGGGCCGAATTCGCACGGGCCAAGACGTAGTGCCACCGGTGTCTCCTCCACAGCTCGCCCGGGTGCAATGATGGGCCCCGGCCTACACAGGGACCATGATCCCACCGGCCGTGGCGTACCGGGGACTGACGGAGGACGACTCGTGTTCTGGGTGATCGTGGCCGCGATGGCCGTGGTGGTCGGCGGTGCGGCGCTGGTGGCGCTCGGCGGTGGCGGTTCGCTGCCGGAGGCCGAGCACGACCGGCTCGTCCCCCGCCTCCCGCAGGACCGTCCGCTCAACCGCTTCGACGTGGACGAGCTGCGCCTGCCGATGGCGCTGCGCGGCTACCGCATGGAGGAGGTCGACGACATCCTCGACCGGCTCGGCGCCGAGCTGGCCGTCCGCGACTCCCGGATCGCCGAGCTGGAGGCCGTCGCGGTGGTCCGCGGCTCGGTCGAGGCCGGCGCGGGCGCCGAGGCGGGCGCGGGCGAGCCGCTGCCGGGTCTGGAGTCCTTCGCCAAGGTCGTCGAGCCGGAGGAGAAGCCGGCCGCGCCCGAGCAGCGCAAGGAACTGAAGTGACCGCCGCCGTCCTCGGCGCGGACGGCCTGCTGCGCTGCCCGTGGGGCGACTCGGCGGACGACTACCGGGTCTACCACGACACCGAGTGGGGCGTGCCGGTGCACGGGGACGGCCCGCTGTTCGAGCGGATCTCGCTGGAGGCCTTCCAGTCGGGGCTGTCCTGGATCACCATCCTGCGGCGCCGCGAGGGCTTCCGGGCGGCGTTCGCGGGCTTCGAGATCGAGCGGGTCGCCGAGTACGGCCCCGCCGACGTGGAGCGCCTGCTCCAGGACGAGGGCATCATCCGCAACCGGGCCAAGGTCGAGGCCACCGTCGCCAACGCCCGGGCCGCGCTCGACCTCGGCGAGGGCGAGCTGGACGCGCTGGTCTGGCGGTACGCCACCGATCCCGCCCGGCCGGCCCCGCGGACCCTCGCGGACGTCCCCGCGGTCACCCCGGAGTCCACCGCGCTGGCCAAGGACCTCAAGAAGCACGGCTTCCGGTTCGTCGGCCCGACCACGGCGTACGCCCTGATGCAGGCCTGCGGCCTGGTCAACGACCACCTGGTGGACTGCGAGTACCGGGCGCCCCGCTGAGGCCTGCCCGACGACAGGCCCCGGGACGCCCGGCGGGGGCTCAGCGTCCGACGTAGGCGGGCTTCTCCTTGGCGACGAACGCCCGCACCGCGATCGCGTGGTCCTCGCTCTGCCCGGCGAGCGTCTGCAGCTCGTCCTCCTTGTCGAGCAGCTCGCTCAGCGAGTGCGAGGCGCCGTAGGCCAGCGACTCCTTGATCGCGCCGTACGCCACGGTCGGCCCCTCGGCCAGCCGCTGGGCGAACTCCCGTGCAGTCGCGGCCAGTTCGGCGGCCGGCACCACCCGGGTGGCGAGGCCGAGCGAGAGCGCCTCGTCGGCCTTGACGGTGCGCGGCAGCATCAGCAGCTCGGTGGCCTTCGCGTGCCCGACCAGCCGGGGCAGCGTCCAGGACGCGCCCGAGTCCGCGGTCAGCGCGACGCCCGCGAACGAGGTGTTGAACCCCGCGGTGTCGGCGACGATCCGGAAGTCGCAGGCGAAGGCGAGCGAGGCGCCCGCGCCGGCCGCGACGCCGTTGACCGCGGCGACGGTCGGCTTGCGCATCCCGGCCAGCGCCCGCACCAGCGGGTTGTAGTGCTCGGCGACGGTGCGCAGCGCGCCCTCGCCGGTCTCCTCCTGGCGCTTGAGCAGCCCGAGGTGCTCCTTGAGGTCCTGGCCGACGCAGAACGCCTTGTCGCCGGCGCCGGTGAGCAGGACGGCGCGGACGGCGCTGTCCTCGGCGACGGCGATCAGGGTGTCCCGCAGCGCGACCTTGGTGGCGACGTCGAGGGCGTTCATCGCGTCGGCGCGGTTGATGGTGACGACGGCCAGGCCGCCGTCGAGCTCGTGGCTGACGGTGTCGGTCATGGGCGAGGGCTCCCGGGGTTCGTGGGTGGTCGTCCGCCAGCATGCCGGAGCGGCGGCCCGGCTGGGGAGTGTGAGGTGCCGCACCTTCGGGGTGCGTGTCGGCCCGCGGCGGGATGCGGCTTCCGGCAGGTAATCGGCGGTTTCGGCCCGGTCCGGGCGGGTGTGCGGAGAGAGTGATGTTGGTCATCCGGGCGTCGCATGCGGGATAATGGCTTCCGATCAATGCGTTCGATACCGGCGGTGGACGGACTGCCGGTACGTAGCTGAGCGGTTGCAGGAAGGGGAACGAGCATGGCGGCCATGAAGCCGCGGACGGGTGACGGCCCGCTCGAGGTCACCAAAGAGGGGCGGGGCATCATCATGCGAGTCCCGCTCGAGGGCGGCGGTCGCCTGGTGGTGGAGCTCACGCCGGACGAGGCCGATGCCCTGGGCGAGGCGCTGAAGAAGGCCTGCGGCTGACGTCGGCAGGTATCCCCTCTGATCCTGGGAGAGCCCGGGTCCGTCACTCCGACGGGCCCGGGCCTTCTTTGTCTTCCGGGGCCGCCGGTTTTCGTCCGGGGCCGCCGGCGCCGGTGACGTTCGCCGCTCAGTGGCGCTTGACCGCGCAGAGCAGCCCGTCGCTGACCGGCAGCAGCGCCGGCAGCAGGAGCTCGCTCTCCCGGACCTCGCGGACCAGCTCCCGGACGGCGTGCGTCTGCGGGTCGTCCAGCTCGGGCTCGGCGAGCCGGCCCTCCTGGAAGACGCCCTCGAAGCAGACCATCCCGCCGGGCCGCAGCAGGCGCAACGATTCTGCAAGGTACGACTGGGACTCCGCCGGGTCGCCGTCGCAGAACACCAGGTCGTACTGGCCGTCCGCGAGCCGCGGCAGCACGTCCAGCGCCCGGCCGGGGATGAACCGCGCCCGGTTGGGGGCGAAGCCGGCCGCGTGGTACGCCTCGCGGGCGTACTGCTGGCGCACCGGCTCGGAGTCGACGGTGGTGAGCACCCCGTCCGGCCGCATCCCGCGCAGCAGGTAGACGCCGGAGACGCCGGTGCCGGTGCCGATCTCGGCGACCGCCTTGGCGTCCAGCGCGGCGGCCAGCAGCCGCAGGCAGGCGCCGCCGCTCGGGCCGATCGCCCGGATCCCGGTGCGGGCCGACAGTGCGCGGGCGTAGGTCAGCACCGCGTCCTCGCCGACATAGGTGTCGGCGAGCGCCACCCGCGCCGGCCCGAATTCGGTGATGGCTGCCCCTCCGCAGCGGTGGTGCCGACCCGATGTCGACATTTCCCGGCACAGACTACTGGCCGGGCGGGAACCGTGTTCGGCGGCTGGCCGTTGAAGTCCTACGGGTTGGCTTTCAATCGCTTTTATCCGGATCCGACGGGTGAGGTGGATATGGTGGTGGCTCTGCTGGGCAGAAGAGCCGACCGAGGAGGTGTGGCCGAGGGCGACGTCCCTGTGCAGCGGCACTCCCGCGGCATTGCGTCGGCCCGTACGCCGAAGCCCGTGATGAACCAGACTCTGCACTCCCCCCTGGACAAGTCGGACGAAGACGACTCGACGACCGAGACCGTCGGCACGCTCGCGACCTTCGCCGAGGGCCCCGACGCGCAGAGCTGGACGCCGCCCAGTTGGGAGGAGATCGTCGAGGCGCACAGCGCCCGGGTCTACCGCCTGGCCTACCGCCTCACGGGCAACCAGCACGACGCCGAGGACCTCACCCAGGAGGTCTTCGTCCGCGTCTTCCGGTCGCTCTCCACCTACACGCCCGGCACCTTCGAGGGCTGGCTGCACCGGATCACCACCAACCTGTTCCTGGACATGGTGCGCCGACGCCAGCGGATCCGCTTCGACGCCCTCGCCGAGGACGCCGCCGAGCGGCTGCCCAGCCGTGAGCCCAGCCCGGCCCAGCACTTCAGCGACACCCACTTCGACGCCGACGTCCAGCAGGCGCTGGACACCCTGGCGCCCGAGTTCCGCGCCGCCGTGGTGCTCTGCGACATCGAGGGCCTCTCGTACGAGGAGATCGCCGCCACCCTGGGCGTGAAGCTCGGCACGGTCCGCAGCCGGATCCACCGCGGCCGCTCGCACCTGCGCGCCGCGCTCAAGCACCGCGCGCCGAACACGGCCGCAGGCCGGGCCCGCCGCGGCGGCTCCGCCGAACCGGTGCCGGTCGGCGCGGAGCCCGCCGACAGCGATCGGAGGGGCTCATGAGCGAGGGCCGCACGGAAGGCGGCAGCCGCTCCCGCTGGGCGCAGCTCGCCCGGCGCTCCGAGCAGCCCGCGCCGGTCGCCGCGCCCGAGCTGCGCGCCCTGCCGGTGCGTCCGGTCGAGCCGGCCGTCGAGGAGCACCTCGGCGACCGCCTCTCGGCGTACCTGGACGGCGAGCTCGGCCACGACTCCCGCGAGCGGGTCCAGGCCCACCTGGCGACCTGTCCGGACTGCCTGGCGGAGGCCGAGTCGGCCCGCGCGGTCAAACGCGCCCTGCACGGCACCGGCACCCCGCCGCCGTCCTCGATGCTGATGGCCCGGCTGCTGGCGGTCGCCGCCCTGCCGGACGACTCCGACGGCGCCCAGGGGCCCGGCCCGCAGCCGCCGCACTCCGTGACCGACCCGCACACCGGGCGGGACGAGCCCGGCCCGTCCACCGGCGTGTTCGGCGGCAGCCGGCTGACCGGCGGCTCGTTCGGCCGCGGCGCGGGCTCCACCTTCGGCGGTGGCGCGCTCGGCGCGGACACCCCGATACCCGGGATCGACCCGCGCGCCCGCCGCCCGTTCGGTGAGCCCTTCGCGGGCCGGCGCGGCCAGTCCGCGCTGCCGCGCCCGCTCGCCGCCGTCGCCGAGACCCCGGTCCTGCGCACCGCCCCGCGCGGCCGCCGACTGGTCTTCGCCGCGGCCGGCGCCGTCTCCGTCGCAGCCGTCACCCTCGGCAGCGTCGGCAGCCTCCCGGCCGCCTCCGGCGGCGCCCAGCGCCCCACCAGCGTCACCCCGGTCGGCGGCGTCGCCCCGGTCAACGCCCAGCTCTCGGTCGACTACCGCGACTACCCCTCGCGCGGCCGGTTCGGCCCGGTCGAGCCGGGTGACCCGCACGGTCTGCTGCGCTAACCTGCGGCTCCATTACCCTGTAGAAGACCGTAGTCGGGCGCTGGGGAGCACACGTGTTTTCAGACATAGGCGGGCTGGAGGTCGTGACGCTGGCCATCATGGCCATCGTCATCTTCGGGCCGGACAAGCTCCCGAAGCTCATCCAGGACACGATGGGCTTCATCCGTAAGATCCGTTCCTTCGCCGACACCGCGAAGGAGGACATCCGCAGCGAGCTCGGCCCGCAGTTCCAGGACTTCGAGTTCGAGGACCTGCACCCGAAGACCTTCGTCCGCAAGCAGCTGCTGGGCGGCAACGACGACCCGCTGGGCTTCAAGGAGATCAAGGACGGCCTGGACCTCAAGTCCACGCTGAACGGCGACTCCGCGGCCACCGCGGCGCGCACCGACCTCAGCAAGCCGGCCTCGCCGATCGCGAGCGCGGCCGCGCCGCTGGCCGCCGGCGAACGGCCCCCGTTCGACCCGGACGCCACCTGAGCCGTCCCGCCCCGCCCGCCCGACGCCCCGTCCCCGTGGACGGGGCGTCGGCGCATCCGCCGCTATTGTGCTGACTGACTCCGCCGCGCGGTCCGTCGTCGCCGTCCGTCACCACCGGACGTGTCGGCGCCGGAATGCGCGCCGGAGCAGCCGCGGTGCGCCACCATGGAGCGCGCTCCGGCCGGAGCCAGTCGCCTGAGGAGGACCGGGGATGGACGCGACGACAACCGGGAGCACGGGGGCCACCGCCACCGCGCGCACGGTGGGGGCCCAAGCGGGCCCGATCGACCCGCTGGCGCCCTACCTGGCCGCCGACTTCCCCTGGTACGGCCTCGACGAGGGCTGGACCGGCCGCCGCTGGCTCGGCCAGGTCGGCGCCGGACACACCGGCCGCGCCACCGCCGACACCCCCGCCACCGCCGACTACGGCACCCTCGGGCACGGCGACGAGCCCGCCCGGCAGGCCGACCCGCGCGACGCCCGCGACATCCGCCGCTTCGCCGTCGTGGTCACCGTCGCCCGCCGCCCCGGACGCCGCTCCGCGGACAACACCGGCACCCTGGAGGCCACCTCGGCCTCCTCGGCCGCCTGGCTGGCCGGTTCCGGGCTGCTCGCCGCCACCTGGCCCGGCAACCTCGACCGCACGCTCCGCCAGGACTGGCTCGACCAGCAGTCCGCCCTCGCCTGGGACCTCGCCGACGACCTCGACGGCCCCGGCTGGTCCTCGCTCATGCTGCCCGTCAACGGTCTCCCGCAGCCCTTCCGCTACCGCGAGTCGGAGTACGGCTGGGTCCTGGCCGGCGAGGCCCCCGGCGTCCTCCTCGGCGCCTACGGCCGCGGCGTCTCCGCCTACGGCACCGGCTTCACCACCGCCCCCGACCTGACCGTCTACAACGGTCGCTGAAGGGTCGCGGCGGCGCCCCGGTATCAGCGGATGTACCCCGCCGCCAGCTCCGGCTCACGGGCAATGGCGTAGCAGCGTTCGAGGTAACGGTGCCCCTTCAACGGAGTCGTCACCTCTGAGCCGGGCAGGATCGCACCTATCCGGCGGACGTACTCGGCGCTGACCAGGGCGACGACGGGCAACCCCGTCGCGCCCAGCCGCTCGGCGTCCTGACGGATTGCGTCCATGGCCTTTGCGTCGGGGCTCTGCCAGACGGTGTCGTAGTCCGGGATCCCCTCCCGGGGGTCCAGCAGTCCGAGCTTGGGCGAGAGGATCAGGATCTGCCCGCCGTAATGCAGGGCGATGGCGTTCGCCGCAGCTCGGGATGCACGGTAGTACGACCCCGTGTAACGCTCCTCGGCCGGAAGCAGCCCCGCAGCAGGGTCCTTGCGGTTGGAGCACGGGACGATGATGATCCGGGACGCGTGCGGGCGAGTCACGATTCCTCCTGGTGGCGGAACGAGTACATTCGGTGCACATTCTCGGCCCTGCGACCCTGCCGGGGTCGTCCTGATCACCATGCGGTCAGGGCAGCTGGAGCAGCTTGATCTCTCGGCGCGGGTCTTCTATGACCAGGTTGTCCTTGGGGGTGCGGTACACCCGCCCCGCTCGCGGCCCGTGACCTTGACCCACTGAAGTTCTTGGAGCCGATGGAAGACAACCCGGCGGGGCTCGGGAATCTCGACGGTGCCCCGACGGTCCCGATGGACACCCAGGATGGGGCCTGATCCGTCCGCGATCGGGGCCCTCGTCCCGACGTGGAGCGGAGGGGCGGAAGGCGACAGCCCTTCGGCCTCCAAGTGATCGAGCAGAGCTCGCAGGCATGCGTCGGCGGATGCCAGGTCCGTGCGGAGGAAGGACTTCTCACCCAAGGCTCCCCCCGATGCGATCACCATCCAGCGCCGGCCCCTCCAGAAAATCCGATTCCTGACAAACGACATCCGCCGACCAGTCTCCCCGGTCGGGGCGGTGGTCGGCGGACGTACGGAGGATCGAGTGCAGAACCGTCAGAACTTGTTCAACTCGGGCGGGATGCCCTCTGACCTGCGGAGGAAGTGGGTCACTCGGGCCCCCGGGCCGTCGTGGGGCCGTCAGCCGCATCGGGACCGCGCCCGAAGATGCGGTCGACCGCCTCTTTGGTCCGCTTCTCGCTGCTCGGCATCAGGTGCGTGTAGGTGCGGAGTGTGAAGCCCGGGTCGTGATGACCGAGGTATGCGCTCAGGGCCTTGATGCTCTCCCCGGCATCGAGCAGGACCGAGGCGTAGAAGTGCCGCAGTGCGTGCATGCCGTTGTCGCGGCCGAGCGGGACGCCGGCGGAGGCCAGTGCCGGACGCCAGATGGTCCGGTTGAACTCGTGGCGGTGCAGGTGGCGCCGCTTCCTGTCGAAGAACAGCAGGCTTGCGGTGACGGGCGGACCGTCCACGTGGACCCAGGGGAGCGTGATGCTGACCGGGGGATGAGCTGCGATGTGTGCTTGCAGCTCCCGAGCCACGGTCTCCGGAAGCGGGACAGACCTGGCCTTGCCTCCCTTCGGCAGTGAGAAGACCGGCCGGTTACGGATGAGCCGGATCTGCCGGACGACGTGGACTGTGCCTTCGGCGAAGTCCACCTGGTCCACGGCCAAGCCGAAGGTCTCCCCTTGGCGCAGGCCGCATCCGCCAGCCAGGTCCACGAGTGGACGGTGAGTTTCGGGAAGAGCAGCGCGTACCGCCAGGACCTGATCGAGCAGCCACGGCGTGACCCTGCGGGTATCCAGCTTCGGGGCCTTGACCGACGTCGACCGGCAGGGGTTGCTCGGGATCAGCCGGTCCTCGACAGCGGCAGTCAGCATGGTGCCAAGGTTGGCAAACACCCCTCGCTGGCTTGCCGCAGACAGGCCGCGCTCCGTGAGCTTCACCAGCAATTCGCGGACGTCGGACGGCCGGAGCGACGCCAGCGGGCGTGTGCCGAGATGGGGCACGACGTGCAGCCGAATGCGCTGCTCGGTGGTGACGTACGACAGTGGGTCCATGGTGAGCGACGCCAGCCACTTCTCGGAGAACTGCTTGACCGTGATGCGCCCGGCGTTGGGGTCGATGAACTGCCCGCGTGCCATGTCGGCTTCGATCTGAGCGAGCCACTGATCGGCCTGACGCTTCTGTCGGTCCGGGAACGACTTGCTCTTCTCGCTGCCGTCCGGGCCGATGAAGCGAGCCCGGTACCGCATGCCAGTGCCGTGGCGGTCTGCCTTGGCCTTGCGGGCCCTGCCGTCCGGTCCCAACTCGGCTTTGTACCAGCGGTCTTGGATGTGTCCGGCCATCAGGCGGCAGCCCCCTCGGTCAGCGTCTCGATCCAGGCGTGCACCTTGGCCGGGTCGAAGCGTAGGTGCCGGCCGACCCGGAAACCGGGCGGTCCGATGCGCTTGCGGCGCCACTGATAGACGGTCTCCACTGGGATGCCCAGCAGCGACGCCAGGTCCACCGGGGTCAGGTAGCGGTCGGGCAGTTCCCCCCTCATAGCCATGCGTTCTCCTTCTCTTCTCGCGCGATCAGCGCGTTCATCTCCTGCCGGTCGGTCGTGCGGCGTTCGTACAGGTCCCTGGCGATCGTGGCGGCGAGCATGGATTCGCCGGGGCTGTTGCCTGCTCCGGCGAAGGCCCAGTGGGCGACCACGAGGGTTTCCGCCTCGGGGAGGTCGTCCAGGTCCGGGAGTCCGGCGGTGAGGAGCCGTTCCCGGAGGTCGGCTCGGGCCTGGTCGGCGCGGTAGTCGGCGCGTACCTGGCGGAGGGCGCCGAGGGTGGTCGAGTAGGTGGGCGACTTCGAGGAGAAGTGGCCCCGGAAGCCGAGCATGTGGGACCAGTGCGCCAGCAGCCGTGCCGGATAGAGGCTGTCCAAGTCCCAGCAGGTCTCGATCAACCGCCGGGTGTGAGCGGGCAGGTCGTGTCGGTCGAGTTCGTGGCGCTCCAGGATCCGGCGGTCCACGGTCTCGGTGGCCTCAGCCGACTTGGTGGCGTACTTGGCGACGTACGAAGCCACGGCCTGTTCGCTGATCTCCCCGGTCGCGAAGGCGCCGATCGGGCGGACGTCCACCTGTGTTCCCCACTGGAGGACCCGGGCGGGGTGCTCTCCGGCACCGGCCAGAGGAACACCGGCACGGCGGGCAGCAACGCGGATCGCGTCGTCCAGCAGCGCCACGGTCGCCCACGCGGGCGGAGGCGTGTCGGGTCCGGCAGGGCCGTCGATCCGGATCACGGCATGGAAGTGCACGGCACCACGGCGCTGGTACTCGGCGACCTTCCCGAACGAGATCTTCGCCTGCTCCTTGAACTCCCGCTGGTAGAGCCCGGCCATCTTCGCGAGGGTGCGGAACAGGTAGATCGTGAAGCGGCGCCACAGGTCGGGGGCGTGGTTGTTCCACAGCACCGCATGCGCGTAGTCGTACCGCTCCGGGTCCAGCGGCGTGCCGAGCACCGAGGCGCCGGCAGGGTGGGTGAGTCCGCAGCGGCACGGGCCGTGGTCGGGTCGGTTGTGGACCGGGCCGAAGCTCGGGGCGGTGAGGGTGGCGAAGACCCGGGGGTGCTGCCGGACCGTGGTGGGGACGCCCTTCGAGGTGTCTCCGGCGAGTCCGGCGCGGATCAGGTGGAAGGTGTCCGCCGAGTAGGTGCGGGCGCAGGAGGTGCAGCGGGAGGCGCGCCGGTTGCCGCATGCGACCTTGAGCCGGTGTCCGGGTTCGTGGTCGGTGGAGTACCGGTGCCAGACTGCGCCGGTTGGGGCGTGGGTGAGGGTGCGGAAGCCCTTGAGGTGGATCGGGTTCGAGCACCCGCCGGTACGACGGATCTGCTCGGTGAGCTTGGGGAGGTCTCCCCGGGAGGCGAGCCGGGCCAGGTCGGCTAACGCGAGCCGGTCCGCCCCACCGGGGAGAGCAGGAGCGTGGGTCACGCAGCCACCGCCAGCAGAGGCACGACGGCCGGGGCGTGCTCGGTGCAGCGGCGGAAGAACGGCGCGTCGTCGTCGAACTCGTCAGCCGGTACCGGGATCCAGCCGGTGTGGCCGCCGTTCTCATCCCACACCCAGACGTGGCAAGGGCACTGGCCACCCATGCCGTAGAGGTCGGACACGCAGTCGCACGGCACCAGCAAGCCGACCGTGCCGGAGAGCCCGCCGTCGAGGTCCACGACCCACAGCGAACCCGAGCAGGAGGGGCACAGATTGGTGACCAAGGCGAGCGGAGCCACGAACGAAGCGGGCATGATGGAACTCCCTTGAACGAGGGGTGAAGGGGACGGCGCGCTGCTTGGCGGTGGAGCGCCGTCCCCTCTTCGTTGCCTGCCGACGTCTTACATCTCTAGAGAACTACTCATCTCTAGAGATGTCAAGCGCCTCCCTGCTCGCCCGCGACATGGCCGGGCCCTAGGATGTCTAGAGAAGAGGGAGGAGCAGCGATGGCCAGCGGCGGCAGCGAGAAGCAGCCCAAGTACCAGCGCATCGCCAACGCGCTCAAGGCGGCGATCGAGTCCGGTGAGTACAGTCCCGGCGATCGGCTGCCCGGCGAGAACGACCTGATGGAGACCTACGGCGTGGCCCGAATGACGGCCCGCCAAGCCCTAGGCGTCCTGCAGAGCGAGGGCATCGCCGAGGCCCGCAAGGGCGCGGGGGTCTTCGTCCGCGACTTCAAGCCGCTCCGCCGGCGGGGCATCCAGCGCCTGGCCCAGGAGCAGTGGGGGTCGGGGCGCTCGATCTGGTCGGCCGACATCGAGAACCGCACTCTTGTCGTGGACCAGGTGGCCGTGACCGAGGAGGGTGCACCGGAGCATGTGGCCGGTGTGCTCGGGGTCGAGCCGGGCGACGCAACCTGCGTCAGGAGTCGCCGCTTCGTGCTCGACGGCAAGCCCGTCCTGCTCTCAACCTCCTACCTGCCGGCCGACCTGGTGGCGGGCACGCTCATCACCCAGGAGGAGACCGGCCCGGGTGGCACCTACGCCCGCTTGGCCGAGATCGGCGCGAAGCCGGTGCACTTCCGCGAGGAGATCCGCTCCCGAATGCCCACCAAGGCCGAGGCGGACCGGCTGTCGCTCGCCGCAGGCACCCCGGTGATCCTCGTTTGCCGCACTGCATTCGCCGAGCAGGGCCGGGCCGTCGAGGTTAACGAGATGACGTTGGACGCGGCCTCCTACGTGCTGGAGTACGACTTCGACGCGTAGCCGGACCGCACCACATCCTGGCCCGGCGGGGGAGAGAGGGTGGATGGGGGAGTGGTTGTTACGAGTTTCGCTACTTCATCAAGGCGCGCACAGCGCGCCAGCGCGCGGCCCTGGCCGCTCGCCGACGCTCCTGTCTTCGCCCCGCTCCGGCGGCGCCCCGGCCGCGCCGGCGGACGGACGGCAGAAGAGGGCTGAGCCCAGAACCCCGCCGTGGCTGAGGGCGGGCGGCTCCACGGTTTTACCCACCTGCCAGGACCGGGACCCGCACCGAGCAAGACCGGGGGGCCACTCGGCCAAATTGCGGTCAGGCCCAAAGAGCCCTGACCGAGTCGCAACAGCTTACGGCCCCCCGATCATGCTCGGACCCAGACCAGACAGGACACCGGCCAAAACCGCTCCACCACCCGCGAATGCCTGGTAGCCGTCCAGCTCAGAATGCAAACACCCGGACGCCACTCAAGGCGACGGCGGTGTTCACCATCCTTACGAAGCTCGGCTTGGCTTGGCGCATTTCGTCGATTACGACCTGGGCCGGGTTTACTACCTGCGGGCAGGCTTCGGGAAGGCAATCCCAGCCGGTCAGCACCCAGATGCCGATGGCCGTATCATCATCACCCTCGATCCAGTCCCACCGTCCGCCATGCATACTCATGAGAGTCTCGGCGAGGAAGGCTGTGATGCGCCAGCTAAGCCGGATGAACTCGTCCTCTTCGAGTGCTGAGACGTCGAGATCCGCCAACGCCTGGTCGAGGACGCTGGCGAATTCCAAGGGCATCTCCATCACCCTGTCCACGTTCTCGTCAAGTGCCTCTGCGAGGAAGCGCGCGGCATACCGCGCATCCTCGGCCCACGTCTCAACCGGCATTGGGGCACCCATGGTTCCATCCTTCACTGAGCCTTGCTTCGGTTGGCCGACCGGTGACCAGATTCCACAATGATCATCGGCCCGCTCCGTGCCACAGGCGTGCCAGGTCGAGCGGTACGCCACGGTCAACCTGGGGCTACAGCGGGCCGAGTCGCAAGGCTCGGTCGAGGCCACATCTTCGCAGGTCACTCAGGGTGAGCGCGCACCGCCCTCCGGAGGCGGGTGACTCGGCAGCGTGACTCAGTTATTGAGACTCCACCGCCCGCGTGACCACGCTCGCCGCAGGTAGGCCGGAGGGCTACGATGCCGGTCGACAGGGGGATCAAGGGGGATCATGGTTCATCTCGCTACTGAACTTGATTGGGTGATGTCGGAGCCGTTCGCCTGACGGTGGCCGGTCCGTTCCGGTAGCTCTGGACCGTGAGATACGCGCAGGGCGGCGGGTTGACCGACGCTGGGAGGGCCGCGCGGGAGCGGGTTCGGCTGCAGGCCGTGGAACGCTTCGAGGGCGGGCAGAGGAACCGGGAGATCGCTGCCGCGTTGCGGGTCAGCGAGCGATCGGTGGAGCGATGGCGCCGGACCTGGCGCGAGCGCGGCGAGGCCGGGGTCCTGTCGAAGGGATCGCCTGGCCGGCCGAGGCTCAGCGACGTGCAGATCGCCAGGCTGGAGAGGGAGTTGGAGCGCGGGCCGTTGGCTCACGGCTGGGCGGACCAGCGGTGGACCCTGGCGCGGATCAAGACGTTGATCGGTCGCTTGTTCCACGTGAGCTACACGGTGGAGGGCACCTGGCAGCTGCTGAAGCGGCACGGCTGGTCCTGGCAGCAGCCCGCCCGGCGGGCGATCGAGCGCGACGACCAGGCGGTCGAGGTCTGGAGGAAGGAGACCTGGCCGCTGGTAAGAGCACCGCGGCGGCGTGCAACGGCTGGATCGTCTTCGAGGACGAAGCCGGCCAGTCGATGACGCCGCCGCGAGCCCGGAGCTGGGGACGCAAGGGCAGCACGCCGGTGGTCCGGGTACGCGGCCGAGGCTCGGGCCGGGTGTCCATGGCCGGGCTGACCTGCTACAGCCCGGGGAAGCGATCCCGGATGTTCTACTCGATCCGCGAGTACCGGGGCCGCAAGGGCGAGCCGAAGGGCATCGGCTGGCGCGACTTGCGCGACCTGCTGGTCAGGGCGCACATCCAGCTCGGCGGCCCGATCGTGCTCGTATGGGACAACCTTCGCATGCACTTGGTTGAACCGATGCGGCAGTTCATCGCCGACCACGCGGACTGGCTCACCGTCTTCCAGCTTCCGAGTTACTCGCCGGACTTGAACCCGCAGGAGGGCGTCTGGTCGCTGGTCAAGCGTGACATCGGCAACCTCGCCGCAGCCGACCTTGGCCAGATCACCCGCGCCGTCAAGCGCAGGCTCAAGCAGATCCAGTACCGCCCGGACCTGGTCGACGGCTGCCTGGCCGGGGCCAGCCTGGTCCTCGATGGCTGACCGACATCACGAATTCAAGTTCAATAGTGGGTCCACACAGGACTCGCCGCCATCAGTTGCAGCGGGTCTGTTCGTCATGGCCTTCGCGGCAGTGTTTGTCGCAGTTGGCTACCAGGCGTTCAAGAGCGAATCGGAGCTCTTCGGGGGCGGGGTCTCCGAGAGGAAGGACTACCGCCTCATCCGACGCATCGTCGGGGTGGCGTTTCTATCGGGAGGCACGGTCATGATGGGAGCCGGGCTCCTGCTCCTGGCTGATGGCGCCTTGGGGATTGCCTGACCACGGTGTCACCGAACCCGTGCCCCGCCCGTGCCCCAAGAGGCGGCGGCGGGCGGTAAATCACGGTCAATGACAACCCGATGATGAGGGCCTCAGACGGCGCCGCGGGCGGTATAGCCGCACGTCAGGGCAGTTGCAAGAAAGATCGGTTGGTGAGATTCCCAAGCTCAGGTATCGGAGCTGGCTGGCCCGTCGAATTCGACTCTCAGATCGGGTCGGTACTCGCGGCGGTACCTGTCGAGTTGAGAGGCGAGCATGGCGGCTCCGCGTGGCACGTTCTCCAAGAGGCGTGCCCAGCCAATGAACCGGAGATGGCTGGGGATCTCAACCAAGCCCGTCACTGCGTCCCAGAACGCATCCCAGTTGCGGCCGTAGAACGATGGGAAGTCCAGTTCACGCCCCAGCAGCTCGTGCAGTTGGCGTTCGTCTTCCACCAGGCCGACGTCAATCGTGATCACGTCCGACATGCTCCCAGACCGTACAGGCTCCGGGCCGCCCTCGGGCCGTGCGAGGTCCACCAAGGCCAACCAGCATTGACAGCTGGCGACAGTAAACAGGCTGGTCAGCGGGTCGGGAGAGTGCCCCGCCGCTGACCAGCCCGTTGTGTGATCAGAACTTGTTCTTGGGGGTGAGGCCCAGAGAGAGGCCGGAGAGGCCGCGCTGGCGGCCGCCGAGCTTGCCGGCGACGGCGCGCAGGGCGGCGCCGGCCGGGGAGTCGGGGGCGGCCAGGACGACCGGGCGGCCGTCGTCGCCACCCTCGCGCAGGCGGACGTCGATCGGGATCGAGCCGAGCACCGGGACGGTCGCGCCGACCGAGCGGGTGAGCGCGTCGGCGACGGTCTGGCCGCCGCCGGTGCCGAAGACGTCGATCATCTCGTCGCAGTGCGGGCAGGGCATGCCCGACATGTTCTCGATGACGCCGACGATCTTCTGGTGGGTCTGCAGGGCGATCGTGCCGGCCCGCTCGGCCACCTCGGCGGCGGCCATCTGCGGGGTGGTGACGATCAGGATCTCGGCGTTGGGGACCAGCTGGGCGACCGAGATGGCGATGTCGCCGGTGCCCGGGGGCAGGTCGAGCAGCAGGACGTCGAGGTCGCCCCAGTAGACGTCGGCGAGGAACTGCTGGAGGGCGCGGTGCAGCATCGGGCCGCGCCAGACGACGGGCGCGTTGCCGGGGGTGAACATGCCGATCGAGATGACCTTCACGCCGTTCGCGGACGGCGGCATGATCATGTCCTGGACCTGGGTGGGCCGGCCCTCGACGCCGAGCATGCGGGGCACGCTGTGGCCGTAGATGTCGGCGTCGACCACGGCGACCTTGAGGCCGTCGGCGGCCATCGCGGCGGCCAGGTTGACGGTCACCGAGGACTTGCCGACGCCGCCCTTGCCGGAGGCGACCGCGTAGACCCGGGTCAGGGTGCCGGGCTTGGCGAACGGGATCTCCCGCTCGGGGGCGCCGCCGCGCAGCAGCGTGGAGAGCTCGCGGCGCTGCTCGTCGCTCATCACGTCCAGCTCGACGGCGACCGAGGTCACGCCGGGGACGGCGGACACCGCGTCGGTGACCCGCTGGGTGATGGTCTCGCGCATCGGGCAGCCGGAGACGGTCAGGTAGACGCCGACGCTCACCGCGCCGCCGTCGGCGATCCCGACGGATTTCACCATGCCGATCTCGGTGATCGGGCGGTTGATCTCCGGGTCGTGCACGGTCGCCAGGGCCTCGCGGACGGATTCCTCCGTCACACCGGCCGCAACCTCAGTCTCGTTGGCCATGCCTTGATGGTACGGCGCCGCGGAAAAGTGCCTGACCCATCGGTAGCGTGCCGCCGGTCACAACGCTTCGGAGGATTCCTTCTGCCCGTCCAGCTCCTTGAGCAGCTGCTGCAGCTCGGAGCGGATGAAGTCGCGGGTGGCGACCTCGCCGAGGCCCTGCCGGAGCGCGGCGACCTCGCGGGTGAGGTACTCGGTGTCGGCGATGTTGCGGTCCGAGCGGGCCCGGTCCTGCTCCATGTTGACCCGGTCGCGGTCGTCCTGCCGGTTCTGCGCGAGCAGGATCAGCGGCGCGGCGTACGAGGCCTGCAGGGAGAGCATCAGGGTGAGGAAGATGAACGGGTAGTCGTCGAAGCGGACGGCGTCGGGCAGCAGGGTGTTCCAGACCACCCAGGCGATGATCACGACGGTCATCCAGACGATGAACCGCCCGGTGCCGAGGAAGCGGGCGATCCGCTCGGAGAGCTTGCCGAACGCCTCCGGGTCGTAGGTCGGCAGGGTGATCAGCCCGGGCCGGCCGGTGCGCGGCTGGTCGAGCCGGACCCGGCCGGTGCCGGTCGTGGTCTCCGGACGCCGGTCCCGGCTGCCCTCGCGGGCGCGCAGCTCGCGCAGCTGGCGCAGCTCCCGCAGCTCGCCCTGGATCCGCTGGCGGGGGGAGTCCTCGCGGCGGCCCTTGCGGTCAGCGTCCACCGGACACCTCGCTCTCCGCCAGGCCGTGCAGCGACGCCTCGCGCCAGTCCTCGGGCAGCAGGTGGTCGAGCACGTCGTCGACGGTGACCGCGCCGAGCAGGTGGTCGCCCTCGTCGACGACCGGGGCCGCGACCATGTTGTAGGTGGCCAGGTAGCTGGTGATCAGCGGCAGCGGGGTGTCCGGCGGCAGCGGGTCGAGGTCGTCGTCGACCAGCGAGCCGACCAGTGTGTACGGGGGCTCGCGCAGCAGCCGCTGGAAGTGCACGGTGCCCAGGTACTTGCCGGTCGGGGTCTCGTTCGGCGGCCGGCAGACGAACACCTGGGCGGCGAGGGCCGGCTTGTTGTCGGAGATCCGCACCCGGGCCAGGGCCTCGGCCACCGTCGCGTCCGGCTCCAGGACGATCGGCTCGGTGGTCATCAGGCCGCCGGCGGTGTCCTCCGCGTAGGAGAGCAGCCGGCGCATCTCGGCGGCGTCCTCGGGCTCCATCAGGCGCAGCAGCCGCTCGGCGTCCTCCTCGGGCAGCTCGCTCAGCAGGTCGGCCGCGTCGTCCGGGTCCATCGCCTCCAGGACGTCGGCGGCGCGCTCCTCCTTCAGCTTGCCGATGATCTCGACCTGGTCGTCCTCCGGCAGCTCCTCCAGGACGTCGGCGAGCCGGTCGTCGTCGAGGGCGGCGGCGACCTCGGCGCGGCGCTTGGACGAGAGGTGGTGCATCACGTTGGCGAGGTCGGCGGCGCGCAGCTGCTCGAAGGTGGCGAGCAGGTTGGCCGCGCCCTGGCCCTCCTCGGTGAGCGAGAAGCCGGTGACGGCGGACCAGTCCAGCAGCAGCGTCTCGGCCTTGGTCCGGCGCAGCCGGCTGACCTTGCCCACCTGGACGAAGACCTTGTCGATCTCCCACTCGCGGACCCGGGACTGCACCATCGCCACGTCCAGCACGGTGACCTCGTCGCCGTGCTTCACCCGGGTGACCGTGCGGTCCAGCAGCTCGGCGAGGACCAGGGTCTCGGACGCGCGCTGCTCGAAGCGCCGCATGTTGATCACGCCGGTGGTGAGCACCTGGCCGGACTCCAGGCTGGTCACCCGGGTCATCGGGAGGAAGATCCGGCGCCGGCCGATCACCTCGACCACCAGGCCGAGCACCCGCGGCGGCCGTCCGCCGATCCGCAGCGTCACCACGACGTCGCGGACCCGGCCGACCTGGTCGCCGTTGGGGTCGAAGACCGCGACGCCGGAGAGATGCGAGATGAAGACCCGGCCGCCCGGCCCTGCCATGGACTTCCTCCTCGCGCGCGTGATCCCGGGCCCAGGCTACCTGTGCGCCCCCGCCCGGGCTCGGCGGCCTCGCCCGGGTCTACCTGCTTTGCCGCCGCTTGAAGAGCAGCTTGGGCAGGCCCGCCGGGACGGGCTTGCGGGTGGTGGCCGGGGAGGGCATCGGCTGCGCGGTGAGCGGACCGTCCGGCATGGCGCCGGGCTGCTCGGTCAGGCCGCCGGCGGGCTCCAGGCGCAGCACCCGGCACTCGCGGGCCCAGCGGTCGCCGATGGTGTCGGTGTCGGGCGCGTTCAGCCGCTTGCCCTTGAGCTCCTCGACGGCGCCCTGCCAGCCCTCGCTGCCCGGGGCCAGCTCGCTGACGGCCGCGGTCCAGCCGGTGAGGCGGCCCCACTTGTCCTTGCTGCGCACGGTCACCACCGCGGTCGAGCCGGCCGCGAGGCCGTGCAGCGGCTGCTCGGAGCCGTCGCCGACCACGACCACCGCGCCGTCGTGCCAGGCGTGCCACAGCGCGCGCGCCTGCGGCTGCCCGGCGGGCAGCACCCAGAGCAGCCCGGACTTCTTCGCGGCCTCCTCCAGCAGTGCCCGGTCGAGGAAGTCGGCTGCGGCGGTCGTCGTACGCTCCATGGCGCACAGCGTACGGCCTGGCCCCACCCCCCGTCCGCCGGGTGTCTCACGGCCCGGGACGACAGTTCCGTCCCTGCTCGACAGGCCTTACCGTAGTGTCTCCCCGGTCCGTTCCGCCCTGATGAGGAGTGCCGTGCCCGCCGCCCGGCCCGACACCGCGCTCGCCCCCGCCGCGGCCGCCGCCCCCACCGACGCCGGGGCCGGCCTGCCCCGGGTCGACCTGCTGCTGCTCGCCGTCTCGATCGCCGGCATCTCGCTCTCCGCGCCGCTGATCAGCGCCACCGCCGCGCCCGCCCTGGCGATCGCGTTCTGGCGCAACCTGATGTCGGTCGGCGTGCTCGGCCCGTACGCGCTGCTGCGGCACCGGGCGGAGCTGCGCGGGATCGGCCGCCGGGCGCTGCTGCTGGCGATGGCGGCGGGCGTCCTGCTGGCCGTGCACTTCGCGCTATGGATGCCGAGCCTGCGGATGACCTCGGTGGCCTCGGCGACCGCGCTGGTCACCACCACCCCGCTGTGGACCATCCTGCTGATGCGGATCCTCGGGGTGCGGGCGCCCCGGACGGTGTGGCTGGGCATGAGCGTGGCGTTCGCCGGCGTGCTGGTGCTGACCGGCGTCGACCTGTCGCTGTCGCCGCGCGCCCTGCTCGGCGACGCGCTGGCGCTGGGCGCGGGCCTGGCCGCGGCCGGGTACATGCTGCTGGGCGCGGAGGTCCGCAGGACGGTCTCCACCACCGCGTACACCCTGGTCTGCTACGCCACCTGCGCGGTGGTGCTGCTGGGTGTCTGCCTGGTGGCCGGGGTGGACCTGGGCGGCTGGTCGGGCGGCGTGTGGTGGCAGATCTTCCTGCTGATGGTGGCGGCGCAGCTGCTCGGACACTCGCTGTCGAACCGCGTGGTCCGCACCCTGGGCCCGTCGATCACCTCGACGGCGATCCTGCTGGAGACCCCGGGTGCGGCGCTGATCGCGGCCCTGTGGCTGGGCCAGTGGCCGCCGGTGGCCGCGTACCCGGCGGTCGGCCTGATCCTGCTGGGCCTGGTGCTGGTCGCCCGGCCGGCGAAACGTTAAAGCCAGCCGTTGCGGCGGAAGCCGCGGTACATGCCGACACAGATCAGCGCGACCGCGCCGAGCACCATCGGATAGCCGTACTTGTGGTGCAGCTCCGGCATGTAGTCGAAGTTCATGCCGTAGACGCCGGTGATCATGGTGGGCACGGCGAAGATCGCCGCCCAGGCGGTGATCTTGCGCATGTCCTCGTTCTGCGCGACCGACACCTGCGCCAGGTTGGCCTGGAGCAGCGAGTTGAGCAGCTCGTCGAAGCCGTGCACCTGCTCGGTGACCCGGGCCAGGTGGTCGGCGACGTCCCGGAAGTACTTCTGGATGTCCGGGTCGACCAGCCGCTGCATCGGCTCGGAGAGCTGCTGCATCGGCCGCAGCAGCGGGGTCACCGCGCGCTTGAACTCCAGCACCTCGCGCTTGAGCTGGTAGACCCGGCCGACGTCGGTGCCGCGGCCGCCCTTGTTGGCGAAGACGTCGTACTCGATCTCGTCCACGTCGGTCTGCAGCCGGTCGGCGACCAGCAGGTAGTTGTCCACCACGTGGTCGGCGATGGCGTGCAGCACCGCGTGCGGGCCCTTCTGCAGCAGGCCCGCGCCGTCGGCGTCGGCCTCCAGCCGGTGCCGCAGCTCCTGCAGCGAGGAGTGCCCGCCGTGCCGGACGGTGATCACGAAGTCCTGCCCGGCGAAGACCATCAGCTCGCCGGTCTCCACCACCTCGCTGGTCGGGGTGAGCTGGTCGTGCTCCACGTACCGGATGGTCTTGAAGACCGCGAACAGCACGTCGTCGTAGCGCTCGACCTTGGGGCGCTGGTGCGCGTGCACCGCGTCCTCGACGGCCAGCGGGTGCAGGCCGAAGCGCTGGGCGATGCCCTCGAACTCGGCCTCGGTCGGCTCGTGCAGGCCGATCCAGCTGAACGAGCGGCCGTCCTCGTGCCCGCCCGCCGCGCGGACCCGGCGGGCCGCCTCGCGCGGGCTGCAGGTGTCACCCGCCCGCTTGCCGTGCTGGTACACCGCGCAGTCCACCACCGCGGACGGTGCGTGGCCCGGGCGGAGCGTGTCGTACGAGTCGTCGGCGCGGCGGCGGGCCGGGCGGACGGCGGCGCGAAGGTTGTTGATCATCGACATGGCAGCTGGCTCCTTGCGCGGGAGCCGTCGCACGGCAGGTCATGGGGCGGCCTGGGGCGGCGGCGGGATACACCGATGGACACGCCGGTGCCTGGGCGCGCACCAAGAAACCGCCGAGGGCGATGGTTTGGGCGGTCAGACTCCGGGGAAGGTGCTCTCCCGGCCAGGGAAGTGACGCCGCGTCGAGAATCCGCAGATCAGCGGGCGAGGGCGCAGCGGAGGTCGGCAGGCCGGGCAGAGCTGCCGGTACTGCATGGTCGACTGCTATCCACCGCGACCACCTCCTTCACGCCGAGGCCCCGGAGACAAGGATCCCCGGTGGCCAGCTGCTCACACTAACAGTTATTCTGCCCCGCCCGCTGGGGTGTCCGGGAACGCACGGTCCGTGGCGCGCTAAGGTCGCGTGCATGGCGCACGACTTCCCGCTCTTCGGCGACTTCTCCGACCCGGACGCCGGCTCCGAGCTCACCCGCTCCGCCGTGCTCGCCGCCGTCGAGGCCCGGCTGCTCACCACCTTCGGCGAGCCCAGCGGCCGGGCGGCGGTCACCTTCGTCGGTGCCGACCGGATCGAGGTGCTGCGCTTCGGCCCCGATGCCGACGGGCTGGTCCGCTACGCGACGCTCGGGATGGCCGGCGCACCGATGGCCGACCCCACCTCGGCGGTCGCCGACCCGGTCCGCGGCCCCCGCGCCGAGTTGGTGCTCACCGTCCGCGGGGGGCGCGACGAGGTGCACCGCGCGCTGGCCGTCTTCGCCTCGACCCCGCAGGTCGAGGGCCTGGTGGTGGCCCCCGGCGGCTCGCTCGACCTCGGCTCCCCGCTGTGGACCGGTGCCCCGTTCACCTCGGTCCTGGCGGCCGAACCGGGCGGCCTGGTCGAGGACCTGGAGCTCGCCGAGCCGGCCGAGCCGGTCCGCTTCCTGCCGCTGCTGCCGATGACCCCCAACGAGGCCGCGTTCAAGCGCGTCCAGGGCGCCGCCGCGCTCGAGGAGCGCTGGCTGAAGCACGGCACCGACCTGCGCGACCCGGAGCGCCGGGGCGTCCCGCTGGACTGAGCCGGGTCCGCGCGCAGGGGCCGACGGCCGCGGCAGCGGGCCGGACCGGCGGGTGACCAATGCCACACCGCCCCCGCCTGCCGCTCCGCGGTTCAGCCGGTGATCGGCTTCGCCCCGCTCGCCTGTGCCACCAGCGCCTCGTACACCGCCGGATCGGTGGTCCACTCGCCCAGCCGGACGGTCTTGCGGTGCCCGTGGTAGTCGCTCGAACCGGTCACCAGCAGGCCCAACTCGCCCGCCAGGCCTCGCAGGTGGGCCCGGGTCGGCTCGTCGTGGTCCATGTGGTCGACCTCCAGCGCGGCCAGCCCGGCCGCCGCCAGGTCCGCGATCACCTGGTCCGAGACGGTCTGCCCGCGCTTCACCGCGCCCGGGTGAGCGAACACCGGCACCCCGCCCGCCGCCCGCACCAGCCGGACCGCCGTCACCGGGTCGGTCTCGTGCTTGCGGACGTCCGCCCGCCCGCCGTTGGCCAGCCAGTCGGCGGTGAACGCGTCCGACACGGTCGCCACCACCCCGGCCTCCACCAGTGCGGACGCGATGTGCGGCCGGCCCACCGAGCCCTCGCCCGCGATCCGCTCGACCTGCTCCCAGCTGATCGGCGCGCCCAGCTCCCGGCAGCGCTCCACGATCGCCCGGCCGCGCCGGAAGCGGTCACCCCGGACCGCGTCCCGCTCCGCCGCGAACTCCGGCTCCGCCGGGTCGAACAGGTACGCCAGCAGGTGCATCGAGATCTCGCCGACCCGGCAGGACAGCTCCGCGCCCGGCACCAGCGTCAAGCCCGTTCCGGCCAGCGCCGCCGTCGCCTCCCCGTACCCGGCCACCGTGTCGTGGTCGGTCAGCGCCACCACGTCCAGTCCGGCCGCGAGCGCGGCCGCCACCAGCTCGGCGGGGGAGTCGGTGCCGTCGGACGCGTTGCTGTGGGCGTGCAGGTCGATACGCATGCCGTCCAGGATAGGGAGCCCGGCGGCGCCGGTCGGCTCAGCCCAGCAGGCGGGTGCTCAGGGCGCCGCAGGGGAGCAGGCCGAGCTCGGCGCCGGCGTCCCGGAGGTCGGTGAGGACCAGCTCGTCGTGCATCAGCAGGGCCGACTGCTCGGGCCAGGCGATCGCCCACAGCCACAGGCCGCGCGCCTCGCCGACGTACACCGCCCGGTCGTCCGGGGCCTCGGGGACGTGGAACATCGGGGTCGGCCGCCCGGCTGCCATCAGCTTGGCGTCGGCCGGCTTGTAGAGCGACACCGAGTCGCCCGGATCCGGGCCGGGCAGCCCCGCGTAGCGCGCGCCGAGGCCCACGCCGAGCTCCTCCGCGACCAGCACCAGCTCGCCGAACCCGCCCAGCGGCGCCGGACCGGAGCACGCCACCGCGGTGGCCCTGGCACCGGAGAGGTCGTCACCCGCATGGGCGATGCCGGTGAACAGCCAGCCGACCGGCAGTGGCCACGGCATCCAGACCGGAACCTGCGAACGGGTGACCGCGACGTTCAGCGCCTCCACGCTCGGGGGCAGCACCGGTTGCATCGGGTATACGGCGCCGTGTTGGTCGCACTGCCAGGTGTCGGAGAAGAGACCGGGGGCGCGGACCCGACCGGCGCACCTCGGGCAGCTTGGCTCGCCCCTCATAACCGACAACGGTCCTCCCTCCGGACAGCCGCGTCAAGGACGATCACCCGTAAGGGGTGTGTCACGGTGTGTCACCAGCTGTCGACCGGCGGCCGCCGCCGATCCGTTCGGGGGGATGTCCCGCCGGGGACGGTGCCAAACACCGCGCTGGTCGGGGCCGGGCCGGGACGCACTGACGCCCCGTCGGTCGCGCGCTGCGCGATGACGGGGCGTCAGTCGGGTATCGGGACGTCAGCGGCGTCCCGATCGTTCAGCAGGCCTCGCACGGCCGGATGTACAGGCGCTCGCCGGTGAGTGCCGCGGCCTTCACGTACTCGCTGACGGTCTCGGCGTCGGCGATCAGGCGATCGGTGGCGACGCCGTTGGCGTCGTCCAGTCGGAGGATCTCGAAACGCATGGGCTTCTCCCTTCCAGGTCTATCGGTCGGGCGTCCGGGTCGGTGGCACCGGGGAGAGGCGGGAGTGCCTCGGTGTGGCGATGGAACAACGGTGCCCTGCGGTGGAGTCGGAGCGGTTGCCCGTCCGTTAAGTCGCTGTTTCAGTCGAGATGGTCGGCTGTTCGCGCGTGCAGTGATCCCGGACAGAATCAAATATTACCCGAGCTAACGATTTCTGTCGCCCCGATTGTCCCGAGCACCGGTCAAGCGTCGCTCAAGCGGACCAGAAGTCCGTCAACACGGCGGCCGTCTCGGCCGGCCGCTCGGCGTTCGGGGAGTGCCCCGCACCCTCCACCACCGCGCGCCGCGCGGACAGCCGCTCGGCCATCGCCGACTGCTCCGGCACCGGCCACGCGTAGTCCTCGACGCCCGAGACCACCAGCTTCGGCAGCGGCACCGCCGCCAGCTCGTCCACCCGGTCCGGGGCGGCCACCAGGTGCGAGCCGGTCACCGACAGCGCGGTCGGGACGTTGGCCAGCCAGCGGCGGTGCAGGAACTCGCCGATCTCCGGCGCGGGCGCCGGCTTGCCGGCGTCCATCTCGCGCATGATCTGCCAGATCGTCTCCAGGTCCATCGACTCCAGCGCGTCGACCAGCAGCTGGGTGCGGGCCGCCTCCGCCGGGTCGATCGCGCCCGGACCGGTCGACAGCAGGGTCAGCGAGCGCCACGGCAGCGGCTCCCCGGACGCGTGCGCCGCGAGCACCGCCTCCCGCACCACCTGGCCGCCGAAGGAGTGGCCCAGCAGGTGCAGGCCGTCCGGGTCCGCGAGCCGCGCGGTCAGCGCCAGGACGTCCCGGCCGAGCTCCGCCACCGCGTACGCCGCCGGGTCGGGCTCGCCGCCCGTCTCGTGCTGCCCGCGCTGGTCCACCGCGACCACCCGGAAGCCCGCGTCGGCGAGCGGCTCCAGCAGCGCGATGAAGTCCTCCTTGCTGCCGGTGAAGCCGGGGACCAGCAGCGCCGTCCCGCGCCACGGCCCCGCCGCCGGCTCGGCCCACAGCGCCGCGAAGGCGCCGCGGTCGGTCTCGACCCGCAGCGCACGGGCACAGGAGGGCAGCTTGAGGAACGGGGGAGTGCTCACAGCGGGCTCCAGCAGGGATGAGGGTGGGCGCACCGCCCTCGCGCCGGGGCCCTGGAGACAGAACAGACAGGGGCGCGGGGAACTGCGCGAGTCGGCAGGAGCCTACCTCCGTGCCACTGCCCTCCGGTGGAGGGCACGGCGGTCGGCTCTACCGCTGCGCGCGGTTCCCCGCGCCCCTGATCAGGACGGTTCCGGTCGGTGTCAGCCCTCGGCGACGACCTCGGCCACGGCCTTGGTGGCGCGCTTGCGCGGCGCCGGGATCTCCTCGGCCGCGGTCGCGGCCGTCTTGCGGGCCGCCCGCTTGCGCGGCGCGGGGGTGGTCGCCTCCGCGGCGTCCGCCTCGACGGCCTTCTTGGCCCGGCTGGCCCGCTTGCGCGGGGCGGCCGGGGCCTCCTCCGCCGCCGGGGCGGCGGTCTCGGCGACCGGGGCGGCGGCCTTGCGGACCGCGCGCTTGCGCGGCGCCGCGGGGGCCTCCTCGGTCACCGGAGCGGTCTCGGCGACCGGGGCGGCCTCGACCACGGTGGCGGCGGCCTTGCGGACGGCCCGCTTGCGCGGGGCGGCCGGGGCCTCCTCCGCCGCCGGGGCGGCGGTCTCGGCGACCGGGGCGGCGGCCTTGCGGACCGCGCGCTTGCGCGGCGCCGCGGGGGCCTCCTCGGTCACCGGAGCGGCCTCGGCGACCGGAGCCGCGGCGGTCTTCCGCGCCGCCCGCTTGCGCGGCGCGGCCGGAGCCTCCTCGGCGACCGGAGCGGCCTCGACCACCACGGCGGTCTCGACGGCCTTCTTGGCCCGGACGGCCCGCTTGCGCGGGGCGGCGGGGGCCTCCTCCGCGACCGCGGCAGCCTCGACCACCGGGGTCTCGACGACGGGGGCGACCTCCGCGGCCTTGCGGCTGCGGGTCCGCTTGCGCGGGGCGGCCGGGGCCTCCTCCGCCGCCGGGGCGGCGGTCTCGGCGACCGGGGCGGCGGCCACGACGGTCTCGACGACCGGGGCGACGTCCGCGGCCTTGCGGCTGCGGGTCCGCTTGCGCGGCGCCGCGGGGGCCTCCTCGGCCACCGGAGCGGCCTCGGCGACCGGAGCGGGGGCCTCGACCACCGCGGCGGTCTCGACGGCTGCCACGGCGGCGTTCTCCCCGCCGCCTCGGCGGTTGCGGGTGCGCTTGCGCGGGGTCCGCGCCTCCTCGGTCACCGGCGCCTCGACGGCGGCCGGGGACGCCACCGACTCGGTGGCGACGGCGCCCGCCTCCAGCTGGCTGCCGCCGCGGGTGCGGCGGCGCTCGCGCTTGCGGCGCGCCGGACGCTCGGCAACGGCCTCGGCCGCCGCGGCGCCGTCGCGCCCGCCGCCCGAACGCCCGTCGCGGCCGTCCCGACCGCCGCGCGCGTCCCGACCGGCGTCACGGCCGGCATCCCGGCCGCCGTCGCGCCCGCCGCGGCCGCGGCCACGGCCGCCGGTCTCGCCGAGGTCCTCGACCTCCTCCGCGTTCAGGCCGGCCCGGGTGCGCTCGGAGCGGGGCAGGATGCCCTTGGTGCCCGGAGCGATCTTGAGCAGCTCGTACAGGTGCGGCGAGCTGGAGTAGGTCTCCTCCGGCTCGTTGAACGGGAGGTCCAGCGCCTTGTTGATCAGCTGCCAGCGCGGGATGTCGTCCCAGTCGACCAGGGTGACGGCGGTGCCCGAGGCGCCGGCGCGGCCGGTGCGGCCGACCCGGTGCAGGTAGGTCTTCTCGTCGTCGGTGCACTGGTAGTTGATGACGTGGGTGACGCCCTCGACGTCGATGCCGCGGGCGGCGACGTCGGTGCAGACCAGCACGTCGACCTTGCCGTTGCGGAAGGCGCGCAGCGCCTGCTCGCGGGCGCCCTGGCCGAGGTCGCCGTGCACCGCGCCGGCGGCGAAGCCGCGCTTGGTCAGCTGCTCGGCGACGTCAGCGGCGGTCCGCTTGGTCCGGCAGAAGATCATCGCCAGCCCGCGGCCGTCGGCCTGCAGGATCCGGGAGACCATCTCGACCTTGTCGAGCGAGTGCGCACGGAAGACGTGCTGCTCGATGTTGGCGACGGTGGCGCCGGTGTCGTCCGGCGCGGCGGCGCGGATGTGGGTGGGCTGGCTCATGTACCGGCGGGCCAGCGAGATGACCTGGCCGGGCATGGTGGCCGAGAAGAGCAGGGTCTGCCGCTTCGCGGGCAGCATGGTGATGATCTTCTCGACGTCCGGCAGGAAGCCGAGGTCGAGCATCTCGTCGGCCTCGTCGAGGACCAGCGCGCGGACCTTCGACAGGTCGAGCTTGCGCTGCCCGGCGAGGTCGAGCAGGCGGCCGGGGGTGCCGACGACGATGTCGACGCCCTTCTGCAGCGCCTCGACCTGCGGCTCGTACGCGCGGCCGCCGTAGACCGCGAGGACGCGGACGTTGCGGACCTTGCCGGCGGTCTGCAGGTCGTTGGTGACCTGGGTGCAGAGCTCGCGGGTGGGCACCACGATGAGCGCCTGCGGGCTCTGCGAGAGCTGGTCGGCGGTGGCCCGGCCGGCGTCCACGTCGGCGCGCACGACGACCCGCTCGATGAGCGGGAGGCCGAAGCCGAGGGTCTTGCCGGTGCCGGTCTTGGCCTGGCCGATGACGTCGTGGCCGGTCAGCGCGACCGGCAGGGTCATCTCCTGGATGGGGAAGGGGTGGACGATGCCGACGGCCTCCAGGGCCTCGGCGGTCTCCGGGAGGATCCCCAGGTCCCGGAAGGTGGTCTTGGTGGGTTCAGCGGTGGTGGACAGGGTGCTGCCTCTTCCATGTGGGGGGCCGAGAGCGAGCAGGCGGTGCGCGTGCCGGTCGCAGGGCCGGGCACGGACGCATCGCGTCCGGAGCCACTGCCTGGTTCGACCGCACGACCGCGCCGTTACCCCAGCGTCCTGCCCACCCGAGCAGCCCTGGGAGGGCGCGTCGGGCGGCGGCGCGGGGGATCATTCCCGTGAGGGGTTCGGCGCGGGACCTGCGCCATGGGGCGCCGTCCGCGGCGGCCCTCGCTCGGCCACTGATGCGGTGCCTGGCCCGAGGTCCGGGCCAAGGTCGGAGCCGATCGGGTCTCCGACCGGGCATCCGCGTACGTGAGCGCCGGGTGCACGTGCTGGGCACATCTGCGCGGCCTGCCGGTGAGGGCGGGCCGCGCGAATACACCAGGCCTCGCTACCACCATACAGTCAAGCGAGGACTCGAACACGTGACGCGCACAACCCCGCCGGTGGCGGGGGCTAAGGTTTCGTGCCATGGAGACTCTGGAAAGTGGTGACGGCGCCCCGTTCGAGTCGATCGGCGACTGGGCGACCCGGGCCGCCGATCCCGGCTACCGGGCGGCCGTGCTCGACCTGCTCGGCGCCCTCGCGTACGGCGAGCTGAGCGCCTTCGAGCGGCTGGCCGACGACGCCAAGTTCGCCCCGGGGATCACCGAGAAGGCGGCCCTGGCCCGGATGGCCTCCGCCGAGTACCAGCACTACCAGCTGCTCCACGACCGGCTGGCCGAGGTCGGGGCGGACCCGACCGAGGTGATGACGCCCTTCGTCGAGGCGCTGGAGAACTTCCACCGGCTCACCGCCCCCTCCGACTGGCTGGAGGGCCTGGTCAAGGCGTACGTCGGCGACGCGATCGCGACCGACTTCTACCGCGAGGTGGCCGTCCGGCTGGACGACGACACCCGGGAGCTGGTGCTGCGGGTGATGTCCGACACCGGTCACGCCGAGTTCGCGGTGGACCGGGTGCGGCAGGCGATCGAGGAGGACCCGCGGGTCGGCGGCCGGCTGGCGCTGTGGGGCCGGCGGCTGATGGGCGAGGCGCTCAGCCAGGCCCAGCGGGTGGTGGCCGAGCGCGACGCGCTCTCCAACCTGCTGGTCGGCGGCGCCGAGGTGCACGGCTTCGACCTGGTCGAGGTCGGCAAGATGTTCAACCGGATCACCGAGGCGCACACCCGCCGGATGGCCGCGCTCGGCCTCGCCTCCTGAGCCGTCGTTCGAACGGCCGCCCGGCGGCCCTTCAGGCGGGCCGCTGCCGGCGGTGCGCGCCGCGCGGCCGCGGCGCCCGGTCCGGCCGGGCCAGCACCGACACCAGCAGCACCGAGCAGACCGCCGAGCTGACCAGCTGCACCGGCATCGAGCCGCCGTCCAGCACGTAGCCGGTGAGGCGCCCGGCGAGCAGCGCCGTGACCACCCCGGTGGCGACGGTCAGCGCCCGGGCGGCCGCGAACCACCCGGGCAGCAGCGCCAGGGCGGCGACCCCCACCGCGAGGCCGATCAGGGCGAAGGCGATCGTCTCGAAGACCACGGGGCTGCCTCCCGGGGAGTGGTGGGCGACGCTGCGTACCAACCCCGGCCATACCCCGGGCGGGCGGTCGGTACGCGTCCGGCCGCGAAAGCCCCCGCACATGCGGAAGTCCCGTCCCCCCGGTGGGGGAACGGGACTCCGGTGCAGTCGATCGCCTCAGAGGTTGCCGAAGCCGACCTTGCGCGAGGCGGTCTCGCCGATCTCGACGTAGGCCAGGCGCTCGGACGGGACGATCACCCGGCGGCCGTGCTCGTCGGTGAGAGTGAAGACCTTCGAGCTCCCGTCCAGAGCCTTGTCGACCGCGTCCGCGACCTCTTCGGCAGTCTGCGAGCTCTCGATAACGATCTCTCGGGGCGCGTTCTGCACGCCGATCTTGACCTCCACGGCTTCCGTCCCTCCGGGTTGCAGCCATCCACGCGCTCGAACCGCTGTTCGCGGGCGTCGCGCCGTACGGCTTCACCTTAGAGCAGCCGCCCGGCGGAACGGTGAAGGTCCACTGACGCTCCGCTGAGGGCTGATTCCGGCCGGAACGGGAATTTATTCGGCCTCGGAGGGGGAGGACTCCGCGACCGGGTGCATCGGGAAGCCCTTCAGGCCGCGCCAGGCCAGGCTGGCGACCAGCCGGACCGCCTCGTCGCGCGGGATGTCCTTGCCCTGCGAGAGCCAGTACCGGGCGGTGATCTGGGCCAGGCCGCAGACGCCGGCGGCGAGCAGCTTGGACTCCGCCTCGGGCAGGTCGGTGTCCTCGGCGATCACCTTGGAGACCAGGGTGGCGCTCATGTCGCTGGCCCGCTCCACCCGCTCGCGCACGGCCGGCTCGTTGGTCAGGTCCGACTCGAAGACCAGGCGGAAGGCCCCGGACTCGCTGGAGACGTAGTGGAAGTACGCCTCCATGGTCGCGGCCACCCGGTGCCTGTTGTCGGTGGTCGCCTCCAGCGCGTCCCGGGTGGCGTCGACCAGGGCGTCGCAGTGCTTGTCCAGCAGCGCCAGGTAGAGCTCGAGCTTGCCCGGGAAGTGCTGGTACAGCACCGGCTTGCTCACGCCGGCGCGCTCGGCGATGTCGTCCATGGCGGCCGAGTGGTAGCCCTGGGCGACGAACACCTCCTGCGCGGCTCCGAGCAGTTGTTCACGGCGGGCGCTTCGCGGCAGGCGGGCACCGCGCGGGCGCTCCTGCGCCTCCTGGATGGCCGTCACGGCGCTCCTCACTTCACGATCTGCGATGGGCTGGCTGGGTGGTGATTGATTCTACTTTTCGGTAACCCCGTTGGCGCGGGGTGAAGCCGAGTAAAGCGCAGATCCCGCCCTGTCGGGAGCCCACAATACGGCTCGGGCCTGCGCTGTCCACAGGGTGAGACCGGCTCGGTACGGGATGCGGAGGCACCCCGGCTCACTACCATCGTGCTCCATGAGCGCCGACCAGCACCCCGTCACCGCCACCGAGCCCCACCGCACCGTCCGGGTACCGGGGGCCGTCCTGGCGGTCAGCGCCCCGTCCGCCCCGGCCGACGGGCTGCCGCCCGCGCTCTTCGTGCACGGTCTCGGCGGCTCCTCCGACAACTGGCACGAGCTGATGCAGGAGCTCTCCGGCGAGGTCGCCGGCGAGGCGGTCGACCTGCCCGGCTTCGGGTACTCCGCGCCGCCCGTCGACGGCAACCTCTCGGTCTCCGGCCACGTCCGCGCGGTGATCGGCTACCTGGAGGCCTCCGGCCGCGGCCCGGTCCACCTCTTCGGCAACTCGCTCGGCGGCGCCGTCTCCGTCCGGCTCGCGGCCCTCCGCCCCGACCTGGTGCGCAGCCTCACCCTGATCTCGCCCGCGCTGCCCGAGCTGCCCCCGCAGCACTCCGCCTGGCCGACCG
This sequence comes from Kitasatospora sp. NPDC048365, assembly GCF_043200835.1. NCBI lineage: Bacteria > Bacillati > Actinomycetota > Actinomycetes > Kitasatosporales > Streptomycetaceae > Kitasatospora > Kitasatospora sp. NPDC048365. Next base: position 107,996 of record NZ_JBICYJ010000001.1, read on the forward strand.
GGCTGCTCGCCGTCCCCGGCGTCCCCGCGCTGCTGCGCCGCGCCCGCGAGCGCAGCCGGCAGACCGCCGAGGACGCCACCGAGGAGCTGCTGCGCCTCGTCTACGCCGACACCTCGCGGATCCCCGCCCGCCGCCGGGCCGAGGCGGTCTCCGAGTACCGCCGCCGGGCCGCCCTGCCGTACGCGCTGGAGGCCCTGGTCGGCTCCGCGCGCGGCATCGTCACCGCCTACACCGAGCGCGGCGAGCAGTCGCTGTGGCGGCAGGCCGAGCAGATCGAGGCGCCGGTGCTGCTGGTCTACGGGCTGAAGGACAAGCTGGTCTCCTACCGCTCCGCCCGGCGGGCCTGCGCCGCCTTCCGGGACGCCCGGCTGCTGGTGCTGCCCGACTCCGGGCACGTGGCGATGCTGGAGCACCCGCAGCAGGTCGCCCGCGCCGTCCGGGAACTGCTCGCGGAGGTCTGAGCGGCGCTCCGAACGGCTCCGAAACGCGGGCGGCGGCGTGAGGTCACGGGCTTTCACTCGTTCAGGTGGCAAGGCGGTCGGCGGTCCTAGGGGCGCCTCGGTGGCGCTCTACCGTCGTGTTGTCAGACCGAACAGGTGTGGGGGGCGCAGACGAGGGGCGGCGGTCGCGGGGAGCGGCCGCCCGGCCCGCGGTCGTCCGCTTCCGAGTGCCGGTGCCACCAGCCGATAGGTGGACGGACTCCCTGTCTCGTCGTGGATCCCGAGTCCGCCATGGAGGCGTCGTGCGCATCGCTCTGCTCACCGAGGGCACCCAGGCCCATGCACAGCGTGGCGACGGCGGCTGGTGCGGCCGCCTGGTCGAGGGGCTGCCCGAGCACGAGTTCCGGCTCTACCGGCTGGTCCGGGCCGGCCGGCCGGCCGCCCCGACCGGCGTCCCCGGCCTGCGCGGCGTGCACGAGCTGCCGATGTGGGGCCGCCGCCCCGGCGGCCGCGGGCCCGCCCTGCACCGGCGACGGGCGTACGGCCGCGCGTACGAGGAACTGGTCCGCTCGCTCGTCGTCCCCGGCGACCGGGCGCTGTTCGGGCCCGCGCTCCACCGCCTCGCCGAACTGACCCGGGACGACGACGCGCTGCCCGCGTACCTCTCCTCCGGCCACGCCCAGCGGGTGCTGGAGAAGGTCTGGCGCTCGCCCGGCGCCGACACCGCCGCCGGACAGCCCCAGGTCCGCGACGTCCTGGTCGCCGCCGACCTGCTGGAGCAGTGCCTGCGGCCGCTCTCCGCGCCCTGGTACGGCACCGGCACGGCCGGCCTCGGCGGCGCCGACCTCTGCCACGTGGTCGGCGGCGGACCGGCCGCCCTGCCCGCGCTGGTCGCCCGGCAGCTCCACGGCGTCCCCTTCGTCGTCACCGAGCACGGCCTCCACCTGCGCGAGCAGTACCGCAGCTACCGCACCGCGCCCTACCGCTGGCCGGTCCGCGCCCTGCTGCTCGCCTTCTTCCGTCAGCTCACCGAGGAGACCTACCGGCACGCCGCCGTCCTCACCCCCGGCAGCACCTACGACCAGCAGTGGCAGCGCCGCTGCGGCGCCGACCCCGCCCGCACCCGCATCGTCCACGAGGGCACCCCGGCCGTCGCCCGGGCCGCCGCCGGGCCGGAACCCGAGAAGCCCACGCTGGTCTGGGCCGGCGCGCTGGAGCCCGGACGGGACCCGGAACTGATGCTGCACGCGTTCGCCCGGGTCCGGGCCGAACTGCCCGACGCCGAACTGCGGATGTACGGGGAGGAGGGCGTCCCCGGGTACCGCGGGCACTGCGAGGCCATCGCCGGGAAGCTCGGCATCGCCGGCGCCGTCCGGTTCGAGGGCCGGCCGGACGCCACCGCCCCGATGTGGGAGACCGGCAGCGCCGTCGTCTTCACCGCACTCGCGCAGCGCAGCCCCAGACTGCTCGCCGACGCCATGCTCAGCGGACGGGCCGTCGTCTCCACCGAGGTCGGCGTGGCACCCGAGATGCTCGGGCCCAGCGGGCTGCTGGTGCCGCCGCGCAGCCCGCAGGCGCTCGCCGCGGCCTGCCTGGCGCTGCTCGGCGACGCCGAACGGCGGGCCCGGCTCGGGCTCGCCGGGCGGCTGCGCGCGCAGGAACGCTTCGCGGTCGAGCCGGTGGTCGGCGCCTTCCGGGAGATCTACCTGGAGCTGGTCTCCCGCTTCCCGGCCTTCCCGGCCGGGGCCGCGCAGCCCTTCGCCCGGCCCGCCGAGTACTGGGTCGCGGGGGAGACGCCGGCGGCTGCCACGGCCCCCGCGAGGCCCACCGGAGCCAGGCCCACGGCACTCGCGGAGGCGGTGTGACGGGCGCCGACCCGGTGCGGGAGCTGCTCCACGCGCACCGGGAGCTGTGCGAGCAGGCCGTCGACGTCCTCGACATCGCCGCCGGGCTGGAGGACGCCGGGATCGGACCCGAGAGCGCCGCGCGTTACCGGCACGCGGACGTCTTCGGCCTCGCCGAGGAACTCCACGCCCGCGTCCCCCACCGGCCCGGCGCCCCGGGCGGGCCCCCGCCCGCCGTCCGGCGGCGCACCCGGGCGGCGGACGCCACCCGGTCGGCGCTGCTCCACCTCGTCCCCGTCGCCGTCCTCGCCCTCGCCGCCGGCCACCCGGCCGCCCCCGCCCTCGCCACCGCCGCCGGCACCGCCGCGCTCACCACCCTGGACCACCCCCGCCGCCGGCCGAACCCGGCGGGTGCGCGGCACGGCGGTGCCCGCCCCCAGGGCAGCTCGCCCGCCGGGCGGGAACGGCCTCCGGCCGGGAGGGTCGTGCGGCCTTCGGGGGCCTGGGCGGGTGCCGGGTGGAGCCGTCTGTGGGCGGCGGTGGGGGTCTCGGTGGTGTTGGTCGTGGTGGCGCGGGGGTCGGTGGGGTTCGGGGTGGCGGCGGCGGTGGGGGCGGGGGCGGCGCGGTGGTGGGTGGGGTGGGCGCGGGGGGTCGGGCGGGTGCAGGTGGGGTCGGCGGTGACGATCGCGGAGTTCGGGGCGCGGATGCGCCCGGTGCTGCCGGTCGCGGTGCTGGCGCAGGTGGTGCTGGCCGCGGTGCTCGTGGCGGCCCCGCGCGGCGGGGCCGACGCGGCCGTGTGGGCGGGGCAGGGGGCGCTCGCGGTGCTGCTGCTCCTGGCCGGGGTGGTGCGGGTGTGCGGCCGGCCGGCGGTCGCCGCGGTCGGGGTGCTGGTGGCGGCGGCGGGGGTGGTGCTGGTGGTGCTGCGGGGTGATCCCGCGCTCGCCGTGCCGGCGGGCTGCGCGGTGCCGGTGGCGGTGCTGCTGCCGTACGCGTGGCTGCTGCTGGGGCGGCCGGGGTCGCACCGGCCCGGGCCGCCCGCCTGACGGACATGTGATGGACAACCGAGAACTGCAAGCAATCGCCGGGCCGGGGAAATCCGGCCGGGCCTCGTGGAAGGACACACGCCCGATGAGGGTGCTGCTGCTGGGTGCCGACGGTTTCATCGGCCGCCGGGTCGCCGATCGTCTGCTGGTGGAGGACGGCCTGCAGACGACGGTGCTGGGCCGACGGGATTCGGCCGACATCCGCTTCGACCTGACGACGGGCAGTCCGGGGGCACTGGCCCGGTTCCTGGACGCGGTGGCGCCGCAGGTGGTGATCAACTGCGCGGGGGCGACGTACGGCACCTCGCGGGCGCTGATCCGGGCGAACACGCTGGCGGTGGCGACGGTCTGCGAGGCGATCCGGCGCAGTCGCGAGCCGGCCAGGCTGGTGCACATCGGGTCGGCGGCGGAGTACGGGCCGGTGCCGCCGGCGGGGCCGATCCCGGAGAGCGCCGAGCCGCGGCCGGTGGGCCCGTACGGGGTGTCGAAGCTGGCGGGGACGGAGCTGGTGCTGGCGTCCGGGCTGGACGCGCTGGTGCTGCGGATCTTCGACGTGGTGGGCCCGGGTTCGCCGACGGCGTCGCTGTTCGGGCGCCTGGCGGAGGGCCTGCGGCGGGCGCTGGAGCAGGACGAGCACCAGGTGCGGATGCCGGACCTGTCCGGATACCGGGATTTCGTGGACGTCCGGGACGTCGCCCGGGCGGTGCAGGCGGCGGCGGTGTCGGCGGCCACCGGGGTGATCAACATCGGCAGCGGGCACGCGGTGCGGGCCCGGGAGGCGGCGCAGCTGCTGGTCCGGGCCTCGGGTTTCGAGGGGCAGGTGACCGAGGACGCGCGCCAGGTGGTGCTGCCCGCGCAGGCGGCGTCGGGCGCGGACCCCGGGCGGCAGCTGGACGCCCGGCCGGTGCTGGAGCCGGTGCAGTGGCGGCAGGCGGACGTGCGGACGGCGCGGGACCGTCTCGGCTGGCGGACGCAGGTGCCGCTGGAGGAGTCGCTGGGCGACGTCTGGCTGGAGACGGCCTGCCGGGTCTGACCTGGGGCGGGGGTCCGGTCCCAGCATCCGGTGTCGGGCATCTCACGTGCTGGAACGCTTGTCTCGGAATACCCCGGGCACGTGACACTGTTGGCGTAGTCAATTGTGAACTGACGACCATCGGAGTCCCCGTGTCGCTGCCACCCCTGGTCGAGCCGGCCGCCGAGCTCACCGTCGACGAGGTCCGCCGGTACTCCCGCCACCTGATCATCCCCGACGTGGGCATGGACGGGCAGAAGCGGCTGAAGAACGCCAAGGTGCTGTGCGTCGGTGCCGGTGGCCTCGGCTCGCCCGCCCTGATGTACCTGGCCGCCGCCGGTGTCGGCACGCTCGGCATCGTCGAGTTCGACACCGTCGACGAGTCCAACCTGCAGCGCCAGATCATCCACGGCCAGTCCGACATCGGGCGCTCCAAGGGCGAGTCCGCGCGCGACTCGGTCAAGGAGATCAACCCGTACGTCGACGTGATCCTCCACGACGAGCGTCTCGACAACGACAACGTCATGGAGATCTTCTCCGGCTACGACCTGATCGTGGACGGCACCGACAACTTCGCCACCCGGTACCTGGTGAACGACGCCGCGGTGCTGCTCGGCAAGCCGTACGTGTGGGGCTCGATCTACCGCTTCGACGGCCAGGCGTCGGTGTTCTGGGCCGAGCACGGCCCGTGCTACCGCTGCCTCTACCCGGAGGCGCCGCCGCCGGGCATGGTCCCGTCCTGCGCCGAGGGCGGCGTGCTGGGCGTGCTGTGCGCGTCCATCGGCTCGATCCAGGTCACCGAGGCGATCAAGCTGCTGGCCGGGGTCGGCGAGCCGCTGGTCGGCCGACTGATGATCTACGACGCCCTGGAGATGCAGTACCGCCAGGTGAAGGTCCGCAAGGACCCGAACTGCGTGCTCTGCGGCGACAACCCGACCGTCACCGAGCTCATCGACTACGAGGCCTTCTGCGGCGTCGTGTCGGAGGAGGCCCAGGCGGCCGCCATGGGCTCGACGATCACCTCCAAGCAGCTCAAGGAGTGGATCGACGAGGGCGAGAACATCGACATCATCGATGTCCGCGAGGTCAACGAGTACGAGATCGTCTCGATCCCGGGCGCGCGGCTGATCCCGAAGAACGAGTTCCTGATGGGCAACGCCCTGCAGGATCTGCCGCAGGACAAGCGGATCGTGCTGCACTGCAAGACCGGTGTCCGCTCGGCCGAGGTGCTGGCCGTGCTGAAGTCCGCGGGCTTCGCGGACGCGGTGCACCTGGGCGGCGGCGTGATCGGCTGGGTCAACCAGATCGAGCCGCAGAAGCCGGTGTACTAAAGAGCTCGAACGGAAGGGCCCGGGGCGCACGCCCCCGGGCCCTTCCGTCGTTCTGCGGCCGGTCCGTTCTGCGGCCGGGTCTAGAGCGCGCCCTTGCGCTGGAGCACGTTGTAGGCGATCCAGCCGGGCGCCACCGGCAGCCAGAAGGTGAGCAGGCGGTAGAGGAAGACCGCCGGGGTGGCGGCGGTGGCGGGCACGCCGGCCACCGTGAGCGCGGCGATCAGGGCGATCTCGACCGGGCCGATGCCGCCCGGGGTGGGGATCGCCGAGCCGGCCGCGTTGGCGGTCAGGAAGACCACCGCGACGGCCGCGAAGGTGACGTGCGCGCCGCCGCCGAAGGCCTGCACCGAGGCGTCCAGGCAGGCGGTGAAGGAGAGCGTCAGCAGCAGGATCCCGCCGAAGCCGGTGACCAGCTTGGACGGGGTCTGCATCAGGTCGAGCATCCGCGGCACCACGCCGAAGAACAGCACCCGCAGCCGGTTCACCACGAAGCGCCGCAGCGGCGACACCGCCGCGATCACCAGCGCCAGCACGGCGGCGGACAGCACGCCGATGATCACCGCGCGGGAGGCGCCCAGGTCGCCGTTGGTCTGGGTGCCGGTGATCAGGCCGAAGGAGAACAGCAGCAGCAGGTGCCCGGCCAGGCCGGCCAGCTGCGAGGCGCCGACGCTGGCCACCGCCTGCACCGGCCGGATGCCGGCCTTCTGCAGGTAGCGGGTGTTGAGCGCGATGCCGCCGACCGCGGCGGGCGCGACCAGCTTCACGAAGGAGCCGGCCAGCTGCGCGGCCACCGTCCGGCCGAACGGCAGCCGCTCCGGGACGAAGCCGGTCAGGCTCATCGAGGCGGCGACGTAGCTGGTCGCGGAGGCGAGCAGGGCGAGCGAGGCCCAGGCCCAGTTCATCTCGGAGACCTTGAACTGGTCCGGCCGGATGGTGGTGACCGCCAGGTAGGCGGCGAAGGTGAGCGCCACCACCATGATCAGCGTCTTGGGCTTGAGCCGCTCCAGCTTGGCCGGGGCGATCGGCGCCTCCGGGGCGATCTGGAGGATCTGGCCGCGGATCCGGCTCAGCAGGTCCTCGCCTGCGACGGCGATGTCCTCCTCCGCCTGCTGCTGGGTCTTCACCCCCGCCGCGACCTGCTCCAGGGCCAGCGCCTGGGCGGCGGCCTTCCGCTCCTTGGTCATCTTCTGCAGGTCGGCGCGGGTCTGCCGGCTCAGGCCGACCGGCTGGAGCAGCGGCAGCGAGTCCGCGACCCGGGTCGGGCCGAGCACCCGGTTGGCGACCGCCACCGCCCGCTCCGGGCCGACCCGCAGCGCGAAGGTGGTGAGCAGCTGGGCGACGTCGATCCGCAGCGTCAGGTCGCCGGCCGCGATGTCGCCGCCGGAGAGGTTGACCAGGCAGCCGGTCTTCTCGTCCACCGCCAGCAGCGACTCGCCGGTCAGCCGGCGGTGGGCGATCCGGCGCTCGTGCAGGGTGCCGACCGACTCCCAGAACGAGGCCATCACCTCGTCGGTGATCTCCTCGTCCGTCAGCTCGTCGAGGGTGCGGCCGGCCACGTTCTCGTAGACCAGGATCGCGGCGTCCGGGCCGAGCTCGGAGGTGGCCACCAGCTGTGGGGCCCGGGCCCCGGAGGCGGCGGCCGCGTACGCGATCAGGGCCTCCTGTTCGAGGGCCTGGCGCAGCGACTGGGGGCTGCGGCGGACCGCCACCGAGCGCAGCCGCAGACGGCGCCAGGCGCGGTAGAAGAAGCCGGAGGCCTGCTGCTCGCGGTCGATGATGTGGACGTCCAGCAGCGGGCCGTGCTGCTGGGTGACCAGGTAGCGGCGGGTGCCGCCGGGCGCGTCCGGGGCGGTGTGGGCGGCGGACGGCGTGAAGCCGACCTTGCGCAGGCCGACCATCAGGCTCTTGCCGGTCGGCCGGATGTTCGGCGAGCCGATCGCGTACAGCGTGCCGTACGCCACGGACCAGCCGATCAGCACGGTGAGGATCAGCGACAGCGGGGTGGTGTAGCCGCTGATCAGCTCGGTCGCGCCGCTGAGGATCACCACCACCCACAGCGCCACCCGCCAGCGGGGTCTGGAGGACATCCCGACGGCGGTCATGTAGGCGATCACCGGCGCCAGGTAGCCGTGCACCGGGTCGGTCAGGGTGTCCCCGCCGCCCGGGGGGAACTGGGTCAGCGCGTTGCGGATCGCGTCCGGGGCGCTCGCCGCCACCCACCAGTCCACGCCCAGCGAGACGCCGTACGCCAGCACCGAGGCGAGCACGCCGTCGGCGACCCGCAGGCCGTCCCGCTTGATCAGCCGCTCCACCGCGAACGCCAGCGGCACCGCCAGCACCGCCACGCTGGAGACCAGCGCGGCGATGGTGGAGAGCACGCTCGGGATGTGCTTGGCGTTGGCGGTGATGTCGCTCTCGATGCCGGTGGTGGTGGAGACCGCCACCTGCGCGAGGACGAACACCGCGATGATGCCGAGCACACCGGCGGTGAACCGGATCAGGTCCGAGGGGCGGTGCGCCCGCGGCGGCAGCAGCGGTTCGTCGACCGCCAGGTGCTCGCCGGTCGGCTCCTCGTCCGGTCCGGTGTCGTCAGGGACCACCCCGTCAGGTGGTCCGTCGTACGCGACCACGTTCTCGTCCTCCCCCGTGCCCGCCTCCGGAACCGGTCCGGCGGGTGTCTTGTGCAGTGAGACGGCGGGTGGCTCGACCTGCGGGTGTTGCGCAGAACCGTCGGTCGCGGACTCCTCGGAGCCCTCGTCCACGTTCAATTCTGCCGTCCCGGTCATCTGGTCTTGTCCTCGTATCACCACGCACTGCCCCGAAGATGCTGCCATGCCGGACGGTCCGGTGCCGGGCAGGGGGCGCATCAGGCGCGGCGGATCGCCCGCTCGGGGCCCTGGAAATCGACCGGATGGGGAAGAATGCGGCGGATGACCGAGAGTACGCGCGAGGACGGCCCCGACGGCGCGGACGACGGCGCGGAGCTGCCGCCGTTCGCGGAGGCCGTGCTCGACCTCACCGAGCGGATCCCACCGGGCCGGGTGATGACCTACGGCGACGTCGCCGAGTACCTCGGCCAGGGCGGCCCGCGCCAGGTCGGCCGGGTGATGGCCCTCTACGGCGGCGCCGTGCCCTGGTGGCGGGTGATCCGCGCCGACGGCCGCCCGCTGCCCGGCCACGAGCACCGGGCCCTGCCCGAGTACCGCGCCGAGGGCACCCCGCTGCGCACGGTCGGCGACTCGCTCCGGGTCGACCTGCGGCAGGCCCGCTGGGACGGGCGATAGTCGTCTCTTTTTCGCCCGATCCCGTGCGCGGGACGGGGTTGTCGGTGCAGGATCGTAGGCTCGGTGCGGGCGAGGTCCGTTGCGACCCCGCCCCGCACATGCCCTGGTACAACCCGTCTGGACCGCAGTGACCCCGCCCTTCCGCCTGGTACGCAGCCCCCTCGCACAGCCCGAGCCGCCCACCCTGGACCCGTACCAGCAGGCGGTGGTCGAGCACGCCGGTGGGCCGCTGCTGGTGCTGGCCGGGCCCGGTACGGGCAAGACCACCACGCTGGTCGAGGCCGTCACCCGGCGGATAGCGGACGGCACCGATCCCGAGCGGATCCTGGTCCTCACCTTCAGCCGCAAGGCGGCGATGGAGCTGCGCGACCGGATGACCGCCCGGGTCGCCGCAGGCGTCGCCGTGCCGCAGGCGACCACCTTCCACTCCTTCTGCTACGCGCTGCTGCGCTCCCACCAGGACCCGGAGGAGTACGCCGAGCCGCTGCGGCTGCTCTCCGGCCCCGAGCAGGACGTGATGGTCCGCGAGCTGCTGGCCGGCGACGCGGAGGACGCCAGGGCCGGCGTCGGCCGGATCGGCTGGCCGCTCGACCTGCGGGCCTGCCTGACCACCCGCGGGTTCGCCGACGAGGTCCGGGCGGTCCTCGCGCGCAGCCGCGAGCTCGGGCTCGGCGAGCACGAGCTGGCCCGCTTCGCCGAGGGCGTCCAGCGGCCCGACTGGGCGGCCGCCGCGCACTTCCTGGCGGACTACCTGGACGTCCTCGACATGCGGGGGGTGCTGGACTACGCGGAGCTGGTCCACCGGGCCGTGCTGCTCGCCGAACGCCCGGAGGTCGGCGACGCGCTGCGCGGCCGGTACGACGTGGTCTTCGTCGACGAGTACCAGGACACCGACCCCTCCCAGGTGCGGCTGCTGAAGCAGCTCGCCGGCGGCGGCCGCGACCTGGTCGCGGTCGGCGACCCGGACCAGTCGATCTACGCCTTCCGCGGCGCCGACATCAACGGCATCCTCGACTTCCCCGACGCCTTCCGGCGGGCCGACGGCCGGCCGGCCGAGGTGGCGGTGCTGCGGGTGTCCCGGCGGTCCGGGGCGGTGCTGCTGGCCGCCTCGCGGGAGCTCACCCGGCGGATGCCGATGGGCCGGCTGCCCGCCGACAAGCTCGCCCAGCACCGCGCGCTGCTGCCCTCCCGCGAGGGCGGGGCGGTCGAGGTGTACACCTACCCGACCCCCGGCGCGGAACTGGACTCGGTCGCCGACCTGCTCCGCCGGGCGCACCTGGAGGACGGGGTGCCCTGGGGCGAGATGGCGGTGCTGGTCCGCGCCGGCGGGCGGACCATCCCCGGCGTCCGGCGGGCGCTGGGCGCGGCCGGCGTGCCGCTGGAGATCGACGGCGACGACATCCCGCTGCGCGACGAGCCCGGCGTGGTGCCGCTGCTGACCGCGCTCCGGGTCTGCGCGGAGCCGGCCGAGTCGATGACCGTCGACATCGCGCACATCCTGCTCACCGGCCCGATGGGCGGCCTGGACGGCTCCGACCTGCGGCGGCTCGGACGAGCCCTGCGCGAAGAGGCTCGAGCCGAGGGCCACGTGGTCGTCGCCCCGGCCGAAGCGCTGATCCGGGACGCCCTCGCGGAGCCCGAGCGGCTGATGCTCCTGGACGGCCACCACGCCCGCCGCGCCCGCGAGCTCGGGACGCTGCTGCGCAAGGTCCGGGAGCTGCTGGCCGGCGGCGGGGGCGCCGAGGACGCGCTGTGGGAGCTGTGGGACGGCAGCCGCCGCTGGCGCGAGCGGCTGGAGCGGGCCGCCCTGCGCGGCGGCACCGGCGGCCGCAACGCCGACCGGGACCTGGACGCGCTGTGCGCGCTGTTCGAGACCGCCGCGCGGGCGGAGGAGCAGGTGGCGGGCCACCGCAGCGCACTGGACCTGCTCGCCGAGCTGGAGGCGCAGGACATCGCCGCCGACACCCTCACCGTGCGCGCCGTGCGGCCGGACGCGGTCCGGCTGATGACCGCGCACCGCTCGAAGGGCCTGGAGTGGCGGGTGGTCGTGGTGGCCGGCGTCCAGGACGGCCTCTGGCCGGATCTCCGCCGCCGCGGCTCCCTGCTGGAGGCCGACCGGATCGGCCGGGACGGCCTCGCCGAACCGCTCACCCCGGCCGCGCTGCTCGCGGAGGAGCGGCGCCTCTTCTACACCGCGGCCACCCGCGCCAAGGACCGGCTGATCGTCACCGCGGTGAAGGCCCCCGCCGAGGACGGCGACGAGCCGTCCCGCTTCCTGCGCGAGCTGTACCGGGAGGAGCTCGACCCGCGGACCGGCAAGGTGCGCTCCCGCACGCCCCAGGTGACCGTCGCCGAGGTGACCAGCCGGCCGCGGCGGCCGCTGTCGGTGTCCGCCCTGGTGGCGGAGCTGCGCGCGGTCACCGTCGACCCGGCCCGCTCGCCGGAGCTGCGCCGGGCGGCGGCCGAGCGGCTCGCCCGCCTGGCGTCCGCGCTCGACGAGGACGGCCACCCGCTGGTCCCCTCCGCGCACCCCGACCGCTGGTGGGGCCTGGACGAGCAGACCGCCGCGCCCGAGCCGCTGCGGGCGGACGGCGTACCGGTCCGGCTGTCCGGCAGCGGCCTGGAACAGCTCGACAACTGCGCGCTCCAGTGGTTCCTGGAGAAGGACGTGAAGGCCGGCAGCACCACCACCGCCGCCCAGGGCTTCGGCAACGTCGTCCACGCGCTGGCCGACGAGGTCGGCTCCGGCCGCACCCCCGCCGACCTCGCCGTCCTGATGGAGCGGCTGGACACGGTGTGGGACGCGCTGGCCTTCGACGCGCCGTGGAAGTCGCAGCAGGAGAAGACCGAGGCCCGGGCGGCCCTGGAGCGCTTCCTGCACTGGCACGTGCTGGAGCGGGAACGCACCACCGTCGCCACCGAGCACGGCTTCGACCTGACCCTGGACGTCGGCGGGATCGCGGTCCGCATCCGCGGCTCGATGGACCGCGTCGAGCGGGACGCGGCGGGCCGCGCGTACGTCGTCGACTTCAAGACCGGCAAGCAGATCCCGACCGAGAAGTCGCTGCCCGAGCACAAGCAGCTCGCCGTCTACCAGCTGGCCGTGCGCGGCGGCGCGCTGGACGGGCTGCCCGGCTTCGACGACGGCGCCGCCGCCACCCCGGGCGGCGCGGAGCTGGTGCACCTGCGCGAGCCCGCCAAGGGCGAGCCGGAGGCGCCCAAGGTGCAGCAGCAGCTGCCCGCCGAGGGCGAGCCGTGGATCGAGAACCTGCTGGCCGAGTCGGCCGGCCGGGTGCTCGCCGAGCGCTTCGTGCCCACGGCGGGGGAGGGCTGCGCCCGCTGCGCGTTCCGCGGCAGCTGCTCCGCCCAGCGGGACGGACGCCAGCTTGTCGACTGAGCCGGGCCACCCTCGCGCGTCGCTTACGGTGGGGGGCGTGCTCAGCGATCCCGAGGAACTCAAGGAGCTGCTCGGGATCCCGTTCAACCCCGAGCAGATGCGGGCCATCGGCGCGCCGCTGGAGCCCGCCGTGATCGTGGCGGGCGCCGGGTCGGGCAAGACCACGGTGATGGCGGCCCGGGTGGTGTGGCTGGTCGGCTCCGGCGCGGTCCGCCCCGAGCAGGTGCTGGGCCTGACCTTCACCAACAAGGCCGCCGGCGAGCTCGCCGAGCGGGTGCGCACCGCGCTGCTGCGCGCCCGCGTCCTGGACCCGGACGAGGACGCCCTCGGCGAGCCGCAGATCTCCACCTACCACGCGTTCGCCGGCACCCTGCTCAAGGAGCACGGCCTGCGCCTGGGGATAGAGCCGGACGTCCGGCTGCTCGCCGACGCGACCCGCTTCCAGCTCGCCGCCAAGGTGCTGCGCTCGGCGCGCGGCCCGTACCCGGCGCTGAGCGGGACCTTCTCCACCCTGGTCGCCGAGCTGATCGCGCTCGACTCCGAGCTGGCCGAGCACCTGGTCGCCCCGGAGCGGCTGCGCGACCACGACTCCGGGCTGCTCGACACCCTCGCCACCAAGAAGTTGAGCAACGAGGACCTGCGCGCCGTCCCGAAGGCGGCCCGGGCCCGGCTGGAGCTGCTGGAGCTGGTCGAGGACTACCGGCGGCGCAAGCGGGCCGCCGGGCTGATGGACTTCGGCGACCAGATCGCCGCCTCCGCCCGGCTCGCCCAGGAGCGGCCGGAGGTCGGCCGGCTGCTGCGCGCCCAGTACCGGGTGGTGCTGCTGGACGAGTACCAGGACACCTCGGTCGCCCAGCGGCTGATGCTGTCCGGCCTGTTCGGCGGCGCGCACAGCACCGGGCACCCGGTGACCGCGGTCGGCGACCCCTGCCAGGCGATCTACGGCTGGCGCGGTGCCTCGGTCGCCAACCTGGACGACTTCCCGGCGCACTTCCCGAAGCAGGACGGCTCCCCGGGCGCCCGGTACGCGCTCAGCGAGAACCGGCGCAGCGGCGGCCGCCTGCTGGCGTTCGCCAACCACCTGGCCGCGCCGCTGCGCGAGATGCACGAGGGCGTGGAGGCGCTGCGCCCGGCGCCCGGCGCTGAGCGGGACGGCTTCGTCCGGGCCGCGCTGCTGCCCACCCACGTGGAGGAGGTGGCGTGGCTGGGCGACCGGATCGCGCACCTGGTCCGCACCGGGACGGCGCCGGGCCGGATCGCGGTGCTGTGCCGGGCGGGCAGCGCCTTCCCGGACATCCACGCGGCGCTGGTCGCCCGGGACGTGCCGGTCGAGGTGGTGGGCCTCGGCGGGCTGCTGCAACTGCCCGAGGTGGCGGACCTGGTGGCGGTCTGCGAGGTGCTGCAGGACCCGACCGCCAACGCGGCGCTGGTCCGGCTGCTGATCGGCCCGCGCTGGCGGATCGGCCCGCGCGACCTGGCGCTGCTCGGCCGCCGGGCCGCCGACCTGGTCCGCACCGCCCGCCCGGACGGCAGCGACCCGCTGGCGGCGGCGGTCGCCGAGACCGACCCGACCGAGGTGGTCTCGCTCGCCGACGCCCTGGAGACCTTCCTCGACGCGGAACAGCCCGACGAGCTGCCGTTCTCCCCGGAGGCCAAGGTCCGCTTCGCGCGCCTGGCCCGGGAGGTCCGCGAGCTGCGCCGGGCGCTGGCCGAGCCGCTGATGGACGTGCTGCACCGGGTGCTCGCGGTGACCGGCCTGGAGGTGGAGCTGTCCGCGTCGCCGCTGGCGCTGGCCGCCCGTCGGCGGGAGACCCTGCACGCCTTCCTGGACATCGCGGCGGGCTTCGCCGACCTGGACGGCGACCCGGGCCTGGCCGCGTTCCTGGCGTTCCTGCGGGCCGCCCAGGAGTACGAGCGCGGCCTGGACAACAGCCTGCCCGGCGGCGAGGACACCGTGAAGGTGCTGACCGCGCACAAGTCCAAGGGCCTGGAGTGGGACGTGGTCGCCGTCCCCGGGCTGGTCAAGGACGCCTTCCCCAGCAACAAGGGCCGCGAGCGCTGGACCAGCACCAAGAAGGTGCTGCCGCACGCGCTGCGCGGCGACGCCGCCACCCTGCCCGCCGACCCGGAGTGGACCGGCAAGGGCATGGGCCTGTTCAAGCAGGCGATGACCCGGCACTCGGCGGTCGAGGAACTGCGGCTCGGCTACGTCGCGTTCACCCGGCCGCGGTCGCTGCTGCTGGCCTCCGGGCACTGGTGGGGGCCGAGCCAGAAGCGCCGGCGCGGCCCGTCCTCCTTCCTGCTGGAGCTGAGGGCGCACTGCGAGCGGGAGGCGGGCAACGGCGAGTTGGACGTCTGGGCCGAGGAGCCGCTGCCGGACGCCGAGAACCCGGCGTTCGCGGTCTCGGTGGAGACCCCGTGGCCGCTGCCGCTGAACCCGGCCGCGCAGACCTCCCGGCGGCGGGTGGCGGACGTGGTCCGGGCCCGGCTGGCCGGACTGCCCGCGCCCGAGCCGGAGCGGATGGCGGTCGAGGACCAGCGCCTGGTCGCCTCCTGGGACCGCGATCTCGGCGCGCTGCTGGGCGAGTTGGAGCGCTCCCGGCGGACCGTGCGGGACGTCGAGCTGCCCGCCTCGCTCTCCGCCACCCAGCTGCTGCGCCTCGCCGCCGACCCGGACGGCTTCGCCGCCGAGCTGGCCCGGCCGATGCCCCGCCCGCCCGCGCCCGCCGCCCGCCGGGGCACCCGCTTCCACGCCTGGGTGCAGGCGCGGTTCGACCAGCCGCTGCTGCTCGGCCCGGACGCGCTGCCCGGCCTGGACGAGGACGGCATCGAGGACGAGAAGGACCTGGAACGGCTGAAGGAGGCCTTCCTGCGCGGCCCCTACGCGGGCCGCCGGCCGTACCGGGTCGAAGAACCGTTCCAACTGGTGCTGGCGGGGCGGGTGGTGCGCGGCCGGATCGACGCGGTGTACCGCGACCGTGACGGTGGCTCAGCGTCACCGGAGCCGTACCGGTACGAAGTGGTCGACTGGAAGACCAACCGCGAGGAGAGCGCGGACCCGCTGCAGCTCGCCGTCTACCGGCTGGCCTGGGCGGAGCGGATCGGCGTCCCGGCCGAGCAGGTCACGGCGTCGTTCCTCTACGTGCGCAGTGGCCGGATCGTGAGACCGTCCGGACTTCCCGACCGAAAAGAGTTGAGCGAGCTCCTGATCGGGAATAGCTCATAAGAAGTCACTCAGAGCATCCAAGTCGTCACAAGATCGAGCGAAACCTGTGCGCTGTGCACGTTTCGCGCCTATTGTGGGGTCGGTAACCGGTCATCCCCCCGTACTCCGGCCGCCGGCAGGGGCTCAGCCCCTGACTTTCCGTCATCACCGCAGGTGTCCACCGGCACCGGCCACCTTCCGCTGGAGAGACCGACGTTGAGCGCGACCGGATGGATCAGGGACAGATTCACCGGCCCGCCCCCGGGGGGCGTGCCGGGCACCGTGACGGGCACCTGGCCGAAGACCTCCCACGCCCTGCCGCTGATCGGCATGGTGCTGGTGGTCTCCCTCGACTACTTCACCAACAGCGAGGTGACCGTCGAGCCGGCGATCACCGCCATTCCCGCGCTGGCCGCCGTGGTCAGCCGGCGGACCTGGTACCCGCTCTTCATCGGCGCCGTCGCCGAGCTCTGCTCCTTCCTGATGGCCTGGTACAACGGCGTGCTCGGCGAGTCCGTGCACACCGCGACCGTGCTCGCCGTCGCCCTGGTCGCCGGGATCGGGTACGTCAGCGCCACCCTGCGGCTGCGCCAGGAGCAGGCGCTGGCCGACGCCCGGCTGGTCGCCGACATCGCCCGGCGGGTGCTGCTGCGCCCAGTTCCCGACCGGGTCGGCAGCGTCCGGGCCGCCGTCCACTACGCGGCCGCCGCCGCCCAGGCCTCGATCGGCGGCGACCTGTACGAGGTGGTCAACACCCGGCACGGCGTCCGGGCCGTGGTCGGCGACGTCCGCGGCAAGGGGCTCGCCGCGGTGGAGACCGCGGCGGCCGTGCTCGGCGCGTTCCGCGAGGCCGCGCACCAGGAGCCGGCCCTCGACCGGGTCGCCGGCTGGCTCGCGGTCAGCCTCGACCGCGCCCTGCACGAGACCGACCACCCCGGGGTGGAGGAGGAGTTCGTCACCCTGGTGCTGATCGGCGTCTGCCCGGACGGCTCGGTGGAGATCGTCAACTGCGGCCACCCGGCGCCGCTGCTGCTCACCGCCGACGGCTGCCGGGCGGTGGAGCCGGACGAGCCGGTGCCGCCGCTCGGCGTGCTCGACCCGGCGGACGTCCGGCCGCCCGTCCAGCGGGTCGCCGTGCAGCCGGGGGACCGGGTGCTGCTCTACACCGACGGCGTGATCGAGGCCCGCGACCACCGCGGCTCCTTCTACCCGCTCGCCGGCCGGATCGGCGAACTCGCCGTCGGCGGGCCGGTCGAGGTGCTCCGGCGCCTCCACGAGGACGTCGTCCGCCACGTCGGCCACAAGCTGGGCGACGACGCGGCGATGCTGCTGCTGCAGTACGAGCCCCTGGCCCCCGGGCTTCCGCAGCCCCGGCAGGGCCGCGAGGCCCTGCCGGACAGCGGCCCCGCCGTGGGGCGCGCCACCGGTTCCTAGATCCGTACGTCGACGACCAGCGGCCGGTGGTCGGAGACCGCGGTGCGGGGGGCCGCGACCGAGCCGACGGCGGTGCGGGGGACGCCGATGCCGAGGATGTGGTCGAACTGGACCGCCGGCCGGTGCGACGGGTATGTGGGGGTGCGGGCCAGGTCGTACCAGCCCTGGAGGCGCGGGCGCGGCTCGCGGGTGCGGCGCCGCCGCAGCCCGGTCCGCGCCTGCCGGGCGTTGCGGACGCGCTCGCGCGAGGTGGTGCGCTCGATCGCGGCGGCGCTCCCGAGCACGGTCCGCGGCACCGCGCCGATCAGGTTGAAGTCGCCGAGCACCAGGTACGGCTGGGGCAGGTCGGCGATCCAGCGGCGGATCCCGGCGAGCTGGGCGACGTTCCAGCCGGGCACGAAGGACAGGTGCGCGGCGACCACGGTGAACGGCCCCTCGCTGCCTTCCAGGACGGCGGCGATCGCCGCCCGCGGCTCGTCCGGGACGGGCGTCAGCCCGCGCCGGCCCGCGACCTTCAGCGGCAGGCCGAACGGTGCGGGCGCGAACCGGCGGGCCCGCCAGTGCCGCACCGGGAGCCGGGTGAGCAGCGCGGTGCCGTACGAGGGCTGGCCGGTGGCGGTGTCGACCTCGGCGGGGCCGTACACCTGGAGGCCGGGGACGGCGGGGTCGGGGAGCCAGCCGGAGAGCGGTGCGGGGGTGCCGTGCAGGGCGGCGGCGAACCGCCAGTCCGCGGCGCCCATCGCCTTGGCGGCGACGGCGGCCTGGTCGACGAAGCCGGAGCGCTCCTGGTACCGGTCGACCTCCTGGAGCGCGAGCACGTCCGCGTCCAGGTCGGCAACCGCTTCGCCGAGCGGGGCGCCGGCGTCGGCGGGGTAGGGGTCCGGGCTGCCGTCGGCGGCCAGCGGCTGACCGTGCAGCAGGTTGTAGGTCGCGATGCGCAGATGGCTCACCGGACTCACGGTACCGGCTGCGCGTGAACGTCCTGTTGCCAACGGCCCTCCGTCGTGCGAGGGGGTGCGTTGCCGGACGCCGTGCATACCGGGTATACATACTCGGTATGTCGATCCGTCACGGCCTGCTCGCCCTGCTCGACCAGGGCCCGCGCTACGGCTACCAATTGCGCACCGAGTTCGAGGCCCGTACCGGCGCCACCTGGCCGCTCAACGTCGGCCAGGTCTACACCACGCTGGGGCGCCTGGAGCGCGACGGCCTGGTGGAGCCCGCCGGTGAGGACGCCGAGGGCCACCAGTTCTACGCCGTCACCGAGGAAGGACGTGCAGAACTGCGCCGCTGGTTCGACAGCCCGGTGCAGCGGACCAACCCGCCGCGAGACGAGCTGGCGATCAAGCTGGCGATGGCCGTCACCGTGCCCGGGGTGGACGTCACCGCCGTGGTGCAGGGGCAGCGCCGGCACAGCATGCAGGCGCTGCAGGACTACACCCGGCTGAAGGGCCAGGCACTGGTCAACGACACGGGGGCCGGCGAGGACCTGGCGTGGCTGCTGGTGCTGGAGCAACTGATCTTCCAGGCCGAGGCGGAGATCCGCTGGCTCGACCACTGCGAGACCCGGCTGGCCCGGCACGCGGAGCGTGCGCGGGCCGAGGTACCCGCAACCACCGAGGCGCCGGCGAACGCCCCGCGCCGCCGCAGCCGCATCCGATGAACATGGGGGAAGCCATGAGTACAACCCAGTCCCAGGCCCCGGTCCTGCACCTGGAGCAGGTCAGCCGGGTGCACGGCCACGGTGCCGCCGAGGTGCACGCGCTGCGCGCTGTCGACCTGAAGGTGCACCCGGGCGAACTGGTCGCCGTGATGGGCCCGTCCGGGTCCGGCAAGTCCACCCTGCTCACCCTGGCCGGCGGCCTCGACACGCCGACCGGCGGCCGGGTCCTGGTCGAGGGCACCGACCTCGGCGCGCTGTCCCGCAAGCAGCAGGCGGCGGTGCGCCGCCGCTCGGTCGGGTACGTGTTCCAGGACTACAACCTGATACCGGCGCTGACCGCCGCCGAGAACATCGCGCTGCCCCGCGAGCTGGACGGCGTCTCCGCCCGGGCCGCCCGCCGGGAGGCGCTGGCCGCGCTGGAGGAGCTCGGCATCGCCGAGCTCGCCGACCGCTTCCCGGACGACATGTCCGGCGGCCAGCAGCAGCGCGTCGCGATCGCCCGCGCGCTGATCGGCGACCGCCGCCTGGTGCTGGCGGACGAGCCGACCGGCGCCCTGGACTCCACCACCGGCGAGACGGTGCTGGCCGTGCTGCGGGCCCGCTGCGACGCCGGCGCGGCCGCGATGCTGGTCACCCACGAGGCGCGGCACGCCGCCTGGGCGGACCGCGTGGTCTTCCTGCGCGACGGCCGGATGGTCGACGAGACCGCCAACACGGACGCCGCGGGCCTGCTGGTCGCCGCCGCGACCAACAGCGTGAAGGGCGGCGACGAGGCGTGAGGATCACCGCCTGGCGGGCCGCCCTGCGGATCGCCCGCCGTGACGCGATGCGGGCCAAGGGCCGCTCCGCCCTGGTCCTGGCCATGATCGCGCTGCCGGTGCTCGGCGTGGCCGGCGTGGACGTGGTCGCCCGCAGCGCCCAGCTGGAGCCCGCGGAGCAGGCCGTCCGGATGATGGGCGGGGCCGACGCCCTGGTCTCGGTCAGCGGGCGCGGCATGACCGTGCTGCAGGCCCCCAACCACCGCGCGGAGACCCAGTCGGTGGGCCCGACCGAGGGGAAGTCCCCCACCCCCGAGCAGAAGCGCAGCTCCGAGACCGAGCCCGACGCGCTGCTCCCGCAGCTGCTGCCGCCCGGCACCACCCTGGTCCCGGTGCCGTTCGGCCCCCGGGCCTCCGCCACCACCAAGGAGGGCCGGCTCTCCGTCGGCACCACCGAGGCCGACCTGACCGACCCGGTCTGGCGCGGTCTGCTGAACGTGGTCGAGGGCGCCGCCCCGAGCGGGGACCGCCAGGTCGCCGCCACCCGGGCCTTCCTCGACCAGTCCGGCCTGCGGATCGGTGACTCCACCGCCCTGCGCGGGCTGGAGGCCACCCCGTACACCATCACCGGCATGGTCGAGTACCCCGACGACCTGGGCTCGGTCGAACTCGTGGCCCGCCCGGGCGGGTTGATCGCCGCGCTGGACAAGGCCCGCGGCTCCGAGCAGGGCGACCGGGGGAACCCCGGCCACGGCGGCGACTGGCTGGTGAAGCTGCCCGCCGGGCAGACCCTGGGCTGGCCGCAGGTGCTGGAGCTCAACAAGTACGGCTTCGGCGCCACCAGCCGCACCGTGCTGCTGGACCCGCCGGCCCGCTCCGAGGTGCCGCTGTACGCCTACCAGGCGCAGCACGGCTACGACACCACCCGGATCGACGCCGCCGCGCTCGCCGTGGTCGGCACCGTGGTCGGCATGGCCCTGCTGGAGATCGTGCTGCTGGCCGGCCCGGCCTTCGCGGTCGGCGCCCGCCGCTCGCGCCGCCAGCTCGGACTGATCGCGGCCGGCGGCGGCGACCGCTCGCACGTACGGGCCGTGGTGCTCGGCGGCGGCGTGGTGCTCGGCCTGGCCGGCGCCGTGGTCGGCGTGGTGCTCGCGGTGGTGCTGGTCGCGGTCGGCCGCCCCTGGCTGGAGGAGTGGGGCGGCCAGCGCTTCGGCCACTTCGACCTGCAGCCGCTGGACCTGCTCGGCATCGCCGCGGTCGGCCTGGTCACCGGCCTGCTGGCGGCCGTGGTGCCGGCCGTCCAGGCCGCCCGGCAGAACGTGGTGGAGGCGCTCACCGGCCGCGGCTCGCTCAAGCCCGCCAACCGCTGGATCGCGATGCTGGGCCTCGTGATGGTCGCCGGCGGCGCCGCGCTCGCGCTGCTCGGCAGCGCCCTCGGCGCGGGCCGCGGCCTGCCGGTGCTCGGCGGCTCGGTGATCGCCGAGCTCGGCATGGTGCTGTGCACCCCGGTCCTGGTCGGCCTGTTCGGCCGGCTCGGCCGACTGCTCCCGCTCAGCCCCCGGCTGGCGCTGCGCGACGCGGTCCGCCACCGCGGCCGGACCGCCCCCGCGGTGGCCGCCGTGATGGCCGCGGTGGCCGGCTCGGTCGCCGTCGGCATCTACACCACCAGCTCCGACGAGCAGAACCGCCGCGAGTACGTGGCCACCGTCCCCTCGGGCGCCGTGGTCCTGCGGGCCGGCTGGAACCCCGATTCCATCGCCCAGCTGCCGCAGCTGAGGGCCGCCGTCGAGCAGTCGATCTCCGACCTCGGCCCGCGCGGCGACACCTACGACGTCAGCTACGGCGGCGACTGCCGCAAGGCGCCCGGCAGCTGCGGCGAGGTGAGGCCGAAGCTGCCCGCGGAGCTGCGCTGCCCCGCCGACGAGCTGCAGGACGCCGGCGAGGTCGGCGTCAGCCGGCCGACGGACGACCCGCGCTGCCGCCTCCACGGCGGCCGGGAGGCCCGGTACGGCATGTCGCTCGGCGACGCGACCGTGCTGCACAACCTCTTCGCGGTCCACGACCCCGCCGCCGAGCAGGCCCTCGCCCAGGGCAAGGCGGTGGTCTTCGACCAGCAGTACGTCAAGGACGGCAAGCTGATCCTGGCCCTCACCGAGCCGATGCGCAGCGAGGAGGAGGCCAAGGCGATGGCCGAGGGACGCCGGCTCCGTCCGGTCACCCACGAGATCACCGTGGACGCGGTGTACGTCGCGCCCACGATGCCCGGTGAACTCGCCCTGCTCACCCCGCAGGCGGCCCGCGCCGTCGGGCTGAGCGCGGCCGAGTCCGGGTCGGTCTGGCTGCCCGCGGCGGCTCCGACCGGGGTCGCCCAGCAGCGGGCCGACGCGGCGCTCTCCAAGGTCGACGAGGACGCCTTCCTCCAGGTCGAGCGTGGCTACGAGGGCGGACGCGACCTGTACGCGCTCGGCCTGACCGGCTTCGCCGCCCTGGTCGCGCTCGGCGCGGCCGGCATCGCCACCGGCCTGGCCTCCGCCGACTCGCAGAACGACCTGGCCACCCTGGCCGCGGTCGGGGCGACCGGCGGGATCCGGCGACGGCTGTCCGGCTTCCAGTGCGGGGTGATCGCCGCCATGGGCGCGGTGCTCGGCACCCTGTGCGGCGTCGTCCCGGCGGTCGCGCTGCGCCGGCTGGAGGCCGCCTCGCAGAGCGCGGTCATGGAGGCCGGCGGCATCCCCCGGGAGACCGTGATCGCCTTCCCGTGGCTGAACCTGGGCCTCACGCTGATCGTGCTGCCCGCGCTCGCCTGCGGCCTCGCGATGCTGGTCACCCGCTCCCGGCTGGTGCTGGCCCGCCGCGCGGGCTGACGGGCACGGCCGACGGGCTGCGGCCCGCCCCCGGGTGACGGTCGTCACCCGGGGGAAACCCGGGCCGCATCCACCCGCCCGGGCGAACTAAAGTCGTCCGTATGACGAAAACCCCGGACAGCGTCGTCCGCTCCTACATCGACCAGCACGAGGCCGGCTTCCTCCAGGACCTCGCGGACTGGCTGCGCATTCCCTCGGTCTCCGCCGATCCCGGCCGGGCCGACGAGGTCCGCCGCTCCGCCGAGTGGCTGGCCGAGAAGCTGACCGGGACCGGGTTCCCGGTCGCCGAGGTGTGGGAGACCGACGGCCTGCCGGCGGTGTTCGCCGAGTGGCCCTCCGGTGACGCCGGGGCGCCCACCGTGCTGGTCTACGGCCACCACGACGTGCAGCCCGCCGCCAAGGAGGACGGCTGGGACACCGAGCCGTTCACACCCACCGTGGTCGGCCGCCGGATGTACGCCCGCGGCGCGGCCGACGACAAGGGCCAGGTCTTCTTCCACACCCTCGGGGTGCGGGCCCACCTCGCCGCCACCGGCCGGACCGCCCCCGCGGTCAACCTCAAGCTGCTGATCGAGGGCGAGGAGGAGTCCGGCTCGCCGAACTTCGGCGCGCTGATCCGCCGCGAGGCCGAGCGGCTCGCCGCCGACGTGGTGATCATCTCCGACACCGGGATGTGGTCCGAGACCACACCGACCGTCTGCACCGGCATGCGCGGCCTGGCCGACGCCCAGATCGACCTGTTCGGCCCGGACAGCGACATCCACTCCGGCTCCTTCGGCGGGGCGGTGCCGAACCCGGCCGACGTCGCGGCCTCGCTGGTCGCCGCGCTGCACGACGCCGACCGCCGGGTGGCCGTCCCCGGCTTCTACGACGGCGTGGTCGAGCTGACCGCCGAGGAGCGGGCGCTCTTCGCCGAGCTGCCCTTCGACGAGGCCCAGTGGCTGAAGGTCGCCAAGTCGTACGGCACCCTCGGCGAGGCCGGCTACTCCACCCTGGAGCGGGTCTGGGCCCGGCCCACCGCCGAGGTCAACGGCATCTGGGGCGGCTACACCGGCCCGGGCCAGAAGACCATCGTCCCGGCCGAGGCGCACGTCAAGCTCTCCTTCCGGCTGGTGGCCGGCCAGGAGGTGGAGAAGGTCCGCGAGGCCGTCCGCTCCTGGGTCGCCGAGCAGGTGCCCGAGGGCATCCGGTACGAGCTGAGCTTCCCGGGCGCCACCCGCCCGTGCCTGACCCCGCTGGACCACCCGGCGCTGCAGTCCACCGCCCGGGCGATGGGCCGGGCCTTCGAGCAGAAGATCCTCTTCACCCGTGAGGGCGGCTCCGGCCCCGCCGCCGACCTGCAGGACGTGCTCGGCGCCCCGGTGCTGTTCCTCGGCATCTCGGTGCCCTCCGACGGCTGGCACTCGATCAACGAGAAGGTCGAGCTGGACCTGCTGCGCAAGGGCGTGGAGGCCTCCGCGTACCTCTGGGCCGACCTGGCCGAGACCTTCCGGCCGTGACCACCGTGAGCACCACCGCGAGCAGCGCCACGAGCACCACCACGAGCACCACCGCCGAGAGTTCGACGACGCGAACGGGGATGGACGAGTTGAGCAGCCTGCCGGAGACCCAGCCGCTGGCCCTGGCCCGCGCCGGGGTGGACCGCGCCGCGCACCACCGCTTCGACGAACCGTGGCTCGCCGCGGCCTGGAGCCACCCGACCACCAAGGTGCTGCCGATCGCCGGCGGCGAGGCGTTCGTGGTCGACACCGAGGCCGGCAGCGAACTGGTGCTGCTGCCCTCCTTCGAGGCGCCGGAGACCGGGGACCGCTTCTTCCTCGGCACCGACGAGGACGGGGTCAACTACTTCGCGCTGGCGGGCGAGAGCCTGCCGGGCCGGCTGGACGGCGACGCCCGCCCGGCCGGGCTGCGCGAGGTCGGCGGCTCGCTCTCCGACCGCGACGCCGGGCTGCTGGTGCACGCGGTGGCGCTGGAGCACTGGCACCGGCTGCACAGCTTCTGCTCCCGCTGCGGCCACCCGACCGAGAAGGCCGGGGCCGGGCACGTCCGCCGCTGCACCTCCTGCGCGGCCGAGCACTACCCGCGGACCGACCCGGCGGTGATCATGCTGATCACCGACGGCGAGGACCGCTGCCTGCTGGGCCGTCAGGCGCTCTGGCCGGAGGGCCGCTGGTCGACCCTGGCGGGCTTCGTCGAGCCCGGCGAGTCGATCGAGCAGGCGGTGGCCCGCGAGGTGCTGGAGGAGGCCGGTGTCCGGGTCGGCGAGGTGCAGTACGTGGCCAGCCAGCCCTGGCCGTTCCCGTCCAGCCTGATGCTGGGCTTCCTCGGCAAGGCCGACCCGGCGGGCACCGCGATCACCGTGGACGGCGAGGAGCTGTCCGAGGCGCGCTGGTTCTCCCGCGCGGAGCTCAAGGCGGGCATGGAGGCGGGCGAGATCCTGCCGCCGTCCGGTATTTCGATCGCCCGGCACCTGGTCGAACTCTGGTACGGCGGACCGCTGCCCGCGGCGGCCCGCTGGTAATGGCCCGGAACGATTAAGGGGGCGCGCGATTTATGTCGCGCGCCCCCTTTATTCATTTCACTTCGATCGGCGGCGGCTCGACCGCCAGCCAGCAGCTGACCGTCTTCCCGGTCAGCCGGGTGGTGACCGCCCAGCGGGTGCACAGCGCGGAGACGATCGCCAGCCCGCGGCCGTTGGAGTCCTCCTCGCCGGCCTCGCGCATCTGCGGCATGCCGTGGCCGTAGTCGGCGACCGAGATCTGCAGCGCCGACTCCTGCAGCGTCAGGCTGATCGACACCGCCCCCCGGCCGTACCGCACGGCATTGGTGACCAGCTCGGACACCACCAGTTCGACGCTGTCCGCCAGGTGCTTGACGCCCCAGGCGGACAGCGCGGTACTCGCCAGCCGGCGGGCCCGGGCGACGTTCCGCGGCAGCGGCGGGAAGGTGGCCCCCGCCGTCCAGGCGCCGCGCTCGGCGGCGGGGAGGACCCGGCCCGGGCGCGCCTCGGCGCCGGACGAGTCGGTCGTGTCGGCGTGACGTGCGCTCCGCCGTTGCGGGGTACTGCTCACGGGCATGGATCCGCCCCCGGGGTGTGCGTGGTCAGTAATACATTCGAATGCGATCGAAAGGATCCGGGTCAGGGTACGGAATCCCCAATCCCGGCCAATGTTGACGGGTTTCGCTGAAAAGGCGCAAGCAGAATGGCTACATTCACTCGGGTGACGATCCCCCGGGGCGGTGCGCCCGCTCCCAAGTACCAGCGGCTCGCGGCGGACCTGCGCCGCCGCATCGAGGCCGGCGAATGGCAGGACGGCGCCCAGCTCCCGGTCGAGGGCGAGCTGGAGGAGCAGTACGGGGTGGCGAGGAACACCGTCCGCCTCGCGGTGGACGTGCTGGTCAACGAGGGCCGGCTGGTCCGGATGCAGGGCAAGGGCACCTACCTGCGGCACCAGCCGGTGCTGGACCACCGGGCCCACCGGCCGTCCCGGCTCCCCGGCCAGCGCGGAGCCCTGGCCGACCCCGGCGAGCTGTACGTGCGCGAGGCCGCACTGGCCGGGCGGCAGCTGACCGTGGAGTTCGACGTGATGGTGGTGCGGGCCCGGGCCGACATCGCCGAGCTGCTCCGACTCCCGGCCGGGGACGCGGTGATGGTGCGCCGTCAGCTGCGGCTGATGGACCGTGAGCCGTACTCGATCGAGGAGAGCCACTACCGGGCCGGGCTGGCCGCCGGCACGCCGCTGATGGAGCCCGATCCGGTGCCCGGCGGCGACGAGGTGGTGCTGGCCGCGCTCGGGCGGACCGAGACCACCGCGGTGGACCGGGTGGCGGCCCGGATGCCCGGGCCCGAGGAGGCGGCCTGGTTCGAGATCGGCCCCGGCGTGCCGCTGCTGGTGCAGACCCGGGTCACCCACGACCGGCGCGGCCCGGTGCGGGTGGTGGAGACCCGCTACGCGGCCGACCGCTGCCGGCTGGTCTTCGAGGTCGGCGACGGCCACGGCACAGGTGAGGGGCACGGGGCCGGCGAGGGGTTCGGAGCCGGCGAGGGGTACGGCACGGGTCAGGGGCGCGAGTCCGGCCCGCGCCCCTGACCCGTGGCCCTGACCTGCGCCCCTGACCTGTGGCCCGTCGGGTCAGACCAGGGCGGCCTGGACCTGGCGCAGGCTCGGGTTGGTCATCACGGTCTGCTCGCCGGAGGCGGAGACCACGACCACGGTCGGGACGGTCTGGTTGCCGTTGTTGACCGACTCCACGAACTCCGCCGATGCCGGGTCCTGCTCGATGTTGATCTCGGTGTAGCCGATGCCCTCGCGGCCGAGCTGGCTCTTGAGGCGGTTGCAGTAGCCGCACCAGGTCGTGCTGTACATCGTCACGGTGCCGGACATGGCAGTGGACTCCTTCGTGGTGGAGGTGGACGGTCGCCGGGTGCAACGTCCGCCGGTGCGGGCTCATTCCGAGCGGTCTTCAGGGTGTGATTATCGGAGCAATCTGGTGGGCCTGTGGACAGAGCGCCGCAGACTGTCAGGTGTGCCTGAGAGGATGGAAGGCATGCAGGAAGAGCTTCTCGGTATGACCGGCCCCTCCGACGGCCCGGGCCCCGGCACGTTCGGCCCGCCGATCGGGGCCGACGCCGTGCTGGCCGGGCTCGACCCCGAGCAGCGGGCCGTCGCCACCGCCCTGCACGGCCCGGTCTGCGTGCTGGCCGGCGCCGGCACCGGCAAGACCCGGGCCATCACCCACCGGATCGCCTACGGCGTGCGCAGCGGCGTCTACCAGCCGCAGCAGGTGCTCGCCGTCACCTTCACCGCCCGCGCCGCCGGCGAGATGCGCGGCCGGCTCCGCCAGCTCGGGGCGGACGGCGTGCAGGCCCGCACCTTCCACTCCGCCGCACTGCGCCAGCTCCAGTACTTCTGGCCGCGCGCCGTCGGCGGCGAGCTGCCCCGGCTGCTGGAGCGCAAGGTCCAGCTGGTCGCCGAGTCGGCCGGCCGCAGCGGCCTGCGGGTCCAGCGCACCGAACTGCGCGACCTCACCGCCGAGATCGAGTGGGCCAAGGTCACCCAGATCGTTCCGGACGACTACCCGACCGCCGTCGCCAAGTCCTCCCGCGAGGCCCCGCGCGACCCCGCCGAGATCGCCAAGGTCTACGCCGCGTACGAGCAGGCCAAGCGCGACCGCAACGTGATCGACTTCGAGGACGTGCTGCTCCTCACCGCCGCCATCCTGGAGGACCGCCCGGAGATCGCCGACCGGGTCCGCGCCCAGTACCGGCACTTCACCGTCGACGAGTACCAGGACGTCTCCCCGCTCCAGCAGCGCCTGCTCGACCAGTGGACCGGCGGCGGCGCCAGCCTCTGCGTGGTCGGCGACGCCAGCCAGACCATCTACTCCTTCACCGGCGCCACCCCCGACTACCTGCTCGGCTTCCGCACCCGCCACCCCGAGGCCACCGTGGTCAAGCTGGTCCGGGACTACCGCTCCACCCCGCAGGTGGTGCACCTCGCCAACGGGCTGCTCTCGCAGGCCCGCGGCCAGGCCGCCCAGCACCGGCTGGAGCTGGTCTCCCAGCGCGAGGCCGGCCCCGAGCCGGTCTACCGCGAGTACCCGGACGAGCCGACCGAGGCCGAGTCCACCGCCCACCTGATCAAGGACCTGCTGGCGAGCGGCGAGCGGGCCAGCGAGATCGCCGTGCTGTTCCGCACCAACAGCCAGTCCGAGGTGTACGAGCAGGCGCTGGCCGACCTCGGCATCTCGTACCAGCTCAAGGGCGCCGAGCGCTTCTTCGAGCGCCCCGAGGTGCGCGAGGCGGGCGTCCTGCTGCGCGGCGCCGCCCGCGCCGGCGACGACCCGCTGACCACCGGCGCGCCCGACCTGGCCGCCCAGGTGCGTGCGGTGCTCGCCACCCGCGGCTTCACCGCCAACCCGCCGGCCGGCTCCGGCGCGGTCCGCGAGCGGTGGGAGTCGCTGGCCGCCCTGGTCCGGCTCGCCGAGGAGTTCGAGGCCACCCGCCGGGAGGCCGGCGAGCGCGCCGACCTCGCGGCCTACGTCGCCGAGCTGGACGCCCGCGCCGCCGCCCAGCACGCCCCCGCCGTCGAGGGCGTCACGCTGGCCTCGCTGCACGCCGCCAAGGGCCTGGAGTGGGACGCGGTCTTCCTGGTCGGCCTGACCGAGGGCACCCTGCCGATCATCTACGCCAAGACCGACGAGCAGGTCGAGGAGGAGCGCAGGCTGCTCTACGTCGGCGTCACCCGGGCCCGCCGGGTGCTCACCCTCTCCTGGGCGCTCTCCCGTTCGCCGGGCGGGCGCGCGAGCCGCAGGCCCACCCGCTTCCTGGACGGGCTGCGCCCCGGCTCCTCCGCCGCCGGCCCGCGCTCCCGGGGCGGCTCCGGCGGCATCGAGCGCGGCGAGCGCTCCGCCGGGCGCAAGGCGCGCGGCCCGGTCAAGTGCCGGGTCTGCGAGCGCACCCTGATCGACGCGGTCGAGCGCAAGCTCCGCCGCTGCGAGGGCTGCCCGTCCACCATGGACGAGGGGCTGTTCGAGCGGCTGCGGGAGTGGCGGGCCGCCAAGGCCAAGGCGCAGGGCGCCCCGGCCTACGTGGTCTTCACCGACGCCACCCTGATGGCCATCGCGGAGGACTGCCCGGGCACCCCGCAGGAGCTCGCCCTGATCTCCGGAGTGGGTGCGATGAAGCTGGACAAGTACGGCTCCGACGTGCTCTTGTTGTGTGCGGGGGAGGTTCCGGAGCTCGTTGACGAGCCCGTTGAGCAATCGGTTCTGAACTCGCCGGAAAAATAGTTTGCGCGCCGCGTGTAAGGCGCAATAGCCTGCCGGAGCGGTCAAGGGGACGAGACCGCAGCGCTCGCGAAGGGCTTCCTTCCGCCTGCGCGCGACCATAATCAGACATCGGGGCCCGGGTGACCGGGCACCGCGAGACGCCGAGAGGAGGCGAGTGCAGTGAAGATCAACAACGTGACCAAAATGACTGGCCAGACCGTTGTCCTCGGCATGCCCTCGTGCACCTCGGCTTCCGGTCTGGGTCTCGGTACCACCGGTCTCTCCTTTGCCGGCCCCTGCCTTGTCAGTGGCCCGCGCAATGCTGAGGGCACCCGTGTCGAGACGGGTCTGTCCCGTGACTGGGCGACGTTCGTCGACGGCCTCGAGCTGCGTGATGAGCGACCGACCCAGGCACCGAAGGCAGAGGTAGCAGCAGCCAAGCATGGCCACTATGCCGCCGCAGTCGGTGCCGGATCCAAGCAGCAGGACCAGCAGATTCACCAGGCCATGGCCGCCTTCTCCGGCGCCAAGGCCATCCGGATGCGGGCCTTCCGCGGGCCTGAACCCTGGAGCGAACGAACCTGAGTCAGCCTCAGGTCGGCTTCTCCAGGGCCGCGGAACCCGTCACATCGGGATCCGCGGCCCTTCTGTTTTGTCCGGTACGCAAGACCCACCCAAGGCCCCTCGGGGCCTCCGGCCCAGCCCACCAGCCAACTGGGCCGGATCCACATCGAAGACGAGGAAGACGCCCACAGTGTCCACGGTCATCACACCGCCCCTCCCGTCCGTACCGACCGACAAGACCGACAAGGCCGACCAGGCCGACCCCCCGGAGGTAACACTCATGCAGCTCACCGCCATCGACGAGGCCGACACCCTCGGCCTTCCGATCCCGTGCCGCGCCTTCGACCCGGAGGTGTTCTTCGCGGAGACCCCCGCCGATGTCGAGTACGCGAAGTCCCTCTGCGGCACCTGCCCCGTGAAGGCCTCCTGCCTGGCCGGCGCCCTCGAGCGCCGCGAGCCGTGGGGCGTCTGGGGTGGCGAGCTCTTCGTCCAGGGTGTGGTCGTGGCCCGCAAGCGGCCGCGTGGCCGCCCGCGCAAGACCGAGGTCATGGCGTGATTTCCGCCGCTCCGATCTCCGGTCACGGATCCGGTGCCGTCCGCAGGGGAGAGCAGCCCCCGCTGGACACCGCACTGCGCCGCTCCGTACGCCGCGCCGCCGCCAAGGCCGACGCAGCCCTCGCCCGCACCATTCCGACGACGCACCACGAGCAGGACCACCACATGAACCCGTCCTTCGACACCGCGGCCCGCCGCACCGCCCGCCGCGAGCAGACCACCGAACTCCAGATCCGGAACAGGACCCTCGAAATGCATCTCATGCACGAATCCCTCGCCCGCGCCCATATGCAGGAACGCCTCCACGAGGCTGAGGAGCAACGCCTCGGCATGCGCGTCCTGCAGGCGGCACGGCTCCGGCGGAAGGCCGAACGGGCCTCCCTCCGCGCCCGCAAGGCGCTCGCCGTCGCCCTGATGTAACGCCACGCGCAGCCGCACGATCCCCTGTCCGCCGATGGCCGGCCCGCCCGCTCCCACACCCCCCGGGAGCCTGCGGGCCGGCCATCGGCGCGTGCGGACCCTCAGCGGGCCGGGGCCTCCTCGGCGAAGCCGGGCAGCCATTCGAGCATCTCGGCGCGGAAGGGCGCGTTGGCGCCGAGCTGGCACAGCACGCCGATGGTGGAGAGGGTCACCCGGTGGATCAGGAGGTAGGCCGGGGGGAGGTTGAGCTGCTTGCCGAGGTTGTAGGCGGGGGAGCGCGGGTCGGCGATCCGGGCGGCCTGGGAGCGCATCCAGGCGCGGGTGAAGTGGAAGGTCTCCACGGTGGCCGGCTCGATGATCGGCAGCAGGTAGTCGAGCACCGCGTCGGCGTCCAGCTGGATGGACGGCTTGACGAAGCCCTCCTCGCGGAGTCGCTCCAGCACGCCCGCCGCGTCGCCGGCCAGGGCCATCCGCAGCGAGTCGCCGATCGGCGCGGGCAGCCCGCCGGGCAGCCGGTCGACCGTGCCGAAGTCCATCACGCCGAGCCGCCAGCCCTCGACCGGGCCGTCGTCCTTGATCAGCCGGAAGTTGCCCGGGTGCGGATCGGCGTGCAGCAGGCCCGTCCGGGACGGGCCGGCGAACAGGAAACGGGCCAGCAGCTGCCCGGCCCGGTCGCGCTCCGCCTGGCTGCCGCGGGCGATCACCTGGGCGAGCGGCACCCCGTCCATCCACTCGGTGACCAGCACCTGGTCGGCCTGGGCGACCACCCCCGGCACCCGGATGTCCGGGTCGTCGGCGAACTCCTCCGCGTGGCGGCGCTGCGCCTCGGCCTCCAGGCCGTAGTCCAGCTCCTCGGCGACCCGCTCGCGCAGCTCGGTGATCAGCGGCTTGATGTCCAGCCCCGGGATCAGCGGGCCGAGCAGCCAGGCGACCCGGCTGAGCTGGCCCAGGTCGGAGAGCAGCGCGTCGCCCGCGCCCGGGTACTGCACCTTGACCGCGACGGCCCGGCCGTCCCGCCAGACGGCCCGGTGCACCTGCCCGATCGAGGCGGCGGCGGCCGGACGGTCCTCGAAGCTGCGGAACTTGCGCCGCCAGGTCTTCCCGAGGCGCTGCTCCAGGACGGCGTGCACGGTGGCGGCGGGCATCGGCGGGGCGGCGTCCTGAAGCTTCGTCAGGGCGGCCCGGTACGGCCCGGCGACCTCCTCGGGCAGGGCCGCCTCGAAGACCGACAGGGCCTGCCCGAACTTCATCGCGCCGCCCTTCAACTCCCCCAGCACCTTGAAGAGCTGATCGGCGGTGGCCTGCTGGAGCTCGGCCGTGACCACCTCGGCGGAGCGGCCGCCGATCCGCTTGCCCAGGCCCAGGGTGGCCCGGCCGGCGATCCCGAGCGGCAGGGCGGCCAGCCTCGCCGTACGGGTCACTGCCTTGCGCGGAAGATCGCTCACCCCAGGCCTCCCAATCAGCCGCACCGGCCGGCACGCCACCGGCGGTGGTCACTACGCCATTGTGCCCGCTCGACCCGCTGTGACGGACTGCCAGAGACAACCGCAGTCCGGGTGGCTGCGAAGCCGCAGCCGGCGGGTCATCCCGTCCGCCGCGGACAGCTCGCACCAGCCGTCCACGCTCGGCGGCAGCACGCCGTCCAGGTACAGCTGGACGTGCAGCGCGGCCAGCCCGGCGATCGCGGTGGCCAGCGCGCTGTCGCAGGCCGGGACGCGGGCCCGGCCCGGGCCGCTGTCGATCAGCTGGGCCAGCAGCCGGGGCCAGGCCTCGTCCTCGTCCCGCCGGGACAGGGTGGCGCAGCTGCCGCAGGCGGAGGCACCCGGCACGACCAGCGGCCCGACCACGCCCAGGTGCTCCAGCACCCCCGTGTACAGGTGGGGGACGCCGGCCCGCATCAGCTCCTGTGCCTCCACCGCGGCGCCGGTGAAGGCGCCGGAGCCGTCGCGCGGGGCCAGCACCACCAGGGCGGGCGGGGGCGGCGCGGCCGGCGAGCGGCGGTACCGCTCGCCGACCGCCGCCCCGGCGGCCCGGTGCACCACCTCGCGCCCGGCGGTGGCCCGCAGCCGCCCGACCTCGGTGGGCGGGAAGCCGGCCGGCGAGACGTCCCGGGCGGCGACCCGGCCGCGGTCGAGCAGGGCGACGTCGCCGACCCCGCCGGCCGCCAGCACCGCGGCGATCGCCGCGCCGACCCGGCCCGCGCCGCGCACTTCGACCCGGGCCCCGGCTCTGGCGCGCAGCACCGCCGCGGCCTCGCCCGGGGCCGGGTGGACCAGGGAGAGCGAGGCGAGGTCGGGCACCAGCTGCTCGCGGCGCGGCGGCGGGAAGGCGGTGAGCGCCTGCCGGCCCGCCTCGGCGTCGTCGAGCAGCTCGCTGCGGGCCAGGGAGTCGAGCATGGCCTCGCAGTACTCCGCGTCGAGGCCGAGTCGCTGCCCGGCGGCGACCAGGGCGGGCCCGTCCCGGGTGCCGTCGATCAGGTCGAGGAAGGCGGCGAGCGGCCGGTCGACGTCGTCGATCAGCCGGGCGTGCCGGCGCACGGTGCCGAACTGCAGGGTCTGCTTCTCCCGCCACAGCCGGGAGAGGGCGGGCTTGAGGACAGGGCGCATGGGGACCTCCTGGCCGGGTCGGGATCCGCTCGGTGGATGCAGGATGCCCGGGGCCGCGAGAGGTGGGAAGCGCGTTGTCCACAGGCCCGGACCGATCATCCGACGAGCTGTTTGCACACCCTGTGGACAACTTCACGGCGCGGGGGCCGGACTTCTGTCGGTGCGAGCGGGTACCGTCGTGTGCCATGGCAGCCGAACGGGACTCCCAGGCGGCGGCGTCCCGGTCGGCGGCAGCGTCCGCGACGGCGCCCGCGCCGATCGACCCTGCCAAGGTCGAGGTCCGGCGCAGTGCCCGCCGCAGCCGGACGGTCTCCGCGTACCGCGAGGGCGACCGGACGATCGTGCTGATCCCGGCGCGGATGTCGCACAGCGAGGAGCAGCGCTGGGTCGCCCAGATGCTCGACAAGCTGGCGGCCCAGGAGAGCCGGCGGATGCTGGGGGACGACGCGCTGGAGGCGAAGGCCCGCGAGCTGTCCCGGGCGTACCTGGGCGGGCGGGCGGTGCCCGGCAACGTCCGCTGGGTGACCAACCAGAACACCCGCTGGGGGTCCTGCACGCCGAGCGAGCGGACGATCCGGCTGTCGCACCGGCTGCAGGGCATGCCGGAGTACGTCATCGACTACGTGCTGCTGCACGAGCTGGCGCACCTGCTGGTGCCGGACCACGGGCCCCGGTTCTGGGCCCTGCTGGACGGCTACCCGCGGACGGAGCGGGCCCGCGGCTACCTGGAGGGGGTCGCCTCGGCGGCCCGGCTGCCGCACGTCCCCGGCCAGGGGAGCGACTGCGGGGCGGACTGACCGGGTGCCCCGGGGGCACCCGGCCGGTCGGGTCAGCCCACCAGCTTGCGGGCCAGGGCCACCAGGTCGCGGACGGAGGTGTCCGTCAGCTCCGGCAGGTGGTCGTACTCGAACCAGCGGAGGTCCAGGGACTCCTCGCTGATCATCTCCTCGGCGTGGGCCGGGGCGAGGGCGACGTACTGGACGTCGAGGTGGGTGTTGGCGGGCTGGTCCTTGCCGGCGCAGTGGACCCGGTGGCGGTCGAGCTTCACCGGGCGGACGGCGCCGTCGAGGGCGAGCAGTTCGAGGCCGGGGATGCCGGACTCCTCGGTGGCCTCGCGGAGCGCGGCGGCGGCGAGCGTGGCGTCGCCGGGCTCGCAGTGGCCGCCCATCTGCAGCCACATGCCGACCTTGGGGTGCAGGGTGAGCAGCACCCGCCCGCCGGCCGGGTCGACGACCACCGCGCTGGCGGTGATGTGGGCGGGCAGGCAGGCCCGCCACATGCCGTCGGGGCGGTCGGCGAGGTGGTCGAGGTAGTTGCGGCGGAGCCGGTCCTGGTCGGGGTCGGCGACCGTCCACCCGTCGAGGGCGCGGACGGCGTCGGCGTGCAGGGCGGTGGCGGGGGCCGTCACTCGGCGGTCCCGTCCTTCCGGTCCTCGTTCTTGCCGCCGCCCTCGCCGCCGTTGCCGCCGTCGCCCTTGCCGTCGGTGGAGGCGTCGTCGGCCGGGCCCTGGCCCGCGGGGCCGCCCTTCCTGCCCTCGGCGGCCTCGCCGAGCAGCTTGTCGAGCGCGTCGAAGTCGATGCCGCCCTCCAGCGCGTCGCCGGCGGTGTCGCGGTGCACGAAGCCGTCCGGGTCGTCCAGGTCGGCCGCGGTGGGCAGCATGTCGGGGTGGCTCCACAGGGCGTCGCGGCCGTCGATGCCGCGGGCGTCGGCGAGCGAGGCCCACAGCCGGGAGGCGTCGCGCAGGCGGCGCGGGCGCAGCTCCAGGCCGACCAGGGTGGCGAAGGTCTGCTCGGCGGGGCCGCCGGTGGCGCGGCGGCGGCGGAGGGTCTCGCGCAGGGCGCCGGCCTGCGGGAGGTGGGGCTCGGCGGCGGCGTGGACGACGGCGTCGACCCAGCCCTCGACGAGGGCGAGCGCGGTCTCCAGGCGGGCCAGGGCGGCCTTCTGCTCGGGGGTGTCCTCGGGCTGGAGCAGGCCGCCGGCGAGGGCCTCCTGGAGGGCCTCGGGGTTGGTGGGGTCGAGCTGGCCGGCCAGCTCCTCCATCCGGGAGGTGTCGACCTTGATGCCGCGGGCGTAGGCCTCGACGGCGCCGAACAGGTGGGCGCGCAGCCACGGCACGTGGGCGAACAGGCGCTGGTGGGCGGCCTCGCGCAGGGCCAGGTAGAGCCGGACCTCCTCGGCGGGCACGCTCAGGCCCTCGCCGAACTCGGCGATGTTCTGCGGCAGCAGGGCCGCCTTGCCGGAGGGGGCCAGCGGCAGGCCGACGTCGGTGGAGCCGAGCACCTCGGCGGCGAGCGCGCCGAGCGCCTGGCCGATCTGGGTGCCGAACATGGCGCCGCCCATCGAGCGCATCACGCCCATCAGCGGACCGGCCATCGCCTGCATCTCGGGCGGTAGCACGCCGCCCATCGCGTTGCCGACCCGCTCGGCGACCGGGTCGACGAGGTCCTTCCAGACCGGGAGGGTGGCCTCGATCCACTCGGCGCGGCTCCACGCGACGGCGGTGGAGGAGGCGGTGGGGAACTCGGTGGCGGAGTCCAGCCACAGGTCGGCGAGCCGGACCGCCTCGGTGACCGCGGTGCGCTCGGCGTCGCCGACCGAGCGGTCCTTGGACCGGCCCTCGGGCTGCTCGGCGACCACGGTCTGCCGGGCGATGTTCTTGGCGAGCTCCCAGTTGACCGGACCGCCCTCGAAGGACAGCATCTGGCCGAGTTGCTGGAAGGCGGCACCCAGGTCGTTCGGGTTGAGGCCGCCCATCATCGCGGCGAAGGGGTTGTCCGCACCGGCGCCGCCGCCGGGGCCGCCCATGCCGAACAGCGCCCCGAGCGGGTTGCCCGCGCCGAAGCCGAACGGCTGCTGCGGAGCGGAACCGCCCTGGTCACCGCCCTGCTCGCCGTCCTTCTTGCCCTTGTTGTCGCCGTCCTCGGGCTCCTCGGGGGGAACTCCGAATCCGAAGGGGAGGTCACTCACGGGGTCCTCGATCTGGTCGGCCGTCACGCGGGGGAGTGGCGGGGGGTGGTGAAGCGATCGGATGCACGCCGTAACAATGGTCTCGCGGACCGCACGTGCCGGGCGCACCGCTGGGCCCGAGCCTCGGGCAGGATGGACCGTACGTGACACTCGTACGTACGCACATAAGCTAACCGTGGAGGATGGCCGGTGAGTTCCCCGCCTTCGGACGTTCGCTCTGGGCTGACCGGGGACGAGGACGTGCCGGCTGCGGCCGGTTCGCCGTCTCCAGCCTACGGCGGCAAGCCGTTGACCGTGGCGGTCACCGGTGCCGCCGGGGTGCTGGGCGAGCGGGTCGCGGCCCGCATGGTCGCCTCGCCGCACGTGCGCAAGGTGCTGGCGGTGGACGACCGCCGCGGCGAGGTCGCCGGGGTGCAGTGGCGGGTGCTGGACGTCCGCGACCCGGCGGTGGCCGAGCGGCTGGCCGGGGTGGACGTGGTGGTCCACCTGGCGATGGACCTGGGCATGGAGTCCGACCCGCGCGCCCGGAGCGCGTACAACGTGCGGGGCGCGCAGACCGTGCTGACCGCCGCCGCGGCCGCCGGAGTGCACCGGGTGGTGCTGTGCACCTCGGCGATGGTCTACGGCGCGCTCCCCGACAACGAGGTGCCGCTGGCCGAGGAGTCCGAGCTGCGGGCCACCGAGGAGGCCTCGCTGGTCGGCGACCTGATGGAGATCGAGCGGCTGGCCCGGCGCGCCCCGCGCGCCCACCCGGGCCTGCAGGTGACGGTGCTGCGCCCGGCGGTGGTGGTCGGCCCCGGCATCGACACCGTGCTGACCCGGCACTTCGAGGCGCCCCGGCTGCTGGTGGTCGCCGGCTCCCGGCCGTGCTGGCAGTTCTGCCACCTGGACGACCTGGTCGCGGCGGTGGAGTACGCGGCGCTCGGGCTGGTCGAGGGCGAGGTGACGGTCGGCTGCGACGGCTGGCTGGAGCAGGAGGACGTGGAGACGCTGTCCGGGATCCGGCGGATGGAGCTGCCGGCCTCGCTGGCCCTCGGCACCGCCGCCCGGCTGCACCGGCTCGGCCTCACCCCGGCGCCGGCCGCGGACCTGGCGTACACCATGTACCCCTGGGTGGTCTCCGGCAGCCGGCTGCACGAGGCGGGTTGGCGGCCGCGGTTCACCAACGAGGAGGTGCTGGCCGAGCTGCTGGCCCAGGTCTCGGGCAAGCACGCGGTGGCGGGCCGGCGGCTCGGCGGCAAGGAGGCCGCCACCAGCCTGGGCGCGGCCGGTGCGACGGTGGCGCTGGTCGGTACGGCGGCGCTGGTCCGGCGGGCGAGGAAGCGCCGCGCCTTCTAGGCAGATTTTCGTATTGCGGAATGATGGAATCGTGATGTGGAATCACCTGCCCGGGTCGGCCGGGATGGGGAATCATGGTGACCATGTCCGAGAACCACGACCCGATCCGCCTGCTCGCCATCCGCGACACCCCGCTGTCGCTGGACGAGGTGTACGCCGCCGTCGGTGACGACGCCGCCGGCGGCACCACGCTCTTCGTCGGGACGGTCCGCGACCACGACGGCGGCAAGTCGGTCGCCGCGCTGGAGTACAGCGCGCACCCGAGCGCCGAGCGGGAGATGCGCCGGATCGCCGAGAAGATCTGCGCGGACTTCCCGGTCCGCGCGCTGGCCGCGGTGCACCGGGTGGGCCGGCTGGAGATCACCGACAAGGCGGTGATCGTCGCCGTCTCCTGCGCCCACCGCGGCGAGGCGTTCGCGGCCGCCCGGCGGCTGATCGACGACCTCAAGCACGAGGTGCCGATCTGGAAGCACCAGGTCTTCACCGACGGCGAGGAGGAGTGGGTCGGCGCCGGGGAGTGCTGAGCGGGTCCGGGGCGCCCGCTCGCCCGTTCGGCGGCCACCGGTACGACGAATACCCCCCAGAGGTGAGCGCGGAATCGGGGCCGTAACCCGGATGCCGCCCGCACCGTTCCCGTGTCGTGCAGCTAATCTGCTGATAGACACGACGAGCCTGTGGGGAGTACGGATATGGCTGCGCTCGCCTGGTTGATCATTCCTGTTGTCGCCGCGCTGCTGGCGATGGTGTGGGCCGGCTGGGCGGCCCGGCCGCCGAGGTCCATGACCGATCCCAGCTCGCTCGCCGAGCACCAGCGGTTCCTCGCCGCGATGGAGCGCAGCACCGCCGCCGGCGGGTCCGGTGAACGCGTCGGCGAGTGATCCGGCGCGCCACCCGGAGGGCACGCGGAAGCGGTTGTCCCGTACTGTCGGACCCATGCCACGCCGCTCCGCGACGATGCTCGCCGCCACGCTCCTGCTGATAGGCCTGCTCTGCGCCTCCGTGCTGATGAAGGTGCCGTACACGGAGATGAGCCCCGGGCCGACCTACAACACGCTCGGCCAGCAGGACCGGAGCGGCGAGCCGGTGATCACCATCACCGGGCACGAGACGTACCCGACCTCCGGGCACCTCAACATGACGACCGTCCAGGTCACCGGCGCCAACTACGAGCCGAGCCTGGTCTCGGCGGTGGTCGGCTGGCTGCGCGACGACGTGCTGGTGGTGCCGCACGAGAACGTCTACCCCGAGGGCCAGACCGACCAGGAGGCCCAGGAGCAGAACGCGGAGGAGTTCGCCTCCTCCGAGGACAGCGCCAAGACGGCGGCGCTCAACCAGCTGGGCATCCCGGTCGGCACCGAGATCCGGGTGCGGGCGGTCAGCTCCGGCGGCCCCTCCGAGGGCAAGCTGCACGCGGGCGACCAGATCATCGCGGTGGACGGCACCAAGGTCACCACCCGGGAGGGTGTCGCCGAGCAGGTCACCAAGCACAAGCCGGGCGAGACGACGGTCTTCACCGTCGTGCCGCACGACAAGGCGGGCCCGACGCACACGGCGGCGGACGAGGTGCAGGTGCCGATCACCACGGCGAAGGCGCCCGACGGGGACCGGGCGATCGTCGGGATCACGCCGGCGGCGGTGCACACCTACCCGTTCACCATCGACATCGGGCTGCAGGACGTCGGCGGGCCCAGCGCCGGCCTGATGTTCGCGCTCGGGATCATCGACAAGCTGACGCCGGACGACCTGACCGGCGGCAAGTTCGTGGCCGGCACCGGGACGATCACCGACAACGGCGAGGTCGGGCCGATCGGCGGCATCCAGATGAAGCTGATCGCCGCCCGCGACAAGGGCGCCGAGTACTTCTTCACCCCGGCGGAGAACTGCACCGAGGCCGTGAAGAACACCCCGGACGGGCTGACCCTGGTGAAGGTGGACACCCTCGGCCACGCGATGGACGCCCTCGGGAAGATCAAGGCCGGCGAGAAGGCCGACCTGCCGAGCTGCGCGAAGTGAACGCCCCCGGCGGGGCGTCCACACCCGTCAGGAGAAGGTGGCGAGCAGCGCCCCGGTCAGGTTGGGGACCAGGTCGGGGCCGGTGAGGACCTCGCGGGCGACGTCCTTCTCGCGCAGCCGCAGGGCGCACTCCTTGGCACCGTCGCGCAGGACGGCGGCGGTGATCCGCACCTCCTGGCGCTGAGGGTGCTCGGCGATCCAGGCGGCGATCTCCTTCTCGCTGGCGTTCTTCGGCCGGGAGGACTCGGCACCGGGTGGCAGCATCAGCCGCTCGACCACCAGGGCGCAGCCGACCACGCCGTCGGGCCAGGCGATGGTGCCGAGGAACTTGTCCAGCTCCATCCCGGCGGGCAGTTCCTCCTGCTCGACCGGGGTGAGGCCGGTCGGGTTGTCGGTCAGGCCGAGCTGCTTGGCGAGCCTCGGATTCGCCTTCAGCATCTGGGCGTTGTCGACCAGGGCGAACAGCCGGGCGGGCATGTCCCAGCCGAGGGAGGAGGCGTGCTCGTCGATCTCCAGCGCGGCCCGGGTGAGCGGAGTCGCGGCCGGCAGGCCGGCGGCGGCGGAAAGGTCAGGGGCTTCGGACATGCCCCAATCCTCACACGGCGGGGGCGGGCTCCTGAACTCCGACGCAATCCGTGGGAACTCCGGTAAAGACCGATTAAGTTGCACAGGAGACCGAGAGACCACGACAACGACACGACACAGCCGAGGTGGAGCCTTGACCTTCCAGATGCCGGACCGCCCGGGCCCGGGGCCCGGATTCCGAGCGAGAGTCGGGCCGCCGTCCCGCCGGACCAAGGTGCTGCTGCTGACCTTGGGCGTCCTGGTGGCGCTCTTCCTGCTGTTCGTCATGGTCTCCGGGCTGTGGACCGACTGGCTGTGGTTCAAGTCCGTCGACTACTCCTCGGTGTTCCGTTCGCAGCTGCTGACCAAGGCGGCGCTGTTCGCGGTGTTCGGCGTGCTGATGGCCGTCGTCGTGGGCGCCAACATCTGGCTGGCGTACCGGCTGCGGCCGCCGCTGGCCGCGATGTCGGTGGAGCAGCAGTCGCTGGACCGCTACCGGATGGGCATCGCCCCGTTCCGCCGCTGGGCGCTGATCGGCGTCGCGCTGCTGATCGGCGCGGCCGCCGGCGCCGCGGCCTCCGGCCAGTGGCGCACGTGGATGCTGTGGACCAACGAGACTCCGTTCGGCGTGAAGGACAGTCAGTTCCACCTGGACGTCTCGTACTACGCCTTCGAGCTGCCCTGGTACGAGTTCCTGCTGGGCTTCGCGTTCAGCGCGGTGATCGTCTCGCTGCTGGCGTCGGTGCTGGTGCACTACCTGTACGGCGGCCTGCGCCTGCAGGGCCCCGGCCGGCGGGCCAGCCGCGGCGCGCAGGGGCACCTGGCGGTGCTGCTGGGTGTCTTCGTGCTGCTGAAGGCGGTGGCGTACTGGCTGGACCGGTACGCGCTGGTGGTGAAGACCGGCTCGTACAAGCAGGTCGACGGCTGGACCGGCCTGCGCTACGTGGACGCCAACGCGTTCCTGCCGGCCAAGACCATCCTGTTCTTCGTGGCGATCATCTGCGCGCTGCTGTTCTTCCTGACCCCGATCCGGCGGACCTGGGCGCCGGCGCTGATCGGCTTCGGCCTGATGGCGCTCTCCGCGGTGCTGATCGGCGGGGTCTACCCGGCGATCGTGCAGCAGTTCCAGGTCAAGCCGAACGAGCAGGCCAAGGAGACGCCGTACATCCAGAAGAACATCGACGCGACCCGGCAGGCGTACGGCATCTCCGCGAGCGAGTCGCAGCCGTACGACCCGAAGGGCACGACCAGTGCCGACGCGGTCAAGCCGGACGCCCAGACCATCGCCGACATCCGGCTGCTGGACCCGAACGTGGTGTCGCCGACCTTCCAGCAGAACGAGGCGCTGCGGAAGTACTACGCCTTCCCGCGGACGCTGGACGTCGACCGGTACGGCCAGCAGGACACCGTGCTGGGCGTGCGCGAGCTGGACCTGAGCGGGGTCCAGCAGCGCAACTTCATCAACGACCACTTCCAGTACACCCACGGCTACGGCGTCGTCGCGGCCAAGGGCAACCAGGTCGACAAGAACGGCAACCCGGTCTACACCGAGCAGTCGCTGCCGACCACCGGCACCCTCGGCACCTACGAGCAGCGGGTGTACTACGGCGAGAAGACCGCCGGCTACTCGATCGTCGGCGGCGCCGGGATGTCGGAGATCGACTACACCTCCGAGTCCGGCGCGGTGCAGTCCTTCACCTACAACGGCGGCAGCGGCGTCTCGCTGGACAACGCGCTGACCCGGGCCGCGTACGCGGTGAAGTTCGCCGAGCCGCAGATCCTCTACTCCGGGGCGATCAAGGACGGCGCGCGGATCCTCTACGACCGCACCCCGAAGGAGCGGGTGGAGAAGGTCGCGCCGTGGCTGTCGATCGACGCCGACCCGTACCCGGTGGTGCAGGGCGGCCGGCTGGTCTGGGTGCTGGACGGCTACACCACCTCGGACGGCTACCCGTTCTCCTCGAAGACCACCCTGGGCGACGTCACCAAGGACTCGCTGACCGACGCCCGCGGCCGCACCCTGACCGCGGTCAACAAGGTCAACTACATCCGCAACTCGGTGAAGGCCACGGTCGACGCGTACACCGGTGAGGTCACCCTCTACCAGTGGGACGAGACCGACCCGGTGCTGAAGACCTGGATGAAGGCGTTCCCCGGCACGGTGGAGGCGAAGACGGCCATCCCGGCCGACCTGTTGCCGCACCTGCGCTACCCGCAGGACCTCTTCAAGGTGCAGCGCGACCTGCTCGGCCAGTACCACATGACCGACGCGACCAGCTTCTTCAACGGCACCGACATCTGGCAGGTGCCGGTCGACCCGACCACCAACTCGGGCGAGGTGCAGCCGCCGTACTACCTGACGGTCCGGATGCCCGACCAGCAGGACGCCACCTTCTCGCTGACCACCTCGTTCGTGCCCAGC
Source organism: Kitasatospora sp. NPDC048365 (assembly GCF_043200835.1). Taxonomy (NCBI): domain Bacteria; kingdom Bacillati; phylum Actinomycetota; class Actinomycetes; order Kitasatosporales; family Streptomycetaceae; genus Kitasatospora; species Kitasatospora sp. NPDC048365. The sequence continues at coordinate 150,491 of NZ_JBICYJ010000001.1, forward strand.
GGCCGCGACAACCTGGCGGCCTTCGTGGCGGTCAACGCCGACCCCGGGCCGGACTACGGCACGATGCGCATCCTCAAGGTGCCGACCGGATCCAGCGCGCTCGGGCCCAAGCTGACCCAGGCGAAGCTCAACTCCGACCCGGCGGTGGCCAACCAGCTGACCCTGCTGAAGACCGGCACCGACTCCGACATCGAGTACGGCAACCTGCTGACCCTCCCGGTCGGCGGCGGCTTCCTCAACGTCGAGCCGGTGTACCTGCTCGGCCGCAGCGCCAAGGCGCCGGTGCTGCAGAAGGTGCTCGCGGTCTACGGCAACTCGGTCGCCCTGGAGGACAACCTCGCCAAGGCGCTGGAGAAGGTCCTGTCGGGCGCCGCGTCCGGCGCGACCACCACACCGACCGCCCCCACCACTCCCACCACGCCCGGCACCACCACACCCGGTGGCACCGCCGGTCCCGAGCTGACCAAGGCGCTGGCGGCGGCCCAGAAGGCGTACGACGACGCGCTGGCCGCACAGCGGGCCGGCGACTGGGCGGCGTACGGCGTGGCCCAGAAGGCGCTCGGCGACGCCCTGAAGGCGGCCGCCGACGCCCAGGCGAAGGCCGGCGCGCCCGCGTCCTCGCCGTCGCCCGCGGCCTCGCCCTCGCCGAGCGCGAGCCCCTGAGCTGCGACAACCGATTGTTGGTTCACCCCGCGACCGTGCTATGGTTTAACCACCGACGCGGGGTGGAGCAGCTCGGTAGCTCGCTGGGCTCATAACCCAGAGGTCGCAGGTTCAAATCCTGTCCCCGCTACTCAGTAGCACGAAGGCCCGGAGGCTCGCCTCCGGGCCTTCGGCATGTCCGCTGCCGTGTCCGGCGCCAATTGTGGGGGAGAAGTGGTGATCGACTCCGGTACTATGCGTGGCCGGGGTTTGTGGGGCTCAAGTGTCGGGAAATCGACAAAGCGCTGAAGCAATCTCGCCGGGCTTCGGCCCCGCTCCGCCCAATTCGGTCGGAGCCGGTGTACGCGGGTTGCGGGTGATGCGACGATGGACCACATGGGGGACGGGGCAAGGCCGTTGACCGGCCGTCGGCTCCGTGGCGCCCCCGGCCAAAGGCTCGGCACTCGGGGGGAGCGGGAGTCGGCATGAAGCTTATCGGCAGGAACGGGACGGGAGAAGAGCTGCCGGGTCGCGCACACACGGACGTCGACACCGAGTCCTGGGCCCAGAGCCCCGACGACCCGAACCGCACGCTGCCCGGGCAGCGCACCTCGGCCGGCTACGGCCCGGAGAGCCTGGTCCACCTGACGGCCCGGCAGGTGGCCGACACCGCCGCGCCGCACCGCGCCGCCCTGGTCGTCGACGAGCCCGAGCAGGCCGCCAGCTTCGAGACCGTGCTCGCCGCCCGCGAGCAGGCCGCCCTGGAGGCCCGCCATCGCACCGCCGCCGACGACGGCGACCCGAACGCCGCGAGCCAGCTCGGCGCGCTGCTGCTGCGCCGCGGCGACCTCGCCGACGCCGAACCGTACCTGCGCCGGGCCGCCGCCGCCGGGCTGCGCGCCGCCGCCAACAACCTCGGGGTGCTGCTGCACCAGCAGGGCCACCGGGCCGAGGCCGCCCAGTGGTGGCGGCAGGCCGCCGTGGCCGGCTCCGCGCCGGCCGCCCACGCGCTCGGCCTGCAGTTGCGCGACCAGGGCGAGGAGGAGGCCGCCGAGTACTGGCTGCACTTCGCCGCCGAGCACGGCCACCCGCTGGGCGCGTACGCGCTCGGCGACCTGATGGAGCACCGGCGGGACGTCCGCGCCGAGCGCTGGTTCAAGCTCGCCGCCGACTCCGGCCACCGCGAGGCCGCGTACCGGCTCGCCCGGATGCGCGAGGCCGCCGGCGACAAGGAGACCGCCGAGACCTGGTACCGCACCGCCGCCGCGCGCAGCCACGCCCGCGCCGCGCTGCGGCTCGGCGTGCTGCTCGAGGAGCGGGCCGCCGAGGAGCCCGGCTGCCTCGACGAGGCCGCCCGCTGGTACCGGCAGTCCGCGCAGAACGGCGAGCCGCGGGCCGCCTGCGCCCTCGGCTTCCTGCTGCGCGACGCAGGGGATGCCGCCGCCGCTGCCGACTGGTGGCAGGAGGCCGCCGAGGCCGGGGACGGCACCGCCGCCAACGCGCTCGGCGCGCTGCACGCCGGCCGGGGCGAGGCCGCCGAGGCCGAGCGCTGGTACCGCATGGCGCTGGACGCCGGCGACCACAACGGCGCCTTCAACCTGGGCCTGCTGTGCGCGGGCGCCGGGCGCGACACCCAGGCCGAGCAGTGGTACCGCAAGGCCGCCTACGCCGGGCACCGCGAGGCCTGCAACGCGCTCGCCGTGCTGCTGCTGCAGCGCGGCGACGAGTCCGGGGCCGAGCCGTGGTTCTCCAAGGCGGCGGAGGCCGGCAGCGTCGACGGCGCCTTCAACCTGGGCGTGCTGCACGCCGGGCGCGGCGAGCACCGGCACGCCCAGGAGTGGTACGCGCGGGCGGCCGCCGAGGGGCACGGCGAGGCGGCGCTGCAGCTGGCCGTCGCCCAGGAGCAGCGCGGCAACCTGACGGGCGCCCTGGAGCGCTACCGGCAGGCGGCCGGCGGCGGCTCCGCGGAGGGCGCGTTCCGGCTCGCCTCGATGCTCGACCGCCGCGGCGACGCCGACGCGGAGGCCGAGCACTGGTACGCGGTCGCCGCCGACGCCGGGCACCGCCGGGCGCAGGTCCGGATGGGCGTCCGGGCGGCCGAGCGCGGGGCGCTCCAGATCGCCGAGAGCTGGTACCGGCGGGCCGCCGAGGCGGGCAGCCGCAGCGCCGCGTTCAACCTCGGGCTGCTGCTGGCCCGGCAGGACGCCGAGGCGGAGGCGATGCTCTGGTACACCAGGGCCGCCGACGCCGGGCACGGGCGGGCCGCGCTGCGGCTCGCGCTGCTCGCGCTGCGCCGCGGCGAGCCGGTGCAGGCGGAGAACTGGTGCAAGCGGGCCGCCGAGTACGGGCCGGCCGAGGTGGCGGAGCGGGCGGCGCGGCTGCTCGGTGCGCTGCACTCGGAGCTGAGCGCGTAGCGCCCGCCCCCGCGAGGGCTGGAATCTCCCCCTGGGGGAGGTCGTACCTTCTCGATCGGCCGCAGGGCGCGGCCGGCCGAGAGGGGTGTGTGTCATGACGACGTTCGTTCTGGTGCCCGGGCTGTTCATGGGCGGCTGGGCGTGGGAGGCGGTGGCCGCCGAGCTGGAGGCCGCGGGGCACCGGGCGGTGGCGGTGACGCTGCCGGCGGAGCCGACGGCCGGGCTGGCGGACCACGTGGACGCGGTGGCGGCGGTGCTCGCCGCCGAGGGGCCGGGGACGGTGCTGGTGGCGCACAGCTACGGGGCGTTCCCGTCCGTCGGCGCGGTGGACCGGCGGCCGGAGCTGGTGTCGCGGGTGGTCTTCGTGGACTCCGGCTACCCGGAGTCGGGCGAGTCGCTGGTGCTGTCGATGCCGCAGGTGGACCTGCTGTCGGGCGTGACGGGGGACGTCGTCCCGGTGCCGAAGGAGATCCCGGCGGTGCACGCCGTGCCGGAGGCGGAGCACGAGCGCTGGAAGCGGCTGGCCACCCCGCAGCCGGTGCGGACGGTCACCGACCCGATCGAGCTGACCGGGGCGTGGCTGCGGGTGCCGACCACCGGGGTGTTCTGCCTGGCGAGCGGGCTGAGCATCGAGTTCGCCCGGTCGCTGCACGCGACCGGCATGCCGCGGTTCGCCAAGCTGGCGGAGCCGGGGGTGACCTTCTTCGAGCTGCCGACCGGTCACTACCCGATGCTGTCCGCGCCGAAGGAGCTGGCGGACGTGCTGGAGCGCGCCGCGGCCGGCGGCGGCGCCGGCCTCCACCAGGCCTGAACAGGCCCTACCGGGCCTGAACAGTGCCTACCGGGCCTGGCCCGAGCAGTCCGGGCACAGGCCGCGGTAGGTGATCTCGGCGCTGGAGATGACAAACCCGAAGCGCTCGGCGGCCGGGAGGGCGGAGAGCGGGTCACCCTGGGGGTGGACGTCGCGGATGGCCCCGCAGCCGGAGCAGACCAGGTGCTGGTGGGCGTGGTGGGCGTTCGGGTCGTAGCGCTTGGCCCGGCCGTCGGTGGAGACCTCCAGGATCTCGCCGAGGGTGACCAGCTCGCCCAGCGTGTTGTAGACGGTCGCCCGGCTGATCTCGGGGAGCCGCTCCACCGCGCGGGCGTGCACCTCGTCCGCCGTGAGGTGGACATGATCACCGTCGAGTACCTCGGCGACCACCCGGCGCTGCGAAGTCAGGCGCCAGCCCCGTCCGCGAAGTCGTTCCAACAGGTCGCTCATGAGCACAGACTAAGCGACGATCCGAACTTGGTTCCAGTGTTGACTTAGACAAAGTCCAAGTTAGGATCGAGTCGTTCCGACCGGACAATGCGGAGGCAATACCCGATGACCACCCAGGACGAGCTGCGTCCCACCCTCACCACGGAGTCCGGCGCTCCCGTGGCGGACAACCAGAACACCGAGACCGCCGGCGTCGGCGGCCCGGCGCTGATCCAGGACCAGCTGCTGTTCGAGAAGCTCGCGCACTTCAACCGCGAGCGGATCCCGGAGCGCGTCGTGCACGCCCGCGGCGCCGGCGCGTACGGCACCTTCACGGTGACCGCGGACGTCACGGCGTACACCCGGGCGAAGTTCCTGTCCGAGGTCGGCAAGCAGACCGAGACGTTCCTGCGCTTCTCCACGGTGGCGGGCAACCTCGGCGCGGCGGACGCGGTGCGCGACCCGCGCGGCTGGGCGCTGAAGTTCTACACCGAGGAGGGCAACTACGACCTCGTCGGCAACAACACCCCGGTGTTCTTCATCAAGGACGCCATCAAGTTCCCGGACTTCATCCACACCCAGAAGCGCGACCCGTACACCGGCTCGCAGGAGGCGGACAACGTCTGGGACTTCTGGGGCCTGTCGCCCGAGTCGACCCACCAGGTGACCTGGCTGTTCGGCGACCGCGGCATCCCGGCGTCCTACCGCCACCTCAACGGCTACGGCTCGCACACCTTCCAGTGGGAGAACGAGGCCGGCGAGTACTTCTGGGTGAAGTACCACTTCAAGACCGACCAGGGCATCAAGAACCTCACCCAGGACGAGGCCAACCGGCTGGCCGGCGAGGACCCGGACAGCCACCAGCGCGACCTGCGCGAGTCGATCGAGCGCGGCGACTTCCCGACCTGGACCGTGCAGGTCCAGATCATGCCGGCGGCGGACGCGGCGACCTACCGCTTCAACCCGTTCGACCTGACCAAGGTCTGGCCGCACGAGGACTACCCGCCGATCGAGATCGGCAGGCTGGAGCTCAACCGCAACCCCGACAACATCTTCGCCGAGGTCGAGCAGTCGATCTTCTCCCCGGGCCACTTCGTGCCCGGCATCGGCCCGTCCCCGGACAAGATGCTGCAGGGCCGCCTGTTCGCCTACGCGGACGCCCACCGCTACCGCGTCGGCATCAACGCCGACCACCTGCCGGTCAACCGCCCGCACGCCACCGAGGCGCGCACCAACAGCCGCGACGGCCACCTCTACGACGGCCGCCACGGCCGCCGGAAGAACTACGAGCCCAACACCTTCGGCGGCCCGGTGCAGACCGGCCGTCCGCTCTGGGCCGCCGTCCCGGTCAACGGCCTGACCGGCAACCACGTCGCGCCCTCGCACGCCGAGGACGACGACTTCGTGCAGGCCGGCAACCTCTACCGGCTGATGGCCGAGGACGAGAAGCAGCGCCTGATCGCGGGCCTCGGCGGCTTCATCGCCAAGGTCTCCGCCGACCGCGACGACATCGTCGAGCGGGCGATCGAGAACTTCCGCAAGGCGGACGCCGACTACGGCCGCCGCCTGGAGGAGACGGTGCGCGAGCTGCGCAAGCAGAAGTAACGCCCACGACTGCGGGCCCCGGGATGCGTGGTGCTCCCCGGGGCCCGCGACCATTCACAGCCGCAGCAGCCCGTCCCTGATCCGCTCCAGCAGCGCCACGGACGGGTCGCCCGCGAGCTGCTCGTGGACCGTCACGTACCGCTCCGCCGCCAGGTCGGCCACCAGCACCCTGGCCACCCCGAGCGGCACCGGCAGCAGCGCCGCCAGCTCCGCCACCGAGCGCGGGTACTGGCACAGCTCGACGATCCGGTGGCGCTCGAAGCCGAGCGGCGCCGAGAGCGCGGCGGGCGCCGCCGACACCAGCGTCTCGATCCGCAGCTCCTCGCGGACCGGCCGGGTCCGCCCCGCCGTCACCACGAACGGGCGGACCACCTCGCCCTGCTCGAAGCCGGACCCGCTCACGCCGGCACCTCCGCCCGGGCCAGCAGGCCCTCCGGCAGCAGCACGCTCGCCGTCACCCCGTTCACCGGCGAGGGCGTCAGCCGGACCCGCGCCCCCAGCCGGGCCGCCAGCCGGCCCGCCACGTAGTGGCCCAGCAGCCCGTCCCGGCCGACCAGGAAGCTCTCCCGGCCGCTCAACCGGGCGTTGGCCAGCTCCAGCTCGCCGTCCGCCATGCCGCGGCCCCGGTCCACCACCGCCACCAGGTAGCCGCCGGAGCCGCGCCGGGCCCAGACCTCCACGTCGGTGTCCGGCGGCGAGGCGGCCAGCGCGTTCTCGATCAGCTCGGCCAGCAGGTGGGCGACCTCGGCGACCGCCCCGCCGTCCAGCCGGGCCTCGTCCACCTGACGCAGCACCACCCGCCGGTAGTCCTCCACCTCGCCGAGCGCCGAGCGGATCACGTCGCCCATCCCGACCGGCAGCTCCCAGCGGCGCGGGCTCACCTCGCCGACCAGCACCAGCAGCGACTCGGCGTTGCGCCGCATCCGGGTGGCCAGGTGGTCCAGCTCGAACAGGTTGGCCAGCACCCCCGGGTCGTGCTCGCCGCGCTCCAGCGCCGACAGGAAGCCGAGTTGACGGGTGACCAGCGTCTGGTTGCGGCGGCCCAGGTTGGCCAGCGACTCGGCGGTGTTGCGGCGCAGCGCCGACTGCTCGACCGCGAGGCGCACCGCGGTCGCCGAGACCCGGTCCAGCGCGGCGCCGAGCGCCACCAGCTCCGCGGGCCCGCCGACGGCGGTCGGCGCGGTCGGCCCGGCCGCCCCGCCCTCCTGGGCCCGCGCCACCGCGGCCGGCAGGACCGACTCGGCCAGCTCCTCGGCCCCGGCGACCAGCGCCGCCACCGGGCGGGTGACCGACCGGGTGGCCAGCCGGCCGAGCGCCGCCGTCCCGGCGACCGCCGCCAGCGCCAGGCCGACGTCCAGCAGCAGCCCGCGCAGCGCCGCCGAGCGCAGCGCCGCGGCCCGGGCCCGGGCCTCCGCGGCGGCCTCCGACTCCACCCGGTGCAGGTCGTCCACCAGGGTGGACGCCGCCTGCCACCAGTCCGCCGCGCGGACCGGCAGCCGCTCGGCGGCGAAGCCGTTCAGGGCCTGCTGTTCCATGCCCGCGACCGCGGTGGCGGCCGGGGTGCGCAGCGCCGCGTCCAGCGAGCCGGTCCGGGCCGCGGTCGCGGTGCGCGGCACCCGGTCCAGCGCGGCGCCCTTCACCGCGGTGATCCGCACGAACGCGGGGTAGTCGCCGCCCCGGAAGGCGCCCGCCGCCAGCACGCCGTTGAGCGTGCCGCGCTCCAGGGCCGCGGCCTCGGTGGCGTCCGCCAGCGAGCGCAGCGTGGCGAGCGCGGCCGCCAGCTGCGGGTCGGCGCCGCCGGTGGTGTCGGTGAAGGCGGCCGCGGTCAGGCCGGTGACCGCGTCGGTGAAGAAGGCGAGCGCCTCGGTGCGGGTGGCCGTCCCGGTGTCCGCGCGGCCGCGCAGGGCGGCCAGCCCGGTCAGCGGCGCCAGCGCACGGCGCACCTGCTCGGCGCCCGGCGGGTCGCCGGCGAGGAGCCGGTCCAGGGCCTGCCGGGCCTGGTCGGCCGCCGCCCGCCGGGCGCCGAGCTGCGCCCGGAAGCCCTCCTCGCCGCCGAGCAGGCCGGCCGTCAGCCCGCGCTCGCGCTGGAGTTCGCGGACCAGGTCCTCGGTACCGGCCACCACGGCCACCCGGTCACCGGTCCGGCCGGCCTCGGCGTACCGGCCGGCCTGCGCGGCGGTACCCGTCGCGGCCAGCACCACCAGGGCGCCGGTGGGCAGGGCGAGCAGCAGCGCCAGCCGGTGGCGGATCGTGCGGAGCGTACGCACAGGGGAGCCCCCCAAGCAGCAGCCCGGCGGGGTGGCGCACGGGGGAACGGGGGCCGGCCGCGGTGCCGGCCCTTGGCCCGACCGAGCCTAGGGGCCGCCGGTTGCACCGGGGTTGCGCCCGGCTCAGCGCCGCCGGAACGCCGAAGCGGGCCGCCGGAAACCCCGGAGACCCGCGTCCGAAACCCCGCTGTCGATCCGTCAGACCGACAGGCGGTGCAGCGCCTCCGCGTGCAGCAGGCCGTTGGAGGCGACCGCGTCGGCGCCGTTCGGGCCGTCGAAGCCGTCCAGGCCGGTGAACCGGCCGCCGGCCTCCTGCACCACGATGCACGGCGCCGCCATGTCCCACAGGCTCAGCTCCGGCTCGGCGGCGATGTCCACCGCGCCCTCGGCGACCATCATGTACGACCAGAAATCGCCGTACGCGCGGGTCCGCCAGCAGGCCCGGGTCAGGTCCAGGAACGGGTCGAGGCGGCCGCGCTCCTCCCAGCCGGACAGCGAGGAGTAGGAGAGCGAGGCGTCCTCGATCCGGGACACCTTGGAGACGCCGATCCGGCTCGCCTTCGCCAGGCTGCGGCCGGCGAACGCGCCCAGGTTCTTGGCCGCCCACCAGCGGCGGTTCAGCGCGGGGGCGGAGACTATGCCGACCACCGGCTGCAGCTCGCCGTCCGGCTGCTCCTCCAGCAGCGCGATCAGCGTCGCCCAGACCGGGACACCGCGTACGTAGTTCTTCGTCCCGTCGATCGGGTCGATCACCCAGCGGCGCGGGCCGGTGCCCTGCAGGCCGTACTCCTCGCCCATCACCGCGTCGCGCGGGCGGGCCCGCTGCAGCACGCTGCGCACCAGCTCCTCGGCGGCCTTGTCGGCGTCGCTGACCGGCGTCAGGTCGGGCTTGGTCTCGACCTTCAGGTCCAGGGCCTTGAAGCGCTCCATGGTGATCGAGTCGGCCGAGTCGGCGAGGACGTGGGCGAGTCGGAGATCGTCGTGGTAGTCGGCCATGCCCGAACCCTAGCGGACTCAGTGGCCGCTGCCGCTGAGCTGGAGACCGATCACGCCGGCGATCACCAGGGTGATCGAGACCAGCTTCAGGGTGCTCGTCGACTCCCCCAGGAAGACCATGCCGTAGACGGCGGTGCCGGCCGCCCCGATGCCGGTCCAGACCGCGTAGGCGCTTCCCACCGGGAGTGTCTTCAGCGACAGGGTGAGCAGGCCGAAGCTGCCGAGGGCGAAGACGCAGAAGCTGATGGTGGGCCAGAGCTTGGTGAAACCGTCGCTCAGCTTGAGATTGACCGCGAAGCCCGTCTCCAGCAGACCGGCGAGGATCACCATGGCCCATGCCATCGGGTTGTCTCCCTGTCGGAGGGGAATCGGCTGACCTTCCTATGATCGCCAGCCGATCCGGATCCGACACCTCGACACGTCAGTCGCCCTCGTGGGCTTCCTTGGTCGACAGCAGGCGGCGCAGCGAGTACAAGCGGGCCTGGTCGGCGTGGCCGTCGGCGACCCAGGCGTCCAGCGCGCAGTCCTGCTCGTCGTGGCTGCAGGCGCGCGGGCACTCGACGGTGCCGGGCTCCAGGTCGGGGAAGGCCAGGATCACCCGGGACGGGTCGATGTGGGAGAGGCCGAAGGAGCGGAAGCCCGGGGTGTCGATCACCCAGCCCGGGTCCAGCGCCTTCTTCGAGCCGGGCTTGGCGCCGGGCGGCGGGGGCAGCCGCAGCGCCAGCGCGGAGACGGTGGTGTGCCGGCCGCGCCCGGTGACCGCGTTGACGTGCCCGGTGGACCGCCGGCGCTCCGGCACCAGCGCGTTGACCAGGGTGGTCTTGCCGACACCGGAGTGCCCGATGAAGACCGTGGTCCGCCCGCGCAGGTGCTCGCGCACCGCCTCGGCGCCGGCCGTCTCCAGCTCGTCCTGGCGGGTCACCACGTAGCGGATGCCGAGCGTCGCGTACGACTCCAGCAACTGCTCCGGCGAGGCCAGGTCGGACTTGGTGAGGACGAGCAGCGGCTCCATCCCGGCGTCGTACGCGGCGACCAGGCAGCGGTCGATCAGCCGCGGCCGCGGCTCCGGGTTGGCCAGCGCGGTGACGATGGCCATCTGCTCGGCGTTGGCGACGACGATCCGCTCGTACGGGTCGTCGTCGTCGGCGGTGCGGCGCAGCACCGAGCTGCGCTCGGAGACCCGGACGATCCGGGCGAGGGTGTCCGGCTCGCCGGAGAGGTCGCCGACCACACCGACGGTGTCGCCGACCACCACGCCCTTGCGGCCCAGCTCGCGGGACTTCATGGCGACGACCTGCCGCTCCTGCTTGGTGCCGCCGTCGACCAGGCAGGTCAGCCGTCCCCGGTCCACGGTGAGGATCATCGCGTCCGCGGCGTCCTCGTGCTTGGGCCGGATCCGGGTGCGGGGGCGGGAGCCCTTGCGACCCGGGCGGTTGCGGATGTCGTCCTCGTCGGCGTCCTTGCCGTAGCGGCGCATGCTCGTCGTCCCCCGTCAGCCCTGGCCGAGGAGGTCGGCCCACATCTGCGGGAAGTCGGGCAGGGTCTTGGCCGTGGTGGCCACGTTCTCGACCTGGACGCCCTCCACCGCGAGGCCGATCACCGCGGCGGCGGTGGCCAGCCGGTGGTCCTCGTAGGTGTGGAAGACACCGCCGTGCAGCGGGCGCGGCCGGATCCGCAGGCCGTCCTCGGTCTCGGTGACGTCGCCGCCCAGGTCGTTGATCTCCTTGGCGAGCGCGGCGAGCCGGTCGGTCTCGTGCAGGCGCAGGTGCGAGATGCCGTACAGGTGCGACTCGGAGTCGGCCAGCGCGGCGACCGCGGCGATCACCGGGGTGAGCTCGCCGACGTCGTGCAGGTCGACCTCGATGCCGTGCACCTTGCCGGTGCCGGTGAACTCCAGGCCCTCGTCGGAGAAGCGGCACGAGCCGCCCATCGCGGTGTAGATCTTGCGCAGCTGGTCGCCCGGCTGGTAGGTGTGCTTCGGCCAGTCCCGGACGGTCACCCGGCCGCCGGTGATCAGCGCGGCGGCGAAGAACGGCGCGGCGTTGGACAGGTCCGGCTCGACCACCAGGTCGCGGCCGAGCAGTGCGCCCGGGGTGACCCGCCAGATGTCCTTCTCGCCGCCGTCCTCGGGGGCGTCCACCTGGCCGCCGGCCTTGCGGATCATGTCGACGGTCATCCGGATGTGCGGCAGCGAGGGGACCGTCCCGCCGATGTTGCGGATCTCCACGCCGTTGTTGAAGCGGGCGCCGGAGAGCAGCAGGGCGGAGATGAACTGCGAGGAGGAGGAGGCGTCCACGTCGACCGGGCCGCCGTCCAGCGCGCCGGTGCCGTGCACGGTCAGCGGGAAGCCGCCGCGGCCGCCGTCGTCGATCCGGGCACCGAGGGCGCGCAGCGCGTTGATCACGCCGTGCTGGGGGCGCTCGTACGAGCGCGGGTCGCCGTCGAAGTGGACCGCGCCGTCCGCGAGCGCCGCGACCGGCGGCAGGAAGCGCATCACCGTGCCGGCGTTGCCCACGTCCACCTGGGCCGGGCCGTGCAGCTGGGCGGCCGGGATGACCCGCCACGCCTCGCCGCCGCCGGTGCCGCCGCTGGCCGCGTTGACCGTCTCCTCGACGGTCACCCCGAGCGCCCGCAGGCCGTCCGCCATCAGCTGCGAGTCGCGGCTGCGCAGCGGCCGGCGCACCCAGCCCGGGCCGTCCGCCAGGGCGGCCAGCACCAGCGCGCGGTTGGTCGCCGACTTGGAGCCGGGGATGGTCACGGTCGCGTCCACGGCGGCGGTGGCGACGGGAGCGGGCCACAGGGTCTCGGTCATGCGCCAAGTCTATGGGCGCGGCGGGAGGGCGGGGCGTTCCCCGACCCGGGCCTGTCAGGTGCCGGAGACCAGCCAGGTGGCGCCCGCCAGCAGGCAGGCGAGGGAGAGCACCAGGAAGAGCGTCACCCAGAGGATCGCGCCCACCCCGGTCAGCCGGGCCAGCTGGTCCGCGTCCGAGTCGCGCGCCCCGCCGTGGCGCCGCTTCGCCTGCAGCTCCACCACCGGCCGCACCCCGGCGAGCAGCAGGAACCAGACGCCCAGGTACGCGAACGCCGCCTGCAGCTCGGTCGAGCCGTACCAGGAGATGGCGAGGAACGCCCCGCCGGTGGCCAGCACCGAGACCACGCCGAAGGCGTTGCGGATCATCAGCAGCATGCCGGCGAGCAGTGCGATCGAGATCCACAGCAGCGCGGTGATGTGCCCGGAGGCGAGCAGCGCGGCGCCGCCGAGGCCGAGCAGGGACGGCGCGGTGTAGCCGGCCGCGGCGGTCAGCACCATGCCCGGGCCGGTCGGCGGACCGGAGGAGAGGGTCAGGCCGGAGGTGTCCGAGTGCAGCCGGATGCCGGACAGCCGGCGGCGGGTGAGCACCGCGACCAGGCCGTGGCCGCCCTCGTGCGCGATGGTCACCACGTTGCGGCTCAGCCGCCAGAGCGGGCGGACGGCCACCGCGAGCAGGGCGATCCCGGCCGCGCCCAGGACCAGCCAGCGCGGCGGATCCGGCTGGACGTCCACCAGCCGGTGCCAGATCTCGGAGATGTCCACGGGTTCCCGCCTTCCGCCGCTCGGAGCCGCTGCCGAACGGGCAGCCTCCCATGAGGGGACGGCCCGGCGGTAGCAGTGGGTTGCTCCGATGAGAAGACGACCTGACGGAAGGCGCTCGCGTGGCAAGCTGGCCGCCATGTGCGGACGCTTCGCCTCCACCACCGTGCCCGAGGACCTGGTCGAGATCTTCGGCGTCCAGCAGTGGGACCCGACCGAGACCCTGGCCCCCAGCTGGAACGTCGCGCCGACCGACGCGGCGTTCGTGGTCCTCGACCGGGCGCCCAGGGGGGAGCGGGAGCCGGTCCGGCAGCTGCGGGTGCTGCGGTGGGGCCTGGTGCCGTCCTGGTCGAGGTCGGCCGAGACCGCGGTGAAGATGATCAACGCGCGGGCCGACACCGTGCACGAGAAGCCCTCCTACCGGCAGGCCTTCGCCTCGCGGCGCTGCCTGCTGCCGATCGACGGCTACTACGAGTGGCAGACCACGGGCACCGAGGGGAAGCGGGGCCCGCGGCAGCCCTACTTCGTCAGCCGGGTCGACGGGGCGCCGCTCGCGCTCGCCGGGCTGTACGAGTTCTGGCGCGACCGGTCGGTGCCCGCCGACCACCCGGACGCCTGGCTGGTCACCTGCACCGTGGTCACCACCGAGGCGGAGCCGCTGCTCGCCCCGATCCACGAGCGGATGCCGCTCTTCCTGGACGCCGATGCGTTCGACGCCTGGCTGGACCCCTCGCTGAACGACCCCGACGAGGTGCGGCGCCTGCTGGTGCCGCCGGGTCCGGGCGCCCTGCGGGTCCACGAGGTCGGGCCGGCGGTCGGCAACATCCGCAACAACTCGCCGGACCTGGTGCGCGAGCTGACGGACGAGGACCGGACGACACTGTTCTGATCGGCGGACGTCCCCGGGGCGGCGTCCGTAGGCTCGGAATGTGCAGCTGATGGTGGAGACCCCGGTCGGGGATGCGCGGTTGACGTGGTTCGAGGCGGCGCGGGCGAAGGCACTGGTGGTGCTGGGGCACGGCGCCGGCGGCGGGGTGGAGGCGGCGGACCTGCAGGCCCTGGCGCAGGTGCTGCCGGGCCGGGGGATCACCGTGGTGCTCGCCGAGCAGCCGTGGCGGGTGGCGGGCAAGCGGCTCGCGCCGGCGCCGAGGACGCTGGACGCCGGCTGGCTGCCGGTGATGGAGCGGGTGCGGCAGGCGGGGCCGCCGGTGTTCGCGGGCGGCCGGAGCGCCGGGGCGCGGGTGGCGTGCCGGACCGGCCGGGAGACCGGGGCGGCGGGCGTGGTGGCGCTGGCGTTCCCGCTGCATCCGCCGGGCAAGCCGGAGAAGAGCCGGGCCGAGGAACTGCTGTCCACCGGACTGCCCACGCTGGTGGTGCAGGGCGGGGCGGACACCTTCGGCGGGCCGGGGGAGTTCCCGGTCCTTCCGGGGGACCACCGGATGGTGGAGGTGCCGTACGGCTCGCACGGGTTCAAGGTCCCCAAGCGGGCCCCGGTGGACGAGGCGGCGACGCTGGCGCTGATCACCGGGGCGGTCGGCGACTGGATCCTGGGGACGACCTGACGGATCGCGGCGCGCCGGGAATGTACCGGGCTCCGTCGGGGTTGACTCGTACCGTCAGCAATGGTGTCCGGGTGAAAGGCAGCGTCCATGGGTTCGATCGCGTGCCCCGAGCGGCCGGAGGAGCGTGCGGCACATCAGTCGCTCGTGCCCGACTGGTCGGAATGGCTTGTCGCGGGCGAGAAGCCGGTGGCCCCGATATCCTCGCTCTCGGGTCGGCCCGCGGTGGGTCGTGCCCGCGATGCCGAGGAGGTGGGTCCGGTCGTCGGGACCGAGGACGAGGCCGTGTCGGGCGCGGGAGACTCCGAGGAGGGTCTGCCGGTGGGCGAGGCGCTCTCCGGTGACGAGCTGGCCGAGGCGATCGGTGAGGACACCTTCCGGGTGTCCGCGGACGAGAGCGAGGAGAGCCGGCGGGAGCGCTTCGAGCGCGACGCGCTGGGCTACCTCGATCCGATGTACTCGGCCGCGCTGCGGATGACCCGCAACCCGGCCGACGCGGAGGACCTGCTCCAGGAGGCGTTCGCCAAGGCGTACGCGTCCTTCCACCAGTTCCGTGAGGGCACCAACCTCAAGGCGTGGCTGTACCGCATCCTCACCAACACGTTCATCAACTCGTACCGCAAGAAGCAGCGGGAGCCCCAGCGCACCGCGGCGGAGGAGATCGAGGACTGGCAGCTGGCCCGGGCCGAGTCGCACATGTCGACCGGTCTGCGCTCGGCGGAGGCCCAGGCGCTCGACCACCTGCCGGACAGCGACGTGAAGGACGCCCTGCAGGCGATCCCGGAGGAATTCCGGATCGCGGTCTATCTCGCGGATGTCGAGGGCTTTGCGTACAAGGAGATCGCGGACATCATGGGTACACCCATCGGTACGGTGATGTCGCGACTGCACCGGGGTCGCCGCCAGTTGCGCGGCATGCTGGAGGACTACGCCCGTGAGCGCGGGCTCGTTCCGGCGGGCAGCGGTGCAGGGCAGGAAGCGAAGGGCGCGCGCTCATGAGCTGCGGCGATCCGCACGAGACCGAGTGTGGCGAGGTGCTCGACCACCTCTACGAATTCCTCGACAACGAGATGGCCGAGGGCGACTGCGCCAAGCTGCGCGTGCACTTCGAGGAGTGCTCGCCCTGCCTGGAGAAGTACGGCCTGGAGCAG
This sequence comes from Kitasatospora sp. NPDC048365, assembly GCF_043200835.1. Taxonomy (NCBI): domain Bacteria; kingdom Bacillati; phylum Actinomycetota; class Actinomycetes; order Kitasatosporales; family Streptomycetaceae; genus Kitasatospora; species Kitasatospora sp. NPDC048365. The sequence goes on from NZ_JBICYJ010000001.1 coordinate 165,936, forward strand.
GCGATCAAAGCGTTGATCAAGCGTTCCTGCGGCTGTGACGACACTCCGGTGGACCTGCGGACCAAGGTGCTGGCCCGGATCGACTCGATCCGCGCCAAGCAGCGGTCCGGCGAGGGTGTCGAGGTGGTGGAGTCCACCGAGATCACCGTGACGGTCGAGGGTTCGGCCGGGCACGGCGCCGCGGTCGCGGCGGAATAGCGGAGCGGACGACGCGAAGGCCCCGGGGCGCACAGCCCCGGGGCCTTCGCGCACCGGTACGCCCGCGGATGCTCCGCCGTCACCCGTTCGAGTGAGCTGTCGCTGCTCCGACCGTGGCAATCCGCGATCGTGCGGCCCAGCCCCCGGACCGGGCCCTATCCTCCTGACGGGCCCTCACACCCGGGAGGGCCGGGAAGCGGGGCGGGGAGGCCGACATCGCCAGCGAACGCGAGGGCGCGGCCCTGTCCGGACCGGCGATCGGATACGTCGCCGCGGTGCTGCTCGCCGTGCCGGCCTGCCTGCTGTGGCCGGTCTCCGACGGGCAGGTCGACTGGCCCCGGGTCGCGCTGCTGGCGCTGCTGCACGGCTGCCTGGAGTCGCTCGCCCAGGGCGCGCCCACGCCGTGCGCCCGGCTCTGGTACCGGCTGCGCGGGCGGACCGTGCCCGAGGCGCCGGCGGAGGGCGGGCCGCGCGGCGGCAGTTTCTTCCCGGTGCTGTTCGCGGCGGTGCTGATGCTGCCGCCGGCCGCGGCCGCGCTGGTCGCCGTGCCCGGCGCGCTGCTCGGGCCGACCACCGCCCCGCGCACCCTGCGCCGGGTGTGGAACGCGGCCCAGCTCGCACTCGCCGCGTTCGCCGCGGCGGCGGTGTTCCGCGTGCTCGGCGGGGAGCGGCTGCTGGCCGGTTCGCGCTTCCCCGGGGCGGCGCTCGGCGCGCTGGCCGCGGTGCTGGTGTTCTGCCTGGTCAACGGCGTGCTGGTGGGGGCGATGCGGCGGCTGGCCGGCTGCCGCTCGGGCCCCGGGCGGGCCGGCCGGCGGCTGGCCGGGTCGGTGCCGCCGGCCCTGCTGCACGGCGCCGGCGGGCTGATGATCGCGGTGCTCTGGCAGGGCACGTACGGGGCGTTCGCCGCGGTGCTGGGGCTGCTGCCGCTGTCCATCTCGGCGTGGGTCTCGGCGCAGGGCGACCGGGAGCAGGCCGCGCACCGGGCGACCGTCCGGGCGCTGGTGCAGGCGGTGGAGATCAAGGACGCGTACACCCGCGGCCACAGCGAACGGGTCGGGCGGGCCTCGGTGCTGATCGCCCGCCAGCTCGGCATGGCGGAGGAGCGGGTCCGCACCCTGCACTTCGCCGGGACGCTGCACGACGTCGGGAAGCTGGCGGTCGCCACCGAGCTGCTGCGGCGCAACGGGCCGCTGACCGAGGTGGAGCGGCGGGCGGTGGAGGTGCACCCGGTCTTCGGGCACCGGCTGGTCCGCGAGCTGGCGTTCCTCGGCGAGGCCCGGGAGGGCATCCTGCACCACCACGAGCGGGTGGACGGCCGCGGCTACCCGCACGGGCTGGAGGGGGACGGCATCCCGGAGTTCGCCCGGATCATCTCGGTGGCGGACGCTTTCGACTCGATGACCTCGACCCGGTCCTACCGGCGGGGGCGGCCGGTCGAGGAGGCGGTGGCGGAGCTGGAGCGGTGCGCGGGCAGCCAGTTCGACCCGGTGATGGTGCGGGCGCTGGTGGTCGCGGTCGGCGAGCACGGGTGGCAGCCGGAGCCCGCGCCGCCCGGCGGATGGGACGGCGAGGTGCCGGACATCCCGCTCGGGGTGCCGGAGCCGGCCCGGCGGCTGCCCGCGCAGGGGCGGGCGGTGTCGACCGGCGGGGGGTCCCCGTGAGACGGGTCCGGCCGACCGCGGCCGGGGCGGTGCGCGGCGCGGCGGCGCTGCTGCTGTGCGCGGCCGCCGTCCACCTGGCGGCGGACGGGCTGGTCGAGCCGGAGGTGGCGCTGGCGTTCGGCGGGCTGGTGGCGCTCGGCGAGTGCGTCCGGGTCACCCTGCCCGGCGACCGCGAGCAGGCGCCGATCGGGACGGCGGCGGCGCTGGCGTACGCGCTGCTCGGGCCGCTGCGCGGGCTGCCGACCGCGCACGGGGTGCTGCAGGTGGTGGTGGTCGCGGGGGCGGGGACGCTGGTGGGCGCGACGCTGGCCGGGGCCGGCCGGCTGCTGCGGCGGCGGGCGGAACGGGCCGGCCGGGCCGGTCGGAAACGGCGGTGGGGGAGCGCCCCGGCCCCCACTGCCGGCCCGGGCGGCGGTGCCGTGCGGGCGGACGTGTCCGCCGGCGCGCAGCGGGTGCTGGTGGTGGGGTTCGCGGCGGTGGTCTTCCAGCCGCTGTACAACGGCGGGGTGCTCGACCGGCTGGTGGGGGCGGGGCCCGGGTACTGGGTGGTTCCGGCGGGCGTCGCGGCGCTCGCCGCGCTGGCCGACGCGGCGCTGGCCGCGGTGCTGGAGCGGGAGCGCACCGGCCTGCGGTTCGGCGCGGCGCTGGACGACCGGCTGCGGTCGTTGCTGTCGATCGGATCGGCGATCGTCGCGACCGGGCTGCTGCTGAGCCTGCTGGCGGGCGAGGTGGGGCTGTGGGCGCTGCCGCTGTTCTGCGTGCCGCTGCTGCTGGCGCAGACCTCGTTCCGGCGGGCGGCGGCGGTCCGGGCCACGACCGGGCAGACCATCGGGACGCTGGCGCGGGCGACCGAGGTGGCGGGCTACACCACGCCGGGGCACGCGCGCCGGGTGGCGGACACGGCGTGCGCGCTGGGGCGCGAGCTGGGCCTGGGGAGCCGGGACCTCGCCCTGCTGGAGTACGCGGCGCTGATGCACGACATCGGCCAGCTGTCGCTGGTGGAGCCGGTGCCCGGCGGGGCGACGGCGCTGCTGCCCGATCCCGAGCAGCAGCGGATCGCCCGGCTGGGCAGCGAGGTGATCCGGCGGACGGGCGTGCCGCACCAGGTGTGGCAGCAGGTCGCCCGGCTGGCGGACCCGTGCCGGCTGCCGGACGGCCGCCCGGACACCACGTTGCCGCTGGCGGCACGGATCATCCGGGTGGCGAACGCGCACGACGACCTGGTGACCGCGGCCCGGGGCCGCGGGGTGCCGGAGCCGGCCGGGGGGCTGGAGGCGCTGGAGCGGCTGCGGCTGGAACGGGGCCGCTCCTACGATCCGGCGGTGCTGGACGCGCTGGCCAGAGTGGGCAGCAGGGTCCGCGGAGCGGACTGAACGGGCGTGCGGGGAGCGCGGCCGGTGGGTGCCGTGGTTGGATGCGGTCGAGAGGGGAACACCACCCGGTGACCACGACGGCAGGGACGGAACGTGAGGATCTTCCATCGCGCACGGCACCGGCCGTCTGCCACCTGGCGGCAGACGACCGACCGGGCCTTCACGCTGATCGGCGACGGCCGGTACGAGGACGCGGGGGCGCTGCTGGTGATGGCGGCCGACCTGGAGCCGTGGCTGTCCGACTCCTGGTTCAACCTGGCCCTGCTGCACAAGTTCCGCCGGGACTGGGAGCAGGCCCGCAGCGCGGGGCTGCGCGCGGTCGCGCTGCTCGACCGCCAGCACGGCGCCCCGGACTGGTGGAACCTCGGCATCACCGCGACCGCCCTGCAGGACTGGCCGCTGGCCCGCCGGGCCTGGCAGGCGTACGGCCTGCGGCTGCCCGGCGCGGCGGTCGGCGCGGACGGCCCGATCGAGCTGGACCTGGGCACCACGCCGGTGCGGCTGTCCCCGGACGGTGAGTCCGAGGTGGTGTGGGGCCGGCGGCTGGACCCGGCCCGGATCGAGGTGCTGTCGATCCCGCTGCCGTCCTCCGGCCGCCGCTGGGGCGAGGTGGTGCTGCACGACGGCGCCCCGCACGGCGAGCGGGTCGCGGACGGGGTGGCGTACCCGGTCTTCGACGAGATCGAGCTGTGGGCGCCCTCGCCGGTGCCGACCTGGGTGGTGCTGCTGCAGGCGGCGACCGCCGGCGACCGGGACGCGCTGGAGCGGCTGGTCGCGGACGCCGGGTACGCGGCGGAGGACTGGACGTCCTCGGTGCGGCTGCTGTGCCGGGCCTGCTCGGAGAGCCGGATGGCGATCGACGACGGCCACACCGCGCACCACGACCCGCACGACGACGGCGATCCGCTGCACCCCGGGCACCTGAGCCACCTGAGCCAGGCGGGCGCCGGGATGTCCTGGCTGGTCGAGCGGGAGTGCGGGATCGCCGCGCCCGCCTCGCTGGTGCGCACCCTGCTGGACCGCTGGGTGGCGGCGTCCCCGGCCACCCGGGCGTACCGGGATCTCGAGGAAGTGTGCTGATCCGCCCCGTAGGCTGGACCGGTACACCCCGAGTGGATCGACACGGAGCGGATTGAGGCATGGCGGACGAGCACGACCACGAGCACGACCACGAGCACGACGAGACCCAGGTCCAGAAGGTGGTCGGTCAGGAGCCGGACCTCAGCAGGGGCACCGCGCGCCCGATCACCGTGGTCGGCAACCCGGTGCTGCACCGTGAGACGAAGACGGTGACCGAGTTCGACGCCGGGCTGTCCGAGCTGATCGACGACATGTTCCAGTCGATGTACGCGGCCGAGGGCGTGGGCCTGGCGGCCAACCAGATCGGCGTCGACCTGAAGGTCTTCGTCTACGACTGCCCGGACGACGAGGGCGTGCGCCACATCGGCCACGTGGTCAACCCGGTGCTGGAGGACCTGCCGGCCGGCCGCCGCACCCTGGACGACTCGCAGGAGGGCTGCCTGTCGGTGCCCACCGCCTACCAGGAGCTGGCCCGCCCCGACCACGCCGCGGTCACCGGCCAGGACAAGGACGGCAACCCGATCCGGGTCGAGGGCAGCGGCTTCTTCGCGCGCTGCCTGCAGCACGAGACCGACCACCTGTACGGCTACCTGTACATCGACCGGCTGTCCAAGCGCGACCGCAAGGACGCGCTCCGGCAGATGGCCGAGGGCACGCCCAAGTACGCGACCGTGCCGAACGACTGACGGGCCGTCGGTACGCGCAGGGCCGCCCCCGGGTCGGGGGCGGCCCTGCGTGCTGTCCGGCCTAGAAGTCGTCGTCGAAGGAGACCGAGCCCTCGACGGCGACCTGGTACGCGGAGACCCGGCGCTCGAAGAAGTTGGTCAGCTCCTGGACGTTCTGCAGCTCCATGAACCCGAAGGGGTTGCTCGAGCCGTAGCGGATCGGCAGGCCGAGGCGGGCCAGGCGCTGGTCGGCCACCGCCTGCAGGTACTCGCGCATCGACTCGGTGTTCATGCCGGGCAGGCCCTCGCCGCACAGGTCGCGGGCGAACTGGAGCTCGGCCTCGACGGCCTCCTCCAGCATCTCGGTGACCTGCTTGGCCATCTGGTCGTCGAAGAGGTCGGGCTCCTCCTCGCGGACGGTGTCCACCACCGAGAACGCGAAGTCCATGTGCATGGACTCGTCACGGAACACCCAGTTGGTGCCGGTGGCCAGGCCGTGCAGCAGGCCGCGGCTGCGGAACCAGTACACGTACGCGAAGGCGCCGTAGAAGAACAGGCCCTCGACGCAGGCCGCGAAGCAGATCAGGTTCAGGAGGAACGCGCGGCGGTCCTCCTTGGTCTGCAGCGAGTCGATGTGGTCGACCGCGTTCATGTACTTGAAGCAGAACTGCGCCTTCTGGTGGATGGAGGGGATGTTCTCCACCGCGGCGAAGGCCGCGTTGCGGTCCTCCGGGTCGGGCAGGTAGGTGTCGAGCAGCGTCAGGTAGAACTGGACGTGCACGGCCTCCTCGAACAGCTGGCGCGACAGGTACAGCCGCGCCTCCGGGGAGTTGATGTGCTTGTAGAGGCTCAGCACCACGTTGTTGGCGACGATCGAGTCACCGGTCGCGAAGAAGGCGACCAGCCGGCCGATCATGTGCCGCTCGCCCTCGCTGAGCTTGGCGAGGTCGGCGACGTCGGAGTGCAGGTCCACCTCCTCGACGGTCCAGGTGTTCTTGATCGCGTCCCGGTACCGGTCGTAGAACGACGGGTAGCGCATCGGACGGAGGGTCAGCTCGAAGCCCGGGTCGAGCAGCATCTTGCGGTTCTCGGTGCTCATTACTGGCAGGCCTCGCAGGACTCGGGGTTCTCCAGGGAGCAGGCGATGGCGTCCTGCTCCTCCTGGGAGAGGGTCGGGGTGTTCACGGGCTGCGGCGCGGCGGTGCGGGCGGCGCCGGAGGCAGCCTGGGCGATCCGGGTGGCCGGGCGCGAGCGCAGGTAGTAGGTGGTCTTCAGACCGACCTTCCACGCGTAGGCGTACATCGAGCTGAGCTTGCCGATGGTCGGCGCCGCCATGAAGAGGTTCAGCGACTGGCTCTGGTCGATGTACGGCATCCGGGCCGCGGCCAGGTCGATCAGCGCGCGCTGGGGCAGCTCCCACGCCGTGCGGTACAGCGAGCGGACCTCCTGCGGCAGCCAGTTCAGCTCCTGGACGGAGCCGTTGGCGTCGCGCAGCGCGTCCCGGGTCTGCTGGTCCCAGACGCCGAGCTCCTTGAGCTCGCGCACCAGGTACGGGTTGACCTGGAGGAACTCGCCGGACAGCGTCTCGCGCTTGAACAGGTTGGAGACCTGCGGCTCGATGCACTCGTAGACGCCGGCGATCGAGGCGATGGTCGCGGTCGGCGCGATCGCCAGCAGCAGCGAGTTGCGCAGGCCGGTGGTGGCGATCCGGGCGCGCAGCGCGTCCCAGCGACCGGCCCACTGCGGGGCGGCGGTCGGGAAGTGGTCGATGTGCAGCTCGCCGCGGGCGGCGCGGGTCTCGCCGTACGCCTCGTGGCGGCCGAACTGCTCGGCCAGGTCCGCGGAGCGCTCGTAGGCGGTGAGCATGATGCGCTCGGAGATCAGCGTGGAGAGGGTCTTCGCCTCGGCGGAGTCGAAGTCGATCCGCAGCTGGAAGAAGACGTCCTGCAGGCCCATCACGCCCAGGCCCACCGGGCGCCAGCGGGAGTTGGAGGTGCCGGCCTCGGTGGTCGGGTAGAAGTTGATGTCGATGACCCGGTCGAGGAAGGTCACCGCGGTGCGCACGGTGGCGTCCAGGCGGTCCCAGTCCATCGCGTTCACCAGGTCGGCGGCGGTGGCGCCGGCGGCGACGTGGGCACCGAGGTTGACCGAGCCGAGGTTGCAGACCGCGGTCTCGGAGTCGTCGGTGACCTCCAGGATCTCGGTGCACAGGTTGGAGGAGTGCACCGTGCGGCCCGGCAGCGCGGTCTGGTTGGCGGCCCGGTTGGAGGCGTCCTTGAAGGTCATCCAGCCGTTGCCGGTCTGCGCCAGGGTGCGCATCATCCGGGCGTACAGGGTCTGCGCCGGGATGGTGCGGACGGCCTTGCCGGCCTGCTCGGCCTTGCGGTACGCCTCGTCGAAGTCGGCGCCCCACAGGTCGACCAGCTCGGGGACGTCGGCGGGGGAGAACAGCGACCACTCCTGGTCGGCGTTGACCCGGCGCATGAACTCGTCCGGGATCCAGTGCGCCAGGTTGAGGTTGTGGGTCCGGCGGGCCTCCTCGCCGGTGTTGTCGCGCAGCTCCAGGAACTCCTCGATGTCCGCGTGCCAGGTCTCCAGGTAGACACAGGCCGCGCCCTTGCGGCGGCCGCCCTGGTTGACGGCGGCGACCGAGGCGTCCAGGGTGCGCAGGAACGGCACGATGCCGTTGGACTGGCCGTTGGTGCCGCGGATCAGCGAACCGCGCGAGCGGATCCGGGAGTAGGACAGGCCGATGCCGCCGGCGTGCTTGGACAGCCGGGCGATCTGCGCGTAGCGGTTGTAGATCGAGTCCAGGTTGTCCAGCGGCGAGTCCAGCAGGTAGCAGGAGGACATCTGCGGGTGCTTGGTGCCGGAGTTGAACAGCGTCGGGGAGCTGGTCAGGTACTCCAGGCGGCTCATCAGGGTGTAGAGCTCGGCCACCTCGGCGACCGACTGCTCGGTGTCGCCGACCGCCAGGCCCGCCGCCACGCGGAGCAGGAAGTGCTGCGGGGTCTCGACCACCTTGCGGGTGATCGGGTGGCGCAGCAGGTACCGGGACTGCACGGTGCGCAGGCCGAAGTACTCGAAGCGGTCGTCGCCCTGCAGGTCGACGAGCGCGTCGAAGACGTCCGCGTGCTTCGCGACGAAGGCCGCGGTGACGTCGCCGATCAGGCCCTCGGCGTGGCCGACGGCGATCGAGGCGGCGAAGGAGACGGCACCCTGGGAGACCGCCTCGTCCTGGATCTCCAGGGCGAGCAGGCGGGCCGCGAGCTTCGAGTACTGGGGGTCCTCGGCGATCATCGACGCGGCGGCCTCCACGGCCAGCCCGCGCAGCTCGGCGAAGTCCGAACCGGCGTGGCGGCCGCGCAGCGCGGCGGCGGCGACGTGGCCGGGGTCCACCTGGGGGAGGTCGGTGCTGCGGTCGGTGAGCAGCCGAAGCAGCGCCGCACCGGGGTCGGTGAAGGCGTCGGCGGATCCCTGGGCGGGCAGGGTGACTGAGGCAGCGACGGTCAAGGCGCACTCTCTCCTGTGGCGGCAGCGGACGGTACGAGCCCGGACGCGCGCACAGGCAGGGGAGGAGAGCGCGCCGAAACGCTTCAAGCGCGCGAAGATCCACCCCCGGCCCGCCCACGAGGCCCGGACGGCACAGCTGTGCACCGAGGCGTCTGCGGGGAAGCCGTGTGCACACCGTCGGCAGGTCCTCGGACTGTGCGGGCCGGGGTACGCCGAGCCCGCTCACCGTTGCGGGGCAGTCCCGGACTCGCACCGGGTTCCCCTGCGTTCGACAGCGAGAGTGAGCATACATGTAGTGGCGTGCGGAGCTGGAAGCCCCAGATGTAGTGGCGGCGTGTCGTGTCCGTGCGGTGTCCGTGCGGTCGCGCGGAGCCACCCTACGACCCGTCAGAAGGCCAACGCGTACACCAGGAGGTCGATTCCGGGGCGCGGCTCCCAGTCCCGGGAAGGGGTCCGGACGAAGCCCAGGCGCTCGTACAGGCGGTGCGCGGCGGTCATCGCGGGCCGGGTGGAGAACGCCATCCCGGCCAGCCCCAGCTCGCGGCTGCGGTCCATCGCCGCCCGCACCAGCGCCTCGCCGACCCCGCGCCCGCGGGCGGCCGCGCCGACCGCGAGCATCCGGATCTCGCCCTCCTCGGGCCGGGCGATGTCGGCCCACTCGGTGCCGCCGACCGCGAAGGTCACGCAGCCGAGCACTCTCCCGTCCGCGGCGTCGACCGCGACGAGGAGCTCGGCCTCCGCGCTGCGCCGGCCGGTGTCCCGGAGGAGCCGGACGTAGTCGCCGTCCGCAGGGGTGTGGCCGTCGCCGACGAACGCCTCGACGGTGACGTCACCTGCGGCGACGAGGTCCTCGGGGCGGGCGCGGCGGATGACGGTGTCCATCCGGACAGTCTGCCGGAAGGGCCGTGCAGCCGGTCGGGGAGGGCCGGGTCCACCGGGTAGCCGCCCGGGCGGTGCCAGTTGTCCCGCCCGTGCCGGCCGGTGCGCTCCAGGTCGCGGCCGACCAGGGCGCCGAGCAGTCCGAAGAAGCCGATGATGCCCATCAGGGCGAGCGCTGAGGTCATGCCTCCACTCTCCCGGCGCGCCGACCGCCTCGCGAGTGGCAGAAACGCACGCTTGCCGAAAGATCCTGCCAACGGCATCCTGGAGCCATGCTGAAGAACGTCGTCGCCGTGGTCCTGGAAGAGGTCCACCCCTTCGAGCTCGGGGTCGCCTGCGAGGTCTTCGGCCTCGACCGCGGCGAGGAGGGCCTGCCGGTCTACGACTTCGCCCTGGTCGGCGACCGGCCCGGCCCGATGCGCACCCACGCCGGCTTCACCGTCGACGTCCCGCACGGCCCCGAGCGGATCGCGCAGGCCGACCTGGTCGTCGCCACCGCCACCGGGGTCCGCGACAGCTACCCGGAGCCGCTGCTGGAGGCGCTGCGCGCGGCCCACGACCGCGGCGCGTACCTGCTCTCCATCTGCAGCGGCAGCTTCCTGCTCGGCGCCGCCGGGCTGCTCGACGGCCGGCGCTCCACCACCCACTGGAAGCACGCCGAGACCATGGCCCGGCGCTTCCCGCTCACCACCGTCGAGCCCGACGTGCTCTACGTCGACGACGACCCGGTGATCACCTCCGCCGGCACGGCCGCCGGGATCGACGCCTGCCTGCACCTGGTCCGCAAGGTGCAGGGCGCCGAGGTCGCCCGCGGCATCGCCCGGCGGATGGTGGTCGCTCCGCACCGGGACGGCGGCCAGGCCCAGTTCATCAACCGGCCGCTGCCCGAGGCGGACGGCGAGTCGCTCGGCCCGGTGCTCGAATGGATGCGCCGGCACCTCGACGAGGAGACCACCGTCGACCGGCTGGCCGCCCTCGCCCACATGTCGCCGCGCACCTTCGCCCGCCGCTTCCAGCAGGAGACCGGCACCACCCCGCACCGCTGGCTCACCGGGCAGCGCATCCTGCACGCCCAGCGGCTGCTGGAGTCCACCGCCGAGCCGATCGACGCGATCGCCACCCGCAGCGGCTTCGGCAACGCCGCCACGCTCCGCCACCACTTCGGCCGCCGCCTCGGCACCACCCCGCAGGCCTACCGGAGGGCCTTCGCGGGCGTCTGAGCGCGTCCGCGCGAGCGCTCAGAGGTGACCGGTGCCGTTCCAGCCGTCGGGGAGGAGGCGGCCGGCCTGCGGGCGCCAGAGGCTGGTGGAGCAGTTGGCGACCGGCGGCAGGGCCAGCAGGTCGGGCTCGGAGAGGCGGTCGAGGACGTGCCGCAGCATCAGCACGGTGCAGTCGTGCGCGACCAGCAGGACCGGCCGGCCGGCCTCCTCCTCGCAGACGTCCCGCAGCACGCTGCGCACCCGCAGCGCCACGTCCAGCCAGGACTCCCCGCCCGGCGGCCGGTAGTACAGCTCGCCCATCTTGCGGCGCCGCGCCGCCTCCGCCGGGTGCTCCTTCTCGATCGCCGCCTTGGTCAGCATCTCCAGCACCCCGAGCTCCCGGTCGCGCAGCCGCTCGTCGTAGCGGACCGGCAGCGCCACCGGCACCGCGCCGAGCCCGGAGGCCTGGGCGAGTGCGATCCGGGCGGTCTCGGTGGTGCGCACGTACGGGGAGCACCAGACCGAGCGCGGCCGGTCGGCCGGCGGCAGGGCGGCCCACCAGCGGCCGAGTGCCTGGGCCTGGGCCTGGCCGTGCATCGAGAGCGGGATGTCGGCGTCTCTGCTCCCGATCGGGACGGTCAGGGCGCCGGACGCCTCCGCGTTCCGGAATTCGACGTTGGCCACGGACTCGCCGTGCCGGGTGGCGATGAGCACCGAGGGCAGCAGGGCGCCGCCCCGGTGCGTGCGGTGCCCGTTGGAGATGGTGGTGACGTCTGCCATGGCCGCGACTCCCCGTTCTCGTCATAACAAATGATCGCGCCGTCACTCCAGTGTTGACCGGAGTGACGGCGCGATCACAGGGCGCACGGCGCTCGGCCGCGCGCCCCGGGTGACTCAGTGCGCCGCAGCGGGCTGCGGAGCGTCCTTCAGGGCCTCGTCGCCGGCGTCCGCGCTGTAGTCCGCGGTGGCGGTCTCGTCGAGCCCCTCGGGGGCCTTCACGGCCTTCAGCACCAGCGTCAGCGCGACGGCCACCAGCACGTTGAGCACGAACGCGGTCAGGCCGATGTAGCCGATCTGCCCGATCACCGGGATCTCGGCCGAGTTGCCGCCGAAGTGCTTGGTGGCCGGCGAGGAGATCCCGTACGCCTTCCAGGTGCCGTACGCCATGCCGACCGCCCAGCCGGCCAGCAGGGCCCAGCGGTGGAACCACCGGGTGAACAGGCCCGCCACGATCGAGACGGCGGTCTGCAGGATCCACAGGCCGCCCAGCAGCTGCAGGTTGATCGCGGCCTGCTTGTCCATCAGCAGCACGAAGACCAGCGCGCCGACCTTCACCAGCAGCGAGGCGACCTTGGCCACCTTGGTCTCGTCCGCCGGGGTCGCCGCCGGGTTCAGGAACTCCTTGTACACGTTGCGGGTGAACAGGTTGGCCGCCGCGATCGACATGATCGCGGCCGGCACCAGCGCGCCGATGCCGATCGCCGCGAACGCCACACCGGTGAACCAGTCCGGGAACATGTTCTCGAACAGCTGCGGCACCGCCAGCTGGTTGTTGTAGCCCTTCACGCCCTTGCCCACGCCCGCCGCGATCGCCATGAAGCCCAGCAGCGCCAGCAGGCCCAGCATCAGCGAGTACGCCGGCATGATCGCCATGTTGCGGCGGACCGTGTTCCGCGACTTCGACGCCAGCACGCCGGTCACCGAGTGCGGGTACATGAACAGCGCCAGCGCCGAACCGAACGCCAGCGTCGCGTACGTCCAGTGCGCCTTCTCGCCGAGGATCAGCGAACCGATCGGCTTGCCGGTCGCCGGGTTCACCGTGGAGAACTTCTGCGCCGCCGAGTCGAAGATGTGGCCGTAGCCGCCCAGGCGCATCGGGATGTAGATCACCGCGACGATGATCACCACGTAGATCAGGGTGTCCTTGACGAACGCGATCAGCGCCGGCGCCCGCAGGCCCGAGGAGTACGTGTACGCCGCCAGCACGCCGAACGCCAGGAACAGCGGCAGGTCCTTCATGAACCAGTTGCCGCTGCCGCCCACGCCCAGCACGTCCAGCACCGCCTGGATGCCGACCAGCTGCAGCGCGATGTACGGCATCGTCGCCAGGATCCCGGTCAGCGCCACCACCAGCGACAGCGCCTTCGAGCCGTACCGGCCCCGGACGAAGTCCGCCGGGGTCACGTAGCCGTGCACCCGGGAGACCGACCACAGCCGCGGCAGGAACAGGAAGACCAGCGGGTAGGCGATGATCGTGTACGGCACCGCGAAGAAGCCGGCCGCGCCGGTCGCGTAGATCGCCGCCGGGACGGCGATGAACGTGTACGCGGTGTACAGGTCGCCGCCGAGCAGGAACCAGGTGATCCAGGTGCCGAAGCTGCGGCCGCCCAGACCCCACTCGTCCAGGTGCAGGGCGTCGTCCGCCTTGCGCCAGCGCGAGGCCAGGAAGCCCATCACGGTGACCAGGACGAAGAAGAGCAGGAAGACGGTCAGTGCGACCCAGTTGACGTCCTTCACAGCGCGTCACCCCCGCGGACGGCCTTGCGGGCCTTCTCGTCGCGGTTGATCAGCAGGTACGCACCGACCGTGAACACGGCCGACACCGGCACCCACGCCAGCTGGTACCAGTAGAAGAACGGCATCCCGCCGAGCTCCGGATCGGCCTTGGTGTACGACGCGACCCAGAGCATGGCGACGATCGGCACGGCCAGGCACAGCCCGGCCAGGACCCGGGCGGGTGTGACCGCCGGGAGGTTCGTTTCTGACGACATGTAAGCGGCTCCGGCTGAAGTGGTCTCACCTCGTCGGCGCCGCAGCGCACATTACTGTGCGCCCGCCGAGCAGCACCTCTGGTGATCGGAAGTCAGCCGGAATTTAGAGCACGAAGTGACGCGTGTCACTACGTTCCACCGAAGTTTCCGAATATCGGACCCACTCCGGCACCTTCGAGTGACCACTCGGGCTGGGCCGGGAGGCCTGTTCCGGGCGCTGGAGGCGGGTGATGCTGCGTGCTTCCGCCGGGGAGGGGAGAGGGGAGGGGTTTTGTCTCCTCGCCCTCCCCGGAGGGGGAAGGCCGGCCGGGAGGCCTATTCCGGGCGCTGGAGGCGGGTGATGAACTTGTAGCGGTCGCCGCGGTAGATCGAGCGGACCCACTCGACGGGGGCGCCCTCGGCGTCGAAGGAGTGGCGGGAGAGCTGGAGCATCGGCAGGCCCAGGTCGGAGCCGAGGAGGCCGGCCTCGCGCGGGTTGGCGAGGGTGGTCTCGATGGTCTCCTCCGCCTCGGCCACGGTGACGCCGTAGACCTCGCGCAGGGCGGTGTAGAGCGAGTTGTGCTTCAGCAGGTTGCGCCGGAGCGCGGGGAAGCGCTTCGCGGACAGGTGCGCCACCTCGATGGCCATCGGGTCGCCGTTGGCCAGGCGCAGGCGCTCGATCCGCAGGACGCGGCCGCCGGTCTTGATGTCGAGGAGCGGGGCGAGCCGGTCGTCGGCGCTGATGTAGCCGATCTCGATCAGCCGGGAGGTGGGCTCCAGGCCCTGGGCCCGCATGTCCTCGGTGTAGGAGGTGAGCTGCAGGGCCTGGGCGACCTTGGGCTTGGCGACGAAGGTGCCCTTGCCCTGGATGCGCTCCAGCCGGCCCTCGACGACCAGCTCCTGCAGGGCCTGGCGGACCGTGGTGCGGGAGGTGTCGAACTGGGCGGCGAGCGCCCGCTCCGGCGGGACCGGGGTGCCGGCCGGCTGGGTCTCGGTGAGCTGCAGCAGGTGGCGCTTGAGCCCGTAGTACTTGGGGACGCGCGTGGCCGCACTCGTGGCGGGGCCCGACTGCGTCGGCACCGTGGTGTTCTCGGCGAGTGCCGATTCCCGTTCGCCACTCATGGCAGCTCTCACTCCTCTTAAGGCAGCCTCAAAGGCTCCTGATGTCTATGTAACAGCACATGGTTGCATGCGGGAGCGCCCACCGGGGAGCTCCCGCATGCACGACGGTGTTCTCAGCCCGCGTTGGCCGGGCTGACGGCGAGGCCGGCGAGGGCCTCGGCGGCGGCGATGCCGCAGACCCGGGAGCCGCCGCGGGTGGCGAGCACGGTGACGTCGCGGGCGGAGAACAGCTCGGTGACGCCGTGCCCGGTGCCCAGTTCGACGACGACCGCGTCGGGGCGGGCCTCGGTGACGGCGAGCGCGGCGCGCTTCATCCAGGTGTGCCGGTGGATGTCGCGGACGACCACGACCAGCGGCCGGCCCACGGCGGCGCCGAGCACCGGGGCGGTGTCGACCTCGGCGTCGTCGGCGGCGACCGCGACGTGCAGCAGGCCGGAGCCCTCCATGCGGGTGGCGGGGGCGCCGACCCGGGTCACGGTGGTGCCGGGGACGAGCTCGGCGAGCGGCGCGGCCACGCCCCAGGGGGTCTCGTCGCCGACCGCGATGTTGGCGCCGGGGGAGAACTCGACCACGTGCGGGACGCCGCTGAGCGGGCGCAGCTCGCCGTGCACGCGCAGGGCCCGGCGGGCGGCGGTGAGACCGATGCCGACCTCGCCGTGCGCGCCGACCTGGGCCTGCCGGACGGCGGCCGACCAGCGGGCGACGGCGCGGTTGCGCTCGGCGGCCTCGTGCAGCCGTTCGGCGGACAGCCGGCCCTCGCGGACCGCCCAGACCAGGGCGTCGCGCAGGTAGACGAAGGCCTCCTCGTCCTGGAGCCCGCCGCCGACGCAGATGGTGTCGGCGCCGGCCGCGATGGCCCGTACCGAGCCGGCCGCGACGCCGTGGGTGCCGGAGATGGCGCCCATCTCGATACCGTCGGTGACGATCAGGCCCTCGAAGCCGAGCTCCTCGCGCAGCAGCCCGGTGAGGATCCGCCGGGACATGGTGGCGGGCAGCTCGGGGTCGTACGCGGGGAAGAGGATGTGCGCCGTCATGATCGACTTCACGCCGGCGGCGATGGCGGCCTTGAAGGGCAGCAGGTGCTCGGCGAACTGCTCGGGCGAGAGGTCGATCCGGGGCAGGCCCAGGTGCGAGTCGCCGGCGGTGTCGCCGTGGCCGGGGAAGTGCTTGGCGCAGGCGGCGACGCCGGCCGACTGCAGGCCGCGGACGTACGCGGCGGTGTGGCGGGCGGCGAGTTCGCCGTCGCCGCCGAAGGACCGGACGCCGATCACCGGGTTGTCCGGGTTGGAGTTGACGTCCGCGTCGGGCGCGTAGTTGAGGTTCACGCCGACGCTGGAGAGGTCGAAGCCGATCGAGCGGGCGACCCGCTCGGTGAGGTCGGTGTCGTCGACCTCACCGAGCGCGTGGTTGCCCGGGTACGAGGAGCCGCTGGTCACCTCCAGCCGGGTGACGTCGCCGCCCTCCTCGTCGGTGGCGATCAGCAGGTCGCCGTTGAGCGCGTACAGCTCGGAGGTGAGCCGGGCGACCTGCTGCGGGGTGTGGATGTTGCGACCGAACAGGGCGACTCCGCCGAGCTCTCCCGAGCCCAGTCTGCGGCGCAGCCAGTCGGGTGCGGTCTGTCCGGCGAAGCCGGGCTGCAGGACCGCGCCGGCGTCGTGGAGGAGTTCGACGCTTTCCGAACCGGGCATCGCCATGGTTCCTTCCCTGGTGGTGGGGTGCTGGAGGTGTGCGGTGTGGGCGTGAGGAAGGGTTCTAGCCCTTGACCGCACCGGCGGTGAGGCCGGCCGACACCTTCTTCTGGAAGAACACGAAGAGGACGATCACGGGCAGCGACACCAGCAGCGCGCCGGCCATCTGCGCGCCGTAGTCCGCGCCACGGGTGGGGGTGGTGGCGTAGAAGGTCAGCCAGGCCATCGCCGTCTTCTGGCCGCCGGTGGCGAGCAGGGTGTTGGCGACGATGAACTCGTTCCAGGCCTGGATCCAGCTGTAGACGCCGGTGGTGATCAGGCCGGGCAGGGTGAGCGGCAGGATGATCCGGAAGAAGGCGCCCCACTGGGTGCAGCCGTCGACCATGGCGGCCTCGTCCAGCTCGGCCGGGATGTTCACGATGAACGAGCGCAGCGTCCAGACCACGTACGGGACGGTGAAGACCAGGTAGGCCAGCATCACGCCGACCAGCGTGCCGGTCATGCCGGCGTTGTTCATCACCACGTACAGCGGGACGATCAGCGCGAGCAGGGGCACCATCTGGACCACCAGCATGGTGACGATGAAGAAGCTGCGGCCGCGGAAGTTGAAGCGGGCCACCCCGATCGCGGCGAGGAAGCCGACGATCAGGCCCATGGCCACCGCGCCGAGCGTGATGAACAGGGTGTTCTGCAGCGACGGCCAGAACTCGGTGTCGTTGAGGACGGTCTTGTAGCTCTCGAACGAGAAGGAGCTGGGCCAGAACGTCGGGTCCTGGGCGATCAGGTCCTTGTTCGTCTTGAACGTGGTGATGATCATCCAGTAGATCGGGAAGGCCATCACCAGGGCGAAACCGAGGCCGAGCAGGTTCCAGATCCAGGTGGCGGCGGAGCTCCGACCGGTGGCGCGGGCCTTGGCCTTGACCTTGGGGGCGTCGGCGACGGCCGGCGCGGGCTTGTGGGCGACGACGGTCATCGGTCCTGGGCTCCGATCTTGAGCATCTGGCGGATGTAGAACACCAGCACCGCCAGCATGAGGAGGATCATGGCGATCGAGATCACCGAGCTGTCGCTGTACTTGGAGGCGACGATGCCCTTCTCGTAGAGGAAGGTGCCGATCGTCCAGTAGCCCGGCTCGGGGGAGGTGTTGCGCAGCGAGAAGATCTGCGCGAAGACCTGGAAGTCCCAGATGAAGCTGAGCGCGGTGCTGATCATCAGGAAGGGCTTGATGACCGGGACGGTCACGTGGCGGAAGGCCTGGAAGGCGTTGGCGCCGTCCAGCTTGGCGGCCTCCATCAGCTCCTTCGGGACCTGGGTGAGCGCGGCGTACAGGCCGATCACCAGGAAGGGCAGCGCGCCCCAGACGATGACCGCGCCGCCGACCACGTAGAGGCCGACGGTCGGGTCGGCGAACCAGTCGTAGTGCTTGACCGACTCGTCCCCGGTGACCAGGAACCACAGGTAGTCGACGACGCCGCCGTTCGAGGCGAACAGCCAGCGGAAGACGGTGCCGGTGACCAGGGCGGGGATGGCCCAGACGAACATCATCACGGTGATGCAGACGATCCGGACCCAGGGCGAGACCCGGTTGAGCAGCAGGGCGAAGAGCATGCCCAGCACCATCGAGGCGGCGACCAGCTCGACCGTGAAGTAGATCGAGCGGAGCACGACGTCCCAGAACTCGCTGTCGCCGAGCACCTTGGTGTAGCCGTCGAAGCCGATGTACTTCGCGAGCGCCGGGTTGACCAGGTAGGCGTAGCGGTTGACGTTCTGGAAGGACAGGTCGAAGAGCCTGTACAGCGGGTACGCCAGCATGCCCACCATGGCGATCACGGCCGGCAGGATCATGGCGTAGGGGATGTGGAGGCCCGCTGCGAAGAATCCGCGGCGCTGCGGCTTCTCGGCCGGGGCGGGCCCGGCGGCCTCGGACCGGATAACGGTCTCGTCGGTGGTCACACTCATCAGGGTCCTTCCAAGGCCCGCGGAACTGGTTCGGTCCTGGCGCACGGGTGGGCAGTCCGCGTCATTCGCGAACTGCCCACCCCTCTGCTTCAGCTCAGCTCAGCCGTGTCAGCCGTTGAGGTCCTTCACCACGGTGTCCTGGACCTTCTTGAGCTCGGCGGCCGGGTCGCCACCGGCGGCGATCGCACCGAAGGCGTTCTTCAGCGCGGTCTCGTCGGCACCGGACCACAGCGGCGAGTTCGGGATGAACCAGGTCGCACCCTCGGCGGCGTCACCGGTGGCCTTGTTGGCCGGGGAGGCGGCCTTGTACGCGGCGACCAGGTTCTTCGCGTTCGGGATCGCGAACTTCGCGAGCTCGGTCTGCTGCTTGGTGTTGGTGTAGATCTGCATGAAGGTCGCGCCCAGGCCGGCGTTGGCGGCCTTGGCCGGGACGGCCAGGTCGGAGCCACCGAGGAAGGCCGGGGTGGTGGAGCCGGCGGCCGCACCCGGGAGGGCGATGGTGGCCAGCTTGTCCTTCAGCGAGGGGTCGCCCGCCTTGGGGTCGGTGACCGAGCCGACCTCCCAGCCGGCGCCGACGATGGCGGCGATGTTGCCCTTGGCCATCAGCGCGTCCTGGGTGGCCTCGTCGGTGGTGGTGCCACCGACCGAGAACTCCTTCTGCAGGTCGTTCCAGGCCTTGACGCCCTCGATGAACTTCGGGTCGGTCAGGGTGCCGGTCCACTTGTCGCCGTCCTTCTTGGCGACGATGCCCTTGACACCGAAGGTGCCGGCGCCGAAGGAGGCGGCGGTGTACCAGTTCTGGCCCGGGAGGTACAGGGCGGAGAAGTTCGGGGTCGAGGCGTTGGCGGCCTTGACCTTGGTGAGCGCGTCCTTCAGCTCGCCGAGGGTCTTCGGGGCCTCCTTGACGCCCGCGGCCTCGAAGAGGTCCTTGCGGTAGATCAGGACGCGGGCACCGGCGTAGTACGGCACGGCGTAGGTCTTGGTGCCGTCACCGGACTGGCCGGAGGCGGCCAGCGAGTCCAGCCACTTGTCCGAGTTCTCGAACTGGCCCTTGACGCCGGTCAGGTCGACGAAGGAGCCGGCCTCGATGTACTTGGCGGCCTGGGTGTTGCCGACCTCGAGCATGTCGGGGGCGTTGCCGGAGAGCAGCGCGGTGTCGAGCTTGGTGGTGTAGTTGGTCCAGGTCTGCCACTGGATGTCGACGTCGGCGCCGGTCTTCTCCTTGAACTCGGCCTTGGCGGCCTCGACCACGCCCGGCCAGCCCTTCTGGGCGTCGTCCATCAGCCAGACGGTGATCTTCTTGCCCTTGCCGTCGGTGCTGAGCGTCGCGGCCTTGCTGTCGCCGGAGGTGCCGGACGAGGAGCAAGCCGAGGCAACGAGCACGGTGGCAATGGCGGCCACGGCTGCGATCTTGCGGTTCAAACCATCCTCCAGAGGGATGAGCAAGGTAGGGCACCGGGCTGCGGGGCCGAGGCCTGCGAGCTGCGTTGTGCCTGTGGGGGGAACGTCACCGATTCAGGTGGAGTAGACCATTGGTTTAGACCAACGCCTGGAGATTGGCATGGACCAATGAGAGGCGTCAAGGGTTCAAAGAGCGGTTGCACAAGCCGTTATCAACGCTTGACTCCGTCGTAGTTGGACTGGACCAAGTAGGGGTCCGGATCACCTTTTGTCCGGACAAAGACTCCCCCCTCAAGCCAACCTCAACGTGACCTTAAAGAGACCTGAAGCGCCTGGTCTGACATGGCCAGGTCGGGGTGCACAACAGGTTTGCAACAAGGGCGACTTGAGCCCCGAGCTGCGTTGACGCAGATAGTGGTCTAGGCCAGGATCCGTGGATCTGGTCTGTACCACAGCGCAGACCCCCATGATTTTCCGGAGGATTGCGTGAAGCGTCAGGTATTCGCCGCGCTCGCCACCGCTGCCCTGCTGGCCACCGCCACGGGTTGCGGGTCCGGGAGCCCGTCGGAGAAGGGGGCGGGCAGCGCGCCCGATCCCAAGGCGATGACCGGCACCGTGACCGTGTGGCTGATGAACGAGGCCCAGACCAGCTGGCCCGAGCTCGTGCAGCAGGTCAACGACGAGTTCGCCGCCAAGTACCCCAAGGTCCAGCTCAAGCTCAGCTACCAGACCTGGGCCGACAAGATCAACAACCTGGACGCGGCCCTCAAGGACGGCAACGCCCCGGACGTGGTCGAGCTCGGCAACACCGAGACCATGAAGTACATCCTCAGCGGCGCGCTCGCCCCGGTGGACCGCACGTCCTTCGACAACTCCGACGCGTGGATCAAGGGCCTGGTCAACACCTGCAGCTACCAGGACAAGCTCTACTGCGTCCCCTACTACGCGGGCGCCCGGGTCGGCATCTACAACGCGCAGATGTTCCAGGACGCGACCGGCAGCCCCGAATTCCCCACGACCGAGGAAGACCTGCTGTCCACGCTGGACAAGCTGCAGTCGAAGAACAAGGGCAACGCCGGGTTCTCCCCGGTCTACCTGCCCGGCCCGTACTGGTACGCCGCGATGTCCTACGTCGCCGCCTACGACGGCGCCATCGCCCGCTTCGACAACGGCGGCCGCTGGCACGGCACCCTGCACGACCCCAAGTCCCAGCAGGGCATCCAGCACTTCGTCGACCTGGTGAAGAAGTACAACAAGGGCGACTGGAAGGTGAACGAGGCCAACCAGGCCACCGTGCTCGGCCGGCAGAAGGCCGCCATGATCTACGGCAACGGCTGGGAGATCTCCACCGCCATCGCGCCGATCTCCGGCGAGCCCAAGCTCAAGGACTCGCTCAAGGTCGTCGGCATGCCCGGCCCGAACGGCAAGCCGCTGCCCTCCTTCATCGGCGGCTCCGACCTCGCGATCACCGCGAAGTCGCAGTCCGCGGCGCTCGCCGCCGAGTGGATCCGGATGTTCACCTCGACCAAGTCCCAGCAGGTCCTGGTCAACAAGGACACCCTGCCCAACAACCTCACCCAGCTGGCGCCGCTGAAGGACAAGGCCACCACCGCCGCCGCGGCCAACGCGGTGCCGGACGCCTGGTTCACCCCGCTGGCGCCGGGCTGGGGCGCGATCGAGAAGCAGAACGTCCTGGTGACCATGCTCAACGACATCCTCAAGGGCAAGTCGGTCGACGAGGCCACCAAGGAGGCCGACGCCAGGATCGACCAGCTGATCAACAACCCGTCGTGACGCCCCGGCCGGCCGGGGCGCGGCGACCGGGGCGCACGTAGAATCGGTCCGGACAACCCAGCAGCGAGTGTGCGGACTCGCCGCCGTAGGAAGGTCCCCGACGGGCAGCCGCCCGCCGGGGAAGACCGTCTTCACGGAGGCACACCCCGATGTCCGACCCGCACACCCTCCCCGACCCCCGCGTCCCGGGCCGCTGTATGGCGGCGGAGATGGCCGAGCAACCGGCCGTCCTCCGGCGCATCCTCGACGAGGGCGCCCCGAAGATCCGCGAGATCGCGGCCGGGATCGCGGCCCGCAACCCGCGCTTCGTCCTGCTGACCGCGCGCGGCACCTCGGACAACGCCGCGCTGTACGCGAAGTACCTGATCGAGGTCCTGCTCGGCAAGCCGGCCGGCCTCACCTCGATGTCCACCACCACCGCGTACGGAGCCAAGCCGGACCTCCGCGACTGCCTGGTGATCACCGTCAGCCAGTCCGGCGGCTCGCCCGACCTGGTGGCCTCCACCAAGGCCGCCCGCGAGGCCGGGGCGATCACCCTCGCGGTGACCAACAACGCCGGCTCCCCGCTGGCCGAGGTCTCCGAGTTCCACATCGACGTGCTGGCCGGCCCGGAGAAGGCGCTGCCCGCCACCAAGACCTACACGGCCGAGCTGCTCGCCCTGTACCTCTTCGTCGAGGGCCTGCGCGGCGGCGACGGCACGGCCGCCAAGGACCTGCCGGAGCTGGCCGCCGGCGTGCTGGCCCGCCAGGCCGAGGTCAAGGCGCTGGCCGAGCGCTACCGCTTCGCGCAGCGCCTGGTGATCACCTCGCGCGGCTACGGCTACCCGACCGCCCGCGAGGCGGCGCTGAAGCTGATGGAGACCACCTACATCCCGGCCACCCCGTTCTCCGGCGCCGACCTGCTGCACGGCCCGCTGGCCATGGTCGACAACGTCTCGCCGGTGATCGCGATCGTCCCGGAGGGCAAGGGCGGCGAGGCCCTCCAGCCGGTGCTGGACCGCCTGCGCGGCCGCGGCGCGGACCTGGTGGTGGTCGGCCAGCAGGAGCAGGTGGACGCCGCCTCCGCCGGCTTCGCGCTCCCCGCCGGGGTGCCCGAGGAGGTGCAGCCGATCCTGGAGATCCTGCCGCTGCAGCTGCTCGCGTACGAGGTCACCATCGCCCGCGGGCAGGACCCGGACGCGCCGCGCGCGCTGGCCAAGGTCACCGAGACCCACTGACGCCGGAACGCGGAGAACCCCCCGACTGCGCCGAGCGGCCGGGGGGTTCTGCGTCCCCCCGCGCCGGGAGCGCGGACGGGGAAACACTACGGGCCACGGCGCCGACACAGGACCCTCAACCCGTGCGGCACCGCAGCCCGGAGCTGTCGTCGGCAGCCCGTTCCGGCCGAGAGTTGTGCGGGACCCTCGGGCGCTGGACCACCGACCTCGGAGCTGCCTCGCGCGGTCAGGGCAGTGTGCGCGGTGGGCGGCTCCTTGGTGCATCTTCATTGTGGACTAGACCAATCTGGGTTGTCCAGAGCCGCGCTCCAATTGGTCTGGACAACGTGGGCCGACCCGTGCGGCGTTACAGTCACGGTGTGCCCTCGTTGAACGAACTCGTCCGCCGCCACACCACCCTCACCGGTGCCGACGTGGAGTGGCTCCACCTCCTGGTGTCGGAGTGGCAGCTGCTCTCCGACCTCTCCTTCGCCGACCTGGTGCTGTGGATCCCCACCTGGGACGGCATCCGGTACGTCTCGGTCGCCCAGATGCGGCCCAACACCGGCCCCACCTCGTACCAGGACGACATGGTCGGCCACCTGGTCCCGCGCGGCCGCCGGCCGCTGCTGGACGCCGCCTACGACGAGGGACGGATCGTCCGCGAGGGCGACCCGGAGTGGCGCGAGGAGGTGCCGGTCCGGGTCGAGTCCATCCCGGTCCGGCGCGAGGGCAAGGTGCTCGGCGTGATCGCCCGCAACACCAACCTGCTCACCGTCCGCACCCCCAGCCGGCTGGAGCTCACCTACCTGCAGTCCGCCTCCGACCTGGCCCAGATGATCGCCGCCGGTACCTTCCCCTACCCCGGCGCCGAGCAGACCGACATGGACGCCGCCCCCCGGGTCGGCGACGGCCTGATCCGCCTGGACGCCGACGGCGTGGTCACCTACGCCAGCCCCAACGCGCTCTCCGCCTACCACCGGATCGGCCTCACCTCCGACCTGGTGGGCAGCCACCTCGGCCGGACCACCGCCGAGTTGGTGCCGCCCAGCCGGGCGGCCGTGCACGAGGGCCTGGTCAAGATGGCCTCCGGCTGGGCGCCCCGGCAGACCGAGGTGGAGGCCCAGGGCGGCGTCGTCACCCTGCGCACCATCCCGCTCAAGCCCAAGGGCACCCCCACCGGCTCGCTGGTGCTCTGCCGCGACGTCACCGAGCTGCGCCGCCGCGACCGCGAGCTGATGACCAAGGACGCCACCATCCGGGAGATCCACCACCGGGTGAAGAACAACCTGCAGACCGTCGCCGCGCTGCTGCGCCTGCAGTCCCGCCGGATGGACTCCGACTCCGCCCGGGCCGCGCTCGACGAGGCGGTGCGCCGGGTCGGCTCGATCGCCATCGTACACGAGACCCTCTCGCAGGGCCTGGACGAGGCGGTCGCCTTCGACGAGATCGCCGACCGGGTGCTCGCCATGGTGATGGAGCTCTCCCAGGACGGCCGGGTCGCCACCCGGCGCAGCGGCTCCTTCGGCATCCTCTCCGCCGAGGTGGCCACCCCGCTGGCGATGATCCTCACCGAGCTGCTGCAGAACGCCCTGGAGCACGCCTTCGGCCCGAGCGCGGCCGGCAACCTGGAGGTCAGCGCGCTGCGCGGCCGGGCCCCGGCCACCGGCAAGGGCTGGTCGGACAGTTGGAACGGCGGCGCCCGCCCGGAGGAGTACCTGCTGATCACCGTGCAGGACGACGGCAAGGGCATGCCCGAGGGCTTCGACCCGCAGAAGGCCGGCAACCTCGGGCTGCAGATCGTCCGCACCCTGGCCACCGGCGAGCTGGGCGGCACCTTCGACATGGTGGCCGCGCCCGAGGGCGGCACCAAGGTGGTGCTGGAGATCCCGGTGAAGTAGGGGGAAAGAGAAACGAGGCCCTGTCGACCGGGGGGGTGGGTCGACAGGGCCTCTCAACCCGGTCCGGCCGTCGGGGGGAGTCGGCCGGAACGGGGGCTCTGGGTGGCGCGACGCCCGCCACGTGTGTTGCACACGGTGAGCGCCTCAGGTCCACAATATTGCTCTCAGTGAGCAGTATCAAGTAGCTGGGCGGCTCGCGTCGTCGGAAGGCTCGGCCGGCCATCGCGGCCAAGCCTTTGATCATGGATCGATCAGTTGCTGCCTGACGGAACGTCAGGCGGTGCGGGCCCGGTTGCGGGCGGCGCGGCGCTTCATCGCACGACGCTCGTCCTCGCTCATGCCGCCCCAGACGCCGGCGTCCTGGCCGGTCTCCAGCGCCCACTGCAGGCACTGCTCCATGACGGGACAGCGGCGGCACACGGCCTTGGCTTCCTCGATCTGCAGCAGAGCGGGGCCGGTGTTCCCGATCGGGAAGAACAGCTCCGGGTCCTCTTCGCGGCAGACAGCGCGGTGGCGCCAGTCCATGGTGGTCCAACTCCTCCGGTCGGCGGGCTGTGGCCGGGCCGACACACTCGATGGCTTGTGAATGTGAACGCTTTCACGAATCCCGCAACAGCAAAAGGGACCTAAGGCCCATCGGGCCCGGGCGGTCTGTGCTGAGTGGGGTTCTGGCTATCAAGGGATCCTGCCGCCGTCCCGCTGCGGCCTGTCCCGATCGCCATGTAGAGGTTCGCAAACCTCGGACGCGGATACAACCCCCTTCGGCAAGAAATTTTTGATTCTTCGGTGTCGCCTACCTCACAGGCCGTACTTCTATGGGGTGAAGGGGCTTGTGCGTTCGAGAAGAAGGGCGGGACCCCCTTCTGGTCACACAATCACACGCAGTGCCCGCCGAACGCCTGTGAAACTGACGCGACTCCTGTCTCCAAGGTGGTCCCCGTCGACCTGAAACGGGGCCGGTTCCTGGGAAACCAAGGTGAAGTGCCGGACGTCGTGATAGGAGACGACGTGCTTTCCGGTGGGCCCGGAGGGCTTCGCACCGCCCTGCTCGGGGGTCTGCGCGCGAAGAATCTGACGGACCGTTCGAGCCGTGCCGAACGCGGTCATTCGAGTGATGCCGAAGACGTCCAGATCCGTGTCGAAGGAGGCGGAGGGCGAAGGGAACACCGGGCGGTTGCCGAGGAACGTCCACGGAGAAGTGTTGGAGACTATGGCCAGCACCATGCCCGGCACCGTCTCCTCGCCGGCCATCTCCAGCGTGATCGGGCCCGACCGGCGGTGTTCACGCTCCGTGACGAAGTGCCGGAGCGCCTGGTTCACGTAGAGCGCGTGCGTTGACCTGCGCCCCGCCTTGCGCTGCTCCTCCACCCGGCCCACCACCCCGGCGTCGAAGCCCAGACCCGCGGTGAAGGTGAACCAGCGGTCCGGCAGGCCCTCGGTCATCGCCTTGCCCAGGCCGATCGCCCGCTCCCGGCGCCGGTCCAGCGCGTCCAGCAGCACACCGGTGGCCTCCACCGGGTGGTTCGGCAGGCCCAGCGCGCGGGCGAACACGTTGGTCGAGCCCCCCGGCACCACCGCGAGGCGCGGCACCCGGTCGTGCGGGCCGTGCGCCAGCAGGCCGTTCACGACCTCGTTGACGGTCCCGTCGCCGCCCAGGGCCACCACCAGGTCGACCTGGCCCTCCTCGGCCGCCTGGCGGGCCAGGTCGCGCGCGTGGCCGCGGTACTCCGTGTGGGCCACGTCCAGCTTCAGATCGCTGCGCAGGGCGTGCGTCAGCACGTCCCGGGTCCGGGCGCTGGTGGTGGTGGCCTTCGGGTTCACGACCAGGAGTGCGCGCATGGCGATCAGCCTACGGGTCGGTCCCGGAAGGGGTGCCGTTACCCTGCTGGAGTGACCGCAGAAACCACCGCCCCCGCGCCCGCCCGGCCCACCCCGCTGCTCGTCGGAGCCGCGATCACCGCCCTGGAGGGCGCCGCGCTGGCCGGCTGGGGCCTCTACGACCTGGTGGCCGGATTCTTCGGCGACTCCGCCGCGCTCGGCCGCACCGAGATGGGCGGGGCGGTGCTGCTCCTGATGGGGCTGTTCCCCCTGCTGGCGGGGCGCGCCCTGCTCAGGGCGCGCCGCTGGGGGCGCACGCCGGCGCTGCTCACCAACTCGATCTGCCTCCCGGTCGCCTACTACATGTGGCAGGCCGGCGGCGTCAGCGCCGCCGCGGGCGTCGCGGTCGCCCTGCTCGGCCTGGCCGGCATCGTCGCGCTGCTGAACCCCAAGGTGACCGCGCTGCTCTACGGCACCACCGCCGGCTGAGCGGGCCCGCCCCGGACGACGCGAAGACCCGCCCACGGCCGTGGGCGGGTCTTCGCGTTCTCGGTGTCCTACTCCTCGACGAGGAGCTTCTCGCGGAGCTGGGCCAGTGTCCTGGCCAGCAGCCGGGAGACGTGCATCTGGGAGATGCCGACCTCCGCCGCGATCTGCGACTGGGTCATGTTGCGGAAGAAGCGCAGCACCAGGATCTTCTGCTCGCGCGGCGGCAGTTGGGCGAGCAGCGGCTTGAGCGACTCCCGGTACTCGACGCCCTCCAGCGCCTCGTCGGTCGCGCCCAGCGTGTCCGCCACGGCCGGCGACTCGTCGTCGCTGTCCGGGACGTCCAGCGACAGCGTGGAGTACGCGTTGGCGGACTCCAGGCCCTCCAGCACGTCCTCCTCCGAGATGCCCAGGTGCTCGGCCAGCTCGTGCACCGTGGGGGAGCGCCCGTGCCGCTGGGACAGCTCGCTGGTCGCCGTGGTCAGCGACAGCCGCAGCTCCTGGAGCCGGCGCGGCACCCGCACCGCCCAGCCCTTGTCCCGGAAGTGGCGCTTGATCTCGCCGACGATGGTCGGCGTCGCGTACGTGGAGAACTCCACCCCGCGCTCGTGGTCGAAGCGGTCCACCGACTTGATCAGGCCGATGGTGGCGACCTGGGTCAGGTCGTCGAGCGGCTCGCCGCGGTTGCGGAAGCGGCGGGCCAGGTGCTCGACCAGCGGGATGTGCATCCGCACCAGCTGGTTCCGGATCTCCACCCGCTCCGGCGAGCCCTCGGGCAGCTGCGAGAGCCGCACGAACAGCGCGCGGGCCGCCTCCCGGTCCGGTGCCCCGGAGCGCTGCCCCTGGGCCGGCACGGTCGAGCGCACGGTCTCCGCGGCGGCCGCCGCCGGCCCGTCGTCCGCGGGCTCGGAGGCGGACGCCTCGGGCCGGTCGGGCTTCGGGTCGGTCGGCTGGCTCATCCGGTGGGAGTCCTTCGGGTGCGCTTCGTCAGAGGTGGCGGTGCGGGCAGCGCTCGCCTGGGGCGGTACGACAGCAACTGTGCGGTCCAGATCACTCACGGCGATCACCCGTTCCGTTCCGGGAGCACTTTCACTACGGCTGGGACGGCGCCCCGCCGCGCTTCTTGTGGAGGCTGATGGAGACCGTGTTGTCCTCGCCGACGGAGGAGTCGACCTCGCCGGCCAGCGCGGAGAGCACCGTCCAGGCGAAGGTGTCGCGCTCGGGAGCACGGCCGTCGGTGGTCGGCGCCGAGACGGTGACCCGCAGGGAGTCGCCGACCAGGCGGAACTCGCAGCTCAGGATCGAGCCCGGCACCGCCTGCTGGAGCAGGATCGCGCAGGCCTCGTCCACCGCGATCCGGAGATCCTCGATCTCGTCCAGGGTGAAGTCCAACCGGGCCGCGAGACCGGCCGTGGCCGTTCGCAGCACGGAGAGGTAGGCCCCCGCAGCGGGCAGCCGGACCTCCACGAAGTCCTTCACTCCGGGCTCGCCGTCGATCTGGGACACCCTCACCTCCTGGGTGACGCGCGGTGCTTGCGGCCGGACGGCCTCGGCACTTCCTGTTGCTCGGTTCAACTGCTTGCCCCAACTGTCCAGAGGGGTGGTGCGGTACGTACCGGTCCATACCCACCCGGGCCAGTCGGAACGCCGTGCATCCGCCCGAGACGTTACCGCGATCGACCGGCCTCTGTCGTGATCTCGGACGACGATCACGGGAACGAGCGAACGCGCGCGCCTCAGCGCGGGCGCGAACCCAGCTCGGTGAGCGCCTCGCCGGTCAGCCGGAACGTGGTCCACTCGTCCATGCCGACCGCGCCGAGCGACTTGTAGAAGTTGATCGACGGCTCGTTCCAGTCCAGCACCGACCACTCCATGCGGGCGTAGCCGCGCTCCACCGCGATCCGCGCCAGCTCGGTCAGCAGCGCCTTGCCGTGGCCGCCGCCGCGCGCCTCGGGCCGGACGTAGAGGTCCTCCAGGTAGATCCCGTGGGTGCCTTTCCAGGTGGAGAAGTTGCGGAACCACAGGGCGAAGCCCACCGGCTCGCCGGACGCGTCGTCCTCGGCGATCAGGCCGAAGACCGCGGGGTTCTCGCCGAACAGCGCCTCGCGCAGCTGCTCCTCGGTGGCCTTCGCCTCGGGGAGCGCCTTCTCGTAGTCGGCGAGCTCGCGGATCATCGAGCGGATGACGGGGACGTCGGTGACGGCAGCGGTGCGGATCATATGTGCGAGCGTACTCGCGGCCGGCGGCGACCCGGAAAGGGTTTGCCGCGCTTCCCGGCCGCGAGCGGCCGCCTGCGGGGTCAGCCACCCCCGGTCGCGGTCAGCGCGGTGAGCGCCGCCAGTGCGGCCTTCGCGCTGCCGTCCACCCGGACCAGGCCGAACGGTCCGGCGCCGCCGCCGTCGTCGCTCCAGCAGTACAGGAACACCGGCCCGACGTACGGCCACGGCCCGGCCCCGAGCATCCCGTCGCCCGGCGGGACGCCGACGGTCAGGGCCCGGAAGACCTGGGCGACGATGTCCGCCTGCCGCTGCTCGTCCACCGTGGACGGGACGGCCGCGACGCCCGGCGCCACCAGCTTCACCGTCGCCGCGGCGCCCGCCCCGACCGGCGCGCCCCAGGTCTGCCCGAGCGCGCCCCGGACCGGGCTGCCCGCGCGGTGCGCGGCGGCCGGGGTCGCGGCCAGGGCCAGGCCGCCGACGGTGGCGGCGGAGAGCAGGATCGACCGGCGTGAAGCGTCCGCGGTGTGCAGTTCCCCCCTGTTGGATCAGCTGCGGACGGATACGAAGACACCCGGCTCCGCGAGGTGCGGGGCCGGGTGCCTTGGCGAGGGCCGGGTTCAGGCCTTCTTGGTCTCCCAGAAGATCGCGTCGATCTCGGCGATCAGGTCGAGCAGGGCCTGGCCGGTGGCCGGGTCCGTGGAGGCCTTGGCGGCCGAGGCGGCCTTGCCGGCACGGTTGAACAGCTCGTGCAGACCCGGGTACGCCTCGAAGTGCGGGGCCTTGAAGTAGTCGGTGTGCAGCACGGAGAGGTGGTGCTTGACCAGCTCGGCGCGCTCCTCCTTGATGACGATGGCGCGCGCACGGAAGTGCGGGTCCTCGTTGGCCTGGTACTTCTCCTGAGTGGCCTTCACCGACTCGGCCTCGATACGGGCCTGAGCGGGGTCGTACACGCCGCAGGGCAGGTCGCAGTGGGCGTGAGCGGTGACCCGCGGAGCAAACAGACGAGAGAACATGGGAGTCCTTCCTTAGATCGTCTTCCCGCGCCCGACATTACCCTTACGCCTCGTCGGATTCGCTGTCGCCCCGGGGGCCTAGGGCAAAAGAAGGAGGCTGAACCGTGCGATACCGGACACCGTTCGGGCTGGTCGACATCAGTGGTCCCTCGATGCGGCGCACCCTGTTCGACGGCGACCGGGTGCTGGTCCGCTACGGCGCGCCGCTGCGGCCCGGCGCGGTGGCGCTGTTCCGGCACCCGCTCCGCCAGGACCTGCTGGTGGTCAAGCGCGCGGCGGAACGGCGGGCCGACGGCTGGTGGATGCTCTCCGACAACCCGCTGGTGACCAGCGACAGCCGGGAGTACGGCCCGGTCCCGGACGGGCTGGTGCTCGGCCGGGTGCTGCTGCGGGTGTGGCCGAGGCCGGGCGGGGTGGCGGCCCGGCCGCCTCAGCTCTGAGGGGCGAGCGCGGCGCGCTGCGCCTCCTCGCGCTTGCGGGCGCGGTAGGCGGCGACGTTGGCCCGGGTCGCGCAGCGGTCCGAGCAGTAGCGGCGCGAGCGGTTGGTCGAGGTGTCGAGGTAGGAGTTGCGGCAGGGCGCGGCCTGGCAGATGCCGAGCCGGTCGACGCCCAGCTCGGTCAGGTGGATGGCCAGGCCCATGCAGGCCACCGCGGTGTAGTTGGCGGCGGCGGTGGGCGCGTTGTCGGCCAGGTGCAGGTGCCAGTCGGGCCGGCCGTTCTCGTCCAGGTAGTCGTGGCCGGAGACCACCGGGCTGACCGGGTACTCGACCATCAGGCTGTTGAGCAGGTCGACGGCCCGGACCTCCTCGCCGGCCGCGGCCGCCTCGAAGACGCCGCGCAGCCGGGTGCGGACGGCGCGCAGCCGGGGCAGGTCGGCCTCGTCGGCCAGCTGGGCGGCGCGCGAGGGTGTGCCGAACAGGCCGCGCACCGCGTCCACCGTGGTGAGCGCGTCGGTGCCGCGCTGCGGTTCCTCGGTGTTGACCAGCCGGACGGCGAAGTCGGCGTACGAGGCGAGCTCCACGGGGGTCCTTCCACAGCGGCCGACAGGGGCCGTAACGGGCCAAGTGCCTCCAGGGTATTACAGTGCGCCGGTACGCGTCGGCGCCCGCCGCGAGCAGATCGCGACGGGCGCCGAACGGGCAGGTCAGAGCACCTTGGACAGGAAGGCCCGGGTGCGCTCGTGCTGCGGGTTGGTGAGCACCTCGCGCGGGTGGCCGGCCTCGACCACCACGCCGCCGTCCATGAAGACCAGCGCGTCGCCGACCTCGCGGGCGAAGCCCATCTCGTGGGTGACCACGATCATCGTCATGCCCTCCTCGGCGAGGCCGCGCATGACGTCCAGCACCTCGCCGACCAGCTCCGGGTCGAGCGCCGAGGTGGGCTCGTCGAAGAGCATCAGCTTGGGCTTCATGGCCAGCGCGCGGGCGATCGCCACGCGCTGCTGCTGGCCGCCGGAGAGCTGGGACGGGTAGTTCTTCGCCTTGTCGGAGAGGCCGACCCGCTCCAGCAGGGCCATGGCGCGCTCCTTGGCCTCGCCCTTGTTCTCCTTCTTCACCTGCACCGGCGCCTCGAGGACGTTCTCGAGGGCGGTCATGTGCGGGAACAGGTTGAAGCGCTGGAAGACCATGCCGATGTCCCGGCGCTTGAGCGCGACCTCGCGGTCCTTGAGCTCGTAGAGCTTGTCGCCCTTCTGCCGGTAGCCGACCAGCTCGCCGTCGACGTACAGCCGACCGCCGTTGATCTTCTCCAGGTGGTTGATGCAGCGCAGGAAGGTGGACTTGCCGGAGCCGGACGGGCCGACCAGGCAGAACACCTCGCCCTGCTTGACCTCCAGGTCGATGCCCTTGAGCACCTCGACCAGACCGTACGACTTGTGCACGGCCTCGGCCCGGACCATCGGCTGCTCGCTCGCCTGCGGCTTGACCAGGTCGCTCATGCGTGGCCACCTCCCTCGGCGCCCGGCACCACGTCGTTCTTGGCCTTCTTGACCGGCTTGCCGCCGAAGAGGCGGGACAGCCGCTCGATCGGCGTGGGCGGGAGCGTGCGGTTCGCACCTCGAGCGTAGTGCCGCTCGATGTAGTACTGGCCGACCGTGAGGATCGAGGTCATCAGCAGGTAGTAGATCGAGACCGCGATCAGCACCGGGATGGTCTGGAAGGTGCGGGCGTAGATGTCGTGGCCGGCGGTGAACAGCTCGACCAGCGCGATCACCGAGACCAGCGAGGTGGTCTTCAGCATCGAGATGGTCTCGTTGCCGGTCGGCGGGATGATCACCCGCATCGCCTGCGGCAGCACGATCCGGCGCATGGTCGCGGACCGGCTCATGCCGAGCGCGTGCGCGGCCTCGGTCTGGCCCTCGTCCACCGACTGGATGCCGGCACGGACGATCTCGGCCATGTACGCGGCCTCGTTCAGGCCGAGGCCCAGCAGCGCCGCGGTGAAGACCGGGATCAGCGTGTTGGTGTTCTCGGACCAGAACTCGGGGCCGAACGGGATGCCGATCGACAGCTTCGGCCAGAGCGCGCCGAGGTTGAACCAGAAGACCAGCTGGACCAGCACGGGGGTGCCGCGGAAGATCCAGATGTAGACCCAGGCGGTGCCGGAGAGCACCGGGTTGTCCGACAGCCGCATGACGGCGAGCAGCACGCCGCCCACCACGCCCATCAGCATCGACAGCACGGTCAGTTCCAGGGTGACCCAGATGCCGTGGATGATCGTCGGGTTCTGCAGGGTGTCGGTCACGACGGTCCACTGGAACGCCGGGTTGTTGATCAGGGCGTGGAGCAGCATCGCCGCCAGTACGGCGATGACGGCCACTCCGGCCCAGCGTCCGGGGTGGCGCACCGGGACGGCCTTGATGGTCTCAGGCCGTCCCGGTTTCACCGACCCCTGGTCGGTTTCGTTCACGTTGTCGCCTCGTCAGGGATCGGGCAGCGGAGGGTCAGCTCTTGGCGGCGTTGATCTCGGAGGTGGTGATGGCGCCGGCGGCGACACCCCACTTGTCGAGGATCGACTTGTAGGTGCCGTCGGCGATCAGGGCCTGGACGGCACCCTGGACGGCCTTGCTGAGCTCCGAGCCCTTGCCGACGACGATGCCGTAGGGGGCGCTGTCGTAGGTGTCGCCGACCTTCTCCAGCTGACCGTTGGTCTGCTTGATGGCGTAGTCCACGACCGGCGAGTCGGCCAGCATCACCTGGTCGCGGCCGGCCACCAGGGCGGCGGTGACGTCGGTCTGCAGGGTGAACTTGTCGCCGTCGTTCGGGATGGTCGGCTTGCCGGCCTTGGTGCACTCGGGGTTGCGGACGTCCTTGATCTCGTCGGCCTGGGTGGTGCCGGTCTGCACCGCCACCTTCTTGCCGCAGAGGTCCTTGGGGTCGATCTTGTCCGGGTTGCCCTTCTTCACGGCGGCCGCGGAGCCGGCAGTGAAGTAGGTGACCATGTCGACGGTCTGCTCGCGCTCCTTGGTGTCGGTGAAGGAGCTCATGCCGAGCTGGTACTTCTTCGAGGAGATGCCCGGGATGATCGAGGTGAAGTCCGCGTTCTGGACGTCGGCGGTCAGGCCCAGCTTCTGCGCGATGGCGTTGGCCAGGTCGACGTCCATGCCGACGATGTTGCCCTTGTCGTCCTTGAACTCGTTCGGCGCGTACGAGGCGTCCGCGGCGACCACGAGCTTGCCGGAGGACTTGACGTCGGCCGGGACCAGCGCGGCCAGCGAGGGGTCGGCCGCGGCGGCCTTGACCGAGCTCGCCGGGGACGCCGCGCCGGAGGAGCCGCCCGAGGTGGAGGACGTGCTGCTGCCGCAGGCGGTGAGGAGCAGAGTGCCGGCGGCCAGGGCGGCACCAGCCGCGACGAGCCGGGTGCGCTGGGTACGAGCGGTCATGAGGGGGATCTCCTCCTGTTGGGAGAGTCGGGCGGAGCGCGCCGCCGGGGGAAGCGAGCACCACCCTCCGCCGAGGTGGGCTTTTGCGATCCGAGTTGTGGGAATCCTGCCACTCGGTACCGGTGGACGGACCCTTATTCAGATCAAAATCGGATAACAAGGGGCCAGGATGTCCGCTATTCGGACGAATGCTGCGCCCCTGTCACCCTGCGTATAAGTATGCAGACCCGGCGGGTCAGAAACCGCCGTTGACCACGGCGTTCTGGGCCGCGCCCGCGCCCACGCCCCACTTGTTGAGGATCTTCTCGTACTCGCCGTTGCGGATGATCCGGTCCAGGGCCTTGGTGAGCGCGTCGCGCAGCTCGGAGTTCTCCTTGGTCAGCGCGATGCCGTACGGCGCGGCCTGGAGCTGCGCGCCGGCGACCTGGAACTGGGCGCCGTTCTGGCCCTGCTGGGCGACGTACGCGGCGACCGGGAAGTCGCTGAGGTCGGCGACGGCCTTGTTCGAGCCGACCATCGTCAGCGCCTCGGCGTCACTGTCGGTGAGCTTCACGGTCATCGGCTTGCGGTTCTTCTCGCACGCCCCGGTCTGCCGCTGGATGATCGCCGCCTGGGTGGTGCCGCGCTGCAGCGCGATGGTCCGGCCGCACAGGTCGTCGAGCGAGTTGATGTTCTGCGGGTTGCCCTTGGACACCACGATCGACGTGCCGGCGATGAAGTAGTCCACGAAGTCCACGCCCGGGGTGACCTGCTTGCCGGTCTCGTCGGTGCCCTCGCGGCGCTGCCGGTTGTCGGTCATCGCCGACATCACGACGTCGTAGTTCTTGGCGTGCAGCCCGGGGAGCAGCTTGTCGAACGGGGTGTCGACGAATTCCACCCGGACGCCCAGCACCTCGCCCAGCGCGTTGGCGATGTCCGGGTCGAGGCCGTCCGGCTTGTTGCCCTGGCTCTTGAACTCGACCGGCGCGTAGTTCAGGTCCACGCCGATCTTGATCGCGCCGGCGGACTTCACCGCGGCCGGCAGCCGGTCGTGGAGCTTCTCCTCGTTCGGGTCCTTCGGTGCGGGCGAGGCGCAGGCGGTGAGGAGGACGGACCCGGCGACGGCGGTGGCGCCGACCCGGCCGGCGGTGCGTATGGCGTTGTGCAGGACGTGCATGACGTGCGGTGCTCCTGTGGGAGAGGTGGTGCTGTTACCCGCCGGTACGCGCCGATCGGCGCGGGGTGTCCACGTCCGCGCGAGTACGCGGAACGCCGGATTCCGGTCGTCGAACACGGGATCCTGCCATCCCGGCCTGCTGAGTCGGGCATCGGGTATGTCAGAATCTGGTATCGGGTGACCCCCGAAGCTTGAACACAGACCGACGGCTCGCGACAGAGCCGGGGTGCGCAGGACCGGAAGCCGGGTACGCCGGCTCTGGATCCGAGGCACCGCCTCCCCTCCGGGTCTGCGTTCACTCCTGCGGGTGTGCACGCCGGACGGCAGTTGCCGCTGGCGGCCGGACGCTTCCGACGTCCGTCCGTCGTCAAGTGGTCGATTCGCCGTGAACGGTGTGCGAAATGGACGTAACGGCACAAGGTGCGGTGCCGTGGTCCGACCTAGGCTCGAGCGGAGTCCGTCACATTGCCGACTCCGGCCGGCCGAGCCTGGGTACAGCCGGCAGTAACACAGCGCAGAACACCCATAAAACCCTCAACCGAGGGCGCCGCCCGACGGCTGCCGTCGGGTTCGTTGCGCTCTCGCTGAACATTGACGAAGAGGTCATCGTGGCAGCGGAGATCATCCACCCCAACACCCAGGACACGACCGAGGACCCGGTCGACGCCGTTTTCGCGCTCCACCGCGGCGGCAAGATGGAGGTCCGTGCCACCGTGCCGGTGCGCGACGCGGACGACCTGTCCCTCGCCTACACCCCGGGCGTCGCCCGGGTCTGCACCGCCATCGCCGAGCAGCCCGAGCTGGTCAACGACTACACCTGGAAGTCCAACACCGTCGCCGTGGTCACCGACGGCACCGCGGTGCTGGGCCTGGGCGACATCGGCCCCGAGGCCTCGCTGCCCGTGATGGAGGGCAAGGCGATCCTCTTCAAGCAGTTCGGTGGCGTGGACGCCGTTCCGATCGCGCTGGCCTGCACCGGCGTCGACGAGATCGTCGAGACCGTGGTGCGGCTCGCCCCGTCCTTCGGCGGCGTCAACCTGGAGGACATCTCCGCCCCGCGCTGCTTCGAGATCGAGCGCCGGCTCCAGGACGCCCTGGACATCCCGATCTTCCACGACGACCAGCACGGCACCGCGATCGTCACCACCGCCGCGCTGTGGAACGCCGCCAAGGTCACCGGCCGCGAGATCTCCTCGCTGCGCGCCGTGATCTCCGGCGCCGGCGCCGCGGGCATCGCCATCGCCAAGATGCTGGTCGCCGCCGGCATCGGCGACGTCTCGGTCTGCGACCGCAAGGGCGTGGTGTACGAGGGCCGCGGCGACCTGACGGACGTCAAGGCCGAGATCGCCGCGCTGACCAACCGCACCGGCGTCAAGGGCTCGCTGGCCGACGCGCTGAACGGCGCGGACGTCTTCATCGGCGTCTCCGGCGGCACCGTCCCCGAGGACGTCGTGGCGACCATGGCCGAGGGCTGCTTCGTCTTCGCGATGGCCAACCCCACCCCGGAGATCCACCCCGAGGTCGCCCACAAGTACGCGGCCGTCGTGGCCACCGGGCGCTCGGACTTCCCCAACCAGATCAACAACGTGCTCGCCTTCCCCGGCATCTTCGCGGGCGCGCTGTCGGTCCGGGCCACCCGGATCACCGAGGGCATGAAGCTGGCCGCCGCCAAGGCGCTGGCCGGTGTCGTCGCCGACGAGCTGACCCCGCAGAAGGTCATCCCGTCCCCGTTCGACG
This sequence comes from Kitasatospora sp. NPDC048365, assembly GCF_043200835.1. Classification (NCBI taxonomy): domain Bacteria; kingdom Bacillati; phylum Actinomycetota; class Actinomycetes; order Kitasatosporales; family Streptomycetaceae; genus Kitasatospora; species Kitasatospora sp. NPDC048365. Next base: position 202,624 of record NZ_JBICYJ010000001.1, read on the forward strand.
AGCGGGTCGCCCCGGCCGTCACCAAGGCCGTCGCCGAGGCCGCCCGCGCCGAGGGCGTCGCGCGCCGGTAACGCGATAGCACGGTTCCGGGGCCCGGGACACGCGGTGAGACTCACACACCCGCGTGGTACCGGGCCCCGCCCGTTCCCGGCTATCGTCCGGGACATGTTCGCTGCCTACGCCGCACGTATCGACGCCGACGACCCGCTGAGCGGGCTGGAGTTGGGCGAACTGCCCGAGCCCCAGGCGCGCCCCGGGTGGAGCGTGGTGACCGTCAAGGCCGCCACCCTCAACCACCACGACCTGTGGTCGCTGCGCGGCGTGGGCCTGCCCGCCGAGCGGCTGCCGATGATCCTCGGCTGCGACGCCGCCGGCGTCGACGAGCACGGCAACGAGGTGGTCATCCACTCGGTGATCGGCCAGAGCGGCCACGGCGTCGGCCCGGCCGAACCGCGCTCCATCCTGACCGAGCGCTACCAGGGCACCTTCGCCGAGCGCGTCGCCGTCCCGACCTGGAACCTGCTGCCGAAGCCGGCCGAGCTCTCCTTCGCGGAGGCCGCGTGCCTGCCCACCGCCTGGCTGACGGCGTACCGGATGCTGTTCACCAACGCCGGGGTGAAGCCCGGCGACACCGTGCTGGTGCAGGGCGCGGGCGGCGGTGTGTCCACCGCGCTGGTGGTGCTCGGCAAGGCCGCCGGCCTGCGGGTCTGGGTGACCGGCCGGGACGAGGCCAAGCGGGCCCGGGCGGTCGAGCTGGGTGCGGACGCCGCGTTCGAGTCCGGTGCCCGGCTGCCCGAGCGGGTGGACGCCGTGATGGAGACGGTCGGCGCCGCCACCTGGTCCCACTCCGTCAAGGCGCTCAAGCCCGGCGGCACGATCGTGATCTCCGGTGCCACCAGCGGCCCGAACCCGAAGGCCGCCGAGCTGAACCGGATCTTCTTCCTGGAGCTCAAGGTGGTCGGCTCCACCATGGGCACCAAGGAGGAGCTCGCCGGCCTGCTGGCGCTCTGCGCCAACACCGGCGTCCGCCCGGTGATCGACTCCGTCCAGCCGCTCGACGCGGCCCGCGACGCCTTCGCCCGCCTCGCCAAGGGCGACGTCTTCGGCAAGCTCGTCCTGACCCCCTGAGCCCCTGAGCCTTTGAGCGGCACCGCGGCCTCCGTCGCCCGCTGCGAGCGGGCGACGGAGGCCGCGGGGTGGCACGTCCTCGGTCAGGAGCCGGCGTCGAGCTTCTCCACCGCGGCGGCGAGCACGGCCTGGGCGCGGGTCAGTTGGGCGGCGGTGACGCCGTGGTCGCGGGCGGCGTCGCGGACGCGGTCGCGGAAGCGGTCGAGCAGGCGCTCCAGCTCGCGGGCCGGGTCGCCGGCGGGGTCGGTGCGGGCCCAGTCGGGGAGCTCGGCCGGGGCCTCCTTGTCGAGGTCGATCCGGACCGACTTCAGCTGCTCCTCGGCGGTGGGGTGGCCCCACTTCGCGGCGTCGGCGAGCGAGCCGAGGCCGCGGGTGAGCTCGGCCAGGCCCTCGCTGAGGCCGGTGGACCAGTCGCCGCGGGAGGTGTGCTCGCGGATCTGCTCCTCGATCCGCTTCTTCAGCCGCAGGGCCTCCTGTTGCGCGGCCGTGCGGGCGGCCTTGGACTGCTCGCGCAGCCGCTTGGCCTCGGCCTCGGCGGCGCGGGCCTGCTCCTTGGCGGCCCGCTCCTGCTCCTTGGCGCGCTTGGCCTGCTCCTTCGCCTGCGCCTTGAACTGGGCGAACTCGTCCTTGGCGCGCTGCCAGGACTCCTTGTCGCCCCACGGCCCGGCCCACGGGTCGCCGGCCCGGCGGCCGGTGCGCGGTGCCTGCTCGGCGTCCGGCCAGAGCTGGGCGCGCAGGTCCTTGGCGCTGTCCCGGACGTCCTCGCGGATCGCCCCGGCGAGCTCGGCGACCGAGTCGCGGATCTCCTGCTCCAGCTCGGCGAGCTCGCCCTGCCGGGAGGCCAGCTCGGCGCGGCCCGCGTCGGTCAGCCGGTACACCTTGCGGCCGCCCTCGGTGGAGTGCGCGACCAGCCCCTCGGCCTCCAGCTTGGCCAGCCGGGGGTAGACGGTGCCGGCCGAGGGCGCGTACAGGCCCTGGAAGCGCTCCTCCAGCAGACGGATCACCTCGTAGCCGTGCCGGGGGCTCTCGTCGAGCAGCTTCAGCAGGTACAGGCGCAGCCGGCCGTGGCCGAAGACGGGGGTCATGTCACAGCTCCTTGCTGAGGTCGGTCTTGCCGAGGTCGGCCGGGGCGGGGAGCTCCTTCGGCGCGGCGGCGGCGTCCTCGTCGGTGTCGGGGCGGCGCTGGATGGTCACCGGGCCGGTCACGGTGGTGGCCTGGAGGCGGCCGGCGCCGTTGCCGAGCTGACCGCTGAGCCGCTTGGCACCCCAGCTGGAGACCAGGGTGAGCTCCTCGAAGGTACTGGAGAGCTGGCCGGTGGTGGTGCCGGCCTCGACCTTGGCGTCGGCGAGCGAGGGCAGCCGGATGCCGACGGCGCCGGAGACGGTGCCCACCGAGATGTCGGTGGGGGTGGTCGCCTCCACGTCGAGGGTGATGCGGCCGCTGACCGACTTGGCCTGGATCTTCTCGGCGAGGCCGGCGACCAGGGTGAGCGCGCCGGAGACGGTGTTGACCCGCAGCTCGCCGGCCAGGTCCTCGGCGTCGACGTCGCCGGAGACGGTGTTGACCTGGGTCGGGCCGGAGAGGCCGACCAGCGTGGTGCCGCCGCTGGCGCCCTGCACCGAGACCTCGCCGGTGATGCCGGAGACGGTCGCGTCGGCGGAGATCGTGCCGATCTTCACGGTGGCGTCGGCCGGGACGGCCAGCGAGACCACGGCCTTGCGGCGGCGGCGCAGCGTGCCGAAGAACTGCTTGGCGGACTGCACGGACTTCACCGCGTCGCCGAACTCGCCCCAGCTGAGGTCCTTGTAGGTGACGGTGAGCACGCCGTCCTCCAGGGTGACCTGGAGCGGCTCGCCCTTGAGCTCGCTGACCTCCAGCCGGGCCGGGCCGTCGGTGGGCACCACGTTGACGGCGCCCTCGATGATCCGTACGTGCAGGGTGGAGACCGGCTCCTCGGAGCTGATCTTCGTCGTCTCGCTGACCGTCCACTGGGTCATGGCTGTCCCGTCCTCCCGTTCGCGATGTATCGCGTTCCTCTGTCATTCACGATATATCGCGTTCTGGAGTTGTCAAGCACCCCCGGAACGACGAACGGCCCGGGAGGCGATCGCCTCCCGGGCCGTGTCGGTGCGGGTCCTGCTCGGTCCTACTCGTCGTCCTCGTCGTCGAGGCGAGCCAGCCAGGTGGCCAGCCGCTCGACCGGGACCTCGAAATCGGGGTTGAGGTCGACGAACTCGCGCAGACGCTCGGCCAGCCACTCGAAAGTGACCTCCTCGTCGCCGCGTCGGCCCGCCAACTCCTCGATGCCGCGGTCGGTGAAGTACACGGTGTGCTCCGGTGCGATGGGGGTGTGACCCCGTCAGGATAGAACGGCCGGGTCAGCCGTCGTAGCGGTAGTAGCCGGCCGACAGCCGGATCTCCGCCGTGCTCCGGTTGCCCTGCTCCAGCACCGTGACCACGGCGACCCCGCCGTTGACCCGGTTGCGGACGCAGAACACCCGGCCGACCGGCAGCGCGTCGAAGGCGAGGTCGGTCACCGGGGCCCGGTCGACCCCGGCCGCGCACTGCTCGGGCGTCAGGCCGCCCTCGCGGGAGACGAACACGTCCGAGCTGCTGGACCAGGTGAAACGGCCGAGGCCGGGCTCCAGCTTCCAGGCCGGGTTCGTCCCGTCGGCGACCACCTTTCCGGCCGCCAGGTCGAAGCTGTAGGTGTAGTCCGGGTTGTGCAGCTCCCGGTCCCGGTACACCTCGGTGTAGCGGCCCTTGGTGGCGCCGTCCTGGGCGGTCCCCTGCGGGCTCTGCGCGGCGCCGGCGGAGCCGCCCGTGGCGCCGCCGGCGGAGCCGCCCGTGGCGCCGCCGGTGGACGCGCCGCCCCTGTCCGCCCGGCCCGACAGTGCCACCCCGGCCGCGGTGCCGGCCAGCACCATGACCACCGAGACGGCCAGCAGGGTCTTCCAGGAGACGCCCCCGCGCCGGGGCGCGGGCTCGGGCGCAGCGGCCGCCGGCGCCGTGTCGTACGCGCCGGCCGGCGGTGGGCCGAAACCGGCCGGGGGCGGGCCGAAACCGGCGGCGGGCGGCGCGGGCGGTGCGGCCGGTGCGGGCGGGCCGGAGGCCAGCGCGGTGACCGGGGCGGTCGGCGGGCCGGCGGGCGTCGCCGGCAGCGGCGCCGGGGGAGTGTGCGGCAGGTCGGAGCGCCGGGTGAACTCGGAGCCGACCCCGGCCGGCAGCCAGTCGTCGCCGAACCGCAGCAGACCGCCGACCGCCGGGTGCGCGCGGGCGACCTCGATGATCTCGGCGGGCGCGGGCCGGTCCTCCGGCCGCTTGGCCAGGCAGCGCAGCACCAGGCCGCGCAGCTCGGCCGGGACGCCGTCGAGCACCGGCTCCTCGTGCACCACCCGGTACAGCACGGCGGTCTCCGGGCCCTCGCCGAACGGCGGGACGCCGCCCGCCACGTACGCGGCCAGCGCACCGAGCGCGAACACGTCGGTGGCCGGGGTGACCGGGTGGCCCTGCGCCTGCTCGGGGGCCATGAAGGCGGGCGAGCCGATCCGGAAGCCGGTGCCGGTCAGCGCGGTGGCGTCGGCCGCGCGGGCGATGCCGAAGTCGATCACCCGCGGTCCGTCGCCCGCGATCAGCACGTTGGCCGGCTTGAGGTCCCGGTGGACCACCCCGACGCCGTGGATGGCCTGCAGCGCCTCGGCGATCCCGCCGAGCAGCAGCAGCACGGTCCGGACCGGCAGCGCGCCGTGCTCGCGGACCACCTGCTGCAGGGACGGTCCGGGCACGTACGCGGTGACCAGCCAGGGCGCCTCGGCATCGAGGCCGGAGTCGATCACCTGCGCGGTGTAGAGGCCGTGGATCCGCCGGGCGTTCAGCACCTCCTGGGCGAACCGGCGGCGGAACTCCGCGTCCTCGGCGAACTCCGGGCGCACCACCTTGAGCGCCACCGGACGCCCGCCCGGCGTGTACGAGAGGTAGACCCGGCCCATGCCGCCGGCTCCCAGCCGGGCGTACAGCCGGTAGCCGCCGACCTCGGCCGGGTCCTCGGCGAGCAGCGGACGGAAGACGGGCGGCGGCAGCGGATCGGACATGCGAGATTCCCCCAGTGAGCACACGCGGTGACCGCCATACCGTAGCGGCCCCCCGTCCGGCGGCTGACGGGGGCTCAGCGGCGGGCGCCGGCCGGAACGCCGGAGGCCCGGCCCCCGCGCGGTGCGGGGGCCGGGCCTCGGCGGACGACCGGGGTCAGATCGAGAAGACCTCGTCGACGATGGCCTGCTGCTCCGCGGCGTGCCGCTTGGCCGAACCCACCGCCGGGGCGGAGGAGGCCGTGCGGGCGACGCGGCGCAGACGCGCACCGCCGTTGGCGCTGCGGCCGATGACGACCTGCAGGTGGTCGACCAGGTTCATCGCGATGAACGGCCAGGCACCCTGGTTGGCCGGCTCCTCCTGCGCCCAGATGAACTGGACGTCCGAGCCGTACTTGGCCAGCTCCTCCTGGAGCTCGGCGACCGGAAGCGGGTAGAGCCGCTCCATCCGGACGATCGCGGTGTCGGTGATACCGCGCTCGGTCCGGGCCCCCTCCAGGTCGTAGTAGAACTTGCCGGAGGTGATGACGACCTTGCGGACCTGCGCCGGGTTCACCGTGGAGTCCCCGATGACCGGGCGGAACGAGCCCGACAGGAACTCGCTGGTGGCGGACGCCGCGGCCTTCAGACGCAGCATCGACTTCGGGGTGAAGACGATGAGCGGCTTGTGGTGCGGGTTGTGCGCCTGCCAGCGCAGCAGGTGGAAGTAGTTCGACGGCAGGGTCGGCATCGCGACCGTCATGTTGTCCTGCGCGCACAGCTGCAGGAAGCGCTCCGGGCGGGCGGACGAGTGGTCCGGGCCCTGGCCCTCCATGCCGTGCGGCAGCAGCAGGGTGACGCCGGAGTGCTGGCCCCACTTCTGCTCGGCGGAGGCGATGTACTCGTCCACCATGGTCTGCGCGCCGTTGACGAAGTCGCCGAACTGCGCCTCCCACATGACCAGCGCGTTCGGGCGGGTCAGCGAGTAGCCGTACTCGAAGCCCATCGCCGCGTACTCCGACAGCAGGCTGTCGTAGACGGTGAAGCGGGCCTGGTCCTCGGTCAGGTACAGCAGCGGGGTGTAGTCCTCGCCGGTGTTGCGGTCGATCAGCACCGCGTGGCGCTGGCCGAAGGTGCCGCGGCGGGAGTCCTGGCCGGCCAGGCGGACCGGGTGGCCCTCCATCAGCAGCGAGCCGATGGCGAGGGTCTCGCCGGTGGCCCAGTCGATGGTGTTGTCCTCGACCGAGGCGGCGCGGCGCTGCAGCTGCGGCAGCAGGCGCGGGTGCACGGTCAGCCACTCGGGCAGGTTGACCTGCGAGGCGGCGATCCGCTTCACCATCTCCTCGGAGATGCCGGTCTGGATGTTGACCGGGAAGTCGGCGACCGGGCGGCCGTTGGCGGAGGTGGTCTGCGCGCTGGCCTCGCGGACCTCGGAGAAGACCTTCTCCAGCTGGCCCTGGAAGTCCTGGAGCGCCTGCTCCGCCTCTTCCATGGTGATGTCGCCGCGACCGATCAGGCCCTCGGTGTACAGCTTGCGCACCGAGCGCTTCTTGTCGATCAGGTCGTACATCAGCGGCTGGGTGAACGACGGGTTGTCGGCCTCGTTGTGACCGCGGCGGCGGTAGCAGATGAGGTCGATCACGACGTCCTTGTGGAACGCCTGGCGGAACTCGAAGGCGAGCCGCGCGACGCGGACCACGGCCTCCGGGTCGTCGCCGTTCACGTGGAAGATCGGGGCCTCGATCATGCGGGCCACGTCGGTGCAGTACATCGAGGAGCGCGAGGACGCCGGGGCGGCGGTGAAGCCGACCTGGTTGTTCACCACGATGTGCACGGTGCCGCCGGTGCGGTAGCCGCGCAGCTGCGACATGTTCAGGGTCTCCGCGACCACGCCCTGGCCGGCGAAGGCCGCGTCGCCGTGGACCTGGATCGGCAGCACCGGGAAGGTCGTGCCGCCCTGGTCCAGGATGTCCTGCTTGGCGCGGGCGATGCCCTCGACGACCGGGTCGACCGTCTCCAGGTGGGACGGGTTGGCGGCCAGCGACACCTTGATGGTCTCGCCGTCCAGGCCGGTGAAGGTGCCCTCGGCGCCCAGGTGGTACTTGACGTCGCCGGAGCCGTGCATGGACTTCGGGTCGAGGTTGCCCTCGAACTCGCCGAAGATCCGGCCGTACGGCTTGCCGACGATGTTGGCCAGCACGTTCAGGCGGCCGCGGTGGGCCATGCCGATGACGGCCTCGTCCAGGCGGTGCTCGGCCGCCGAGTCGATGGTCGCGTCCAGCAGCGGGATGAGGGACTCGCCGCCCTCCAGCGAGAAACGCTTCTGCCCGACGTACTTGGTCTGCAGGAAGGTCTCGAAGGCCTCGGCCGAGTTCAGCCGGCGCAGGATGCGCAGCTGCTCCTCGCGCTCGGGCTTGGTGTACGGCTTCTCCAGGCGCTCCTGCAGCCACTTGCGCTGCTTCGGGTCCTGGATGTGCATGTACTCGATGCCGACGGTGCGGCAGTAGGTGTTGCGCAGCAGACCGAGGATGTCGCGGAGCTTCATCATCTTCTGGCCGCCGAAGCCGCCGACCGCGAACTCGCGCTCCAGGTCCCACAGGGTGAGGCCGTGCTGGACGACGTCCAGGTCGGGGTGCTTGCGCTGCTTGTACTCCAGCGGGTCGGTGTCGGCCATCAGGTGGCCGCGCACGCGGTACGCGTGGATCAGCTCCATGACGCGGGCGGTCTTGTTGACCTCGTCGTCGTGGGTGGCGGCGACGTCGGTCGCCCAGCGGACCGGCTCGTACGGGATCCGCAGCGACTCGAAGACCTCGTCGTAGAAGCCGTTCTCGCCCAGCAGCAGCTGGTGGATCGAGCGCAGGAACTCACCCGACCCGGCGCCCTGGATGACGCGGTGGTCGTAGGTGGAGGTCAGCGTCATGGTCTTGGAGACGCCGAGGCGGGCCAGCGTGTCCGGGGAGGAGCCCTGGAACTCGGCCGGGTACTCCATGGCGCCGACGCCGACGATGGTGCCCTGGTTCTGCATCAGGCGCGGCACGGAGTGCACGGTGCCGATGCCGCCGGGGTTGGTCAGCGAGACGGTGACCCCGGTGAAGTCGTCCATGGTCAGCTTGTTGGCGCGGGCCCGGCGGACGATGTCCTCGTAGGCCTGCCAGAAGCCGAAGAAGTCGAGCGTCTCGGCCTTCTTGATGGCCGCGACGACGAGCTGGCGGTCGCCGTTCGGCTTGACCAGGTCGATGGCCAGGCCGAGGTTGATGTGCTGCGGCTTGACCAGGTAGGTCTTGCCGTCCTCCACCTTGTAGCTGTAGTTCATGCCCGGGTTGGCCTTGACGGCCTGGACCAGGGCGTAGCCGATCAGGTGGGTGAAGGAGACCTTCCCACCGCGGGCGCGCTGGAGGTGGTTGTTGATGACGATGCGGTTGTCGATCAGCAGCTTCGCCGGGACGGCGCGCACCGAGGTCGCGGTCGGGACCTCCAGGGACGCGTCCATGTTGGTCGCGACGGCCTTCGCCGGGCCGCGCAGCTGGACCAGCTCGGGGCCGGTCTCGGCGGCGGGCGCGACCGCGGCCGGGGCGGCGGCCTTGGGCGCCGGCGGGGCGGCGGGAGCGGCGGCGAGCGGCGCGGGCGCCGGCTGGACCGGAGCCGGAGCGGCCGGTGCAGCGGGGGCGGGCGCCGCCGGAGCGGCAGCGGCAGGAGCGGCAACGGGGGTCGGCGTGGGGCCGACCGGGGTTGCGGCCTGGGTCACTGGAGTCACCTCGGTACCGGGCTTGTAGTCGGCGAAAAAGTCCCACCAGGCTCGGTCGACCGAGTTGGGATCCTGGAGGTACTGCTGGTAGATCTCGTCGACGAGCCACTCATTGGGGCCGAAGCCAGTGGAGCTTGCCGAGCTGCTGGGGGTTTCAGGGTGTGGCGACATCGGGGCAACCGCCCTCTTCCGCTTCCTTTTGGATGGTTGGACAGCGGGGATTAAGGCTACGCCTCCGACCAGTGATCGCGCAGTCCCCACCGGTCAGGCGTCGCCCAGATCACATCGGCGGGCAGGATTTTGGCCGGATCTGCGCGTTAGAGATCCGGTAAAGGCGGGAACCCGGCCGGGCCCCCACCCTGCTGATACCGCCATTAAATCGGACAAAAGGTGGCGCCGGTACCGTCCGGACGCGATCTTCCGCCCGGGTCCGACATGTTTGTACCGGTTGTGTGACAACTAGGCGCCGAGTCGGGCCCTGAGCTGGGCCTCACCCGGCAGGGTGACCTCGATCAGGCAGCCGCGACCGGCCTCGGCCACCCGGATCTCGCCGCCGTGCAGGTCCACCGCCCAGCGGGCGATGGCCAGCCCCAGGCCGGTGCCGCCGTCGCTGCCCGGGCCGAGCGCGGTCGCGGAGCCGCTGCGGCCGAAGCGCTCGAAGACCCGCTCGCGGTCGGCGGCGGGGATGCCGGGGCCCTGGTCCTCGACCTCCAGCAGCAGCGCGCCGGGCCGCTGCCCGGCCCGGGCCCGCACGGTCACCGTGCCGCCGGCCGGGGAGTGCTTGCAGGCGTTGTCGACCAGGTTGGCCACCACCTGGTGCAGCCGCTCGGCGTCGGCCACCGCGCTCAGGCAGGACGGCTCGACGTCCAGGGCCAGGTGCAGGTCGCCGCGCCGGGCGTACGCGCCGCCGGCGGTGGCGCCGTCCACGGTCACCCCGCGCAGCACGCCGTCCAGGAACGGGCGGACGTCGAACGGGCGGGCGTCCAGCGGCACCACGCCGTCGTCCAGCTTGGACAGGTCGAGCAGGTGGGTGACCAGCCGGCCGAGCCGCTCGGTCTGCTCCAGGGCCGCGCCCAGGCTCTGCGGGTCGGGCTTCACGACCCCGTCCACCACGTTCTCCAGCACGCCGCGCAGCGCGGCGATGGGCGTGCGCAGCTCGTGCGAGACGTTGGCGATCAGCTCCCGGCGGTGCCGGTCGGCGGCCTCCAGGTCGGCGGCCATCAGGTTGAAGGTGGCGGCCAGCTCGCCGATCTCGTCGCGGGAGGAGGCGTCCACCCGGGCGCTGTAGTCGCCCCGGGCCATCGCCCGGGCGGCGGCCGTCATGGCGCGCAGCGGAGCGGTCAGGCCGTGCGCGAGGAACTGCATGAAGAGCAGCGAGGCGATGGTGGAGAAGATCATGATGATCCGGATCTGGGTCTCCGACCGGATCGCGACCACCACCATCCCGGTGGCCAGCACCACGGAGACGATCACCAGCAGGGCGAGCTTGCCCTTGATCGAGCGGACCGGGTCGAACGGCCGCATGTCGGCCCACACGCGGCGCGCGGCGCGCGCGGCCAGGCCGGGGCGCGGGGAGCGCTCGGCGTCCCCGTTGCGTTGCTGAGGAAAGGTCATGGCAGGTCCCGAGTCCGTGTGCCTGTGGGGCTCTGCGCGGCGATGGGCCCCCCGGTGGCCCATGCCGTCCGCGCCGCCTAGGAGAGCGGGGCCTCCAGGGCGTACCCGACGCCGTGCACCGTGCGGATCCAGCTCGCGCCGATCTTCCGGCGCAGCGCCTTCACGTGGCTGTCGACCGTGCGGGTGCCCGAGGCGTCCGTCCAGTCCCAGACCTCGGCGAGCAGCTGCTCGCGGGTGAGCACCGCGCGCGGCTGCGCGGCCAGGCAGGCGAGCAGGTCGAACTCGGTGGGCGTCAGGTGGACGTCCTCCGTGCCCAGCCGGACCCGGCGCTGCACGTGGTCGATCTCCAGTTCGCCGAAGCGGAGGCTGCCGAGCGCCGGCGTCCGTGCCGCCTGCTGGGCCCGCTCCACGCGGCGCAGCAGCACGTTGACCCGGGCCGCCAGCTCGCGCATCGAGAACGGCTTGGTCATGTAGTCGTCCGCACCGACGCCGAGGCCGACCAGCAGGTCCGTCTCGTCGTCGCGGGCGGTCAGCATCAGCACCGGCACCGGGCGCTGGGCCTGGATCCGGCGGCACACCTCGAGGCCGTCGAAGCCGGGCAGCATGATGTCGAGGACCACCAGGTCCGGCTGCCAGGTGTGGAAGCCGTCCACCGCGCCGGGGCCGTCGTGGGCCACGGCGACCTTGAAGCCCTCCGCGCCCAGTCGGGCCGCGATGGACTCCGCGATGGTGGGTTCGTCCTCCACCACGAGCACCCGACGCTGGGTACCCACCGGGCCGTTGTTGAGGGTTTCCTGCTGCATTTCTGTCACGGTCACGCCACCGCCCCCAGGGCTGCGGGCCGGCTGCCTGTGGGGACAGCGGGCTCCGCGTCGTAGTCGTCTTGTTCCGTCGTGGGCTTTGCCCGGCCCGCCCCTACGCAGCGTACGGACACCGCATGTGTTCCGGCAGGTGAACCGGACACTTCAGGCGGGCACGGGCCGCTACCTTACCTGCCCAAAATCTCCCCCGTAACGGTGCGTATACCCCTCGGTCGGGCTGTCGCCCAGTGTCCGCACGGCTACTCGTGCGTAAGCGGAGGGCTGGTATGGACCAAGGGGGAAGGGGAAGCGGTATGCATCGTTCCACTCTTCACAGGACTTCCTCAGCAGACTCCCAGGACCGCGACGTATCGTGGGCACGTCAAGGCGCGTCAGACCCGGACGGGGAGGTGCGATGGCCGGCACCCGGGCACTGTCGCGCCTCGCGCGCGCCCTCGGTCGGGGTGTTCCGACGCCGCGTCGCAACCCCTTCGCGCTGGGGTACCTCGCCCTGCTGCTCGGCACCACGCTGTTCGCGCGCTTCGCGGACCCCGGCACGGTGCAGCGACTGCACCAGGCCTCCAGCAGCGACGCCCACAACCTCTTCGTCCACCCCGTGCGGGCCCTGCTGTTCAGTGGCCTCTGGGTGGCCGGGCCGGTCTGGCTCCCCTACTTCTGGGCCTTCCTCTTCACCGTCGCCCCGCTGGAGCGCCGGATCGGCGGGCTGCGGGCGGCCGGCGTCCTCGCCACCGGGCACGTCGGGGCCACCCTGCTCTCCCAGGCCGTCGTGGTCGCCGCCGTCGCGGCCGGCCGCGCCCCCGCCGCCGACCTCGACGCGCTGGACATCGGCGTCAGCTACGGCGTGCTGACCAGCCTCGGTGCGCTGGCCGGCCTGCTGCCGCCGCGCTGGCGGGCGGCCGTGCTGGCCGGTGCCGCGCTGTTCGTCGGCCGTCAGGCGCTCGCCGACGGCGACCTGGTCACCGCCGTCGGCCACCCCGCCGCGCTCGCCGCCGGCGTCGCCCTCTGGCCGTTCCTGCGCCGCCGCGACCGCGCCCGCCCCGCCCGGCCGCAGGGCGCCCTGGTGCTCGCCGACGCCCGGCGCTGATCGCTCACAGCGAACAGTCGGCCGGGAACATCCGGGGCCCGCCAAACCTTAGTCAGGTCAGCTCAACTTCACTGACTGGGGAGAGATCATGGCATCGACGTCCACTCCGCTCACCCTGCCGGTCCTGCCGCTCGACGACGAGGTCGTGCTCCCCGGCATGGTCGTGCCGCTCGACCTCAAGGACACCGAGGTCCGCGCCGCCGTCGAGGCCGCCCGCTCGGCCGCCGGCGGCGCCAAGCCGCAGGTCCTGCTGGTGCCCCGGCTGGACGGCTCGTACGCCGCGGTCGGCACCCTCGCCACCGTCGAGCAGGTCGGCCGGCTCGCCGACGGCGACCCCGCCGCCCTGGTCCGCGCCGTCCGCCGGGTGCGGATCGGCACCGGCACCACCGGCCCCGGCGCCGCGCTCTGGGTCGAGACCGGCCCGTTCCGCGAGTCCGACCCCGGCCTCCCGGTGGCCGGCCGCGCAGCCGACCTGGTCAAGGAGTACAAGGCGCTCTCCACCCAGTGGCTGCGCAAGCGCGGCGCCTGGCAGGTCGTCGACCGGGTCGCCGCCATCGACGGCGTCGGCGAGCTCGCCGACAACATCGGCTACGCCCCCTTCGTCACCGCCGAGCAGAAGCTCAAGGCCCTGCTGGAGGCCGACCAACTCGCCCGCCTCGAGTACGCCCTCGGCCTGCTCCGCGACCACCTCGCCGAGGAGGAGGTCAACGACACCATCCGCAAGGACGTCGAGGAGGGCGTCGCCAAGCAGCAGAAGGAGTTCCTGCTCCGCCGCCAGCTGGAGGCCGTCCGCAAGGAGCTCGCCGAGCTGAACGGCGAGTCCGGCACCGAGGAGGACGACTACCGGGCCCGGGTCGAGGCCGCCGACCTGCCCGAGAAGGTCCGCGAGGCCGCCCTCAAGGAGGTCGACAAGCTGGAGCGCTCCAGCGACCAGTCGCCCGAGGGCTCCTGGATCCGCACCTGGCTGGACACCGTGCTGGAGCTGCCCTGGAACGAGCGCTCCGAGGACGCCTACGACATCGCCGGCGCCCGCGCCGTACTGGACGCCGACCACGCGGGCCTGACCGACGTGAAGGACCGGATCGTCGAGTACCTGGCCGTCCGCAAGCGCCGCGCCGACCAGGGCCTCGGCCTGATCGGCGGCCGCCGCGGCGGCGCCGTGCTCGCCCTGGTCGGCCCGCCCGGCGTCGGCAAGACCTCGCTCGGCGAGTCGGTGGCCAGGGCGATGGGCCGCTCCTTCGTCCGGGTCGCGCTCGGCGGCGTCCGCGACGAGGCCGAGATCCGCGGCCACCGCCGGACGTACGTCGGCTCGATCCCCGGCCGCATCGTGCGGGCGATCAAGGAAGCCGGATCGATGAACCCGGTGGTGCTGCTCGACGAGATCGACAAGGTCGGCTCCGACTACCGGGGCGACCCGGCCGCCGCCCTGCTCGAAGTCCTCGACCCGGCGCAGAACCACACCTTCCGCGACCACTACCTGGAGGTCGAGCTCGACCTGTCGGACGTGGTCTTCCTCGCCACCGCCAACGTGCTCGAACAGATCCCCGAGCCGCTGCTCGACCGGATGGAACTCGTCCGGCTCGACGGCTACACCGAGGACGAGAAGGTCGTCATCGCCCGCGACCACCTGCTGCCGCGCCAGCTGCAGAAGGCCGGCCTGACCGGCGAGGAGGTCGCCGTCGACGAGACCGCGCTGCGCAGGCTCGCCGGCGAGTACACCCGCGAGGCCGGAGTCCGCACCCTGGAACGCTCGATCGCCCGCATCCTGCGGAAGGTCGCCGCGCAGGCCGAGCTCGGCGAGCGGCAGCTCCCCGCCGCGATCGGCGCGGACGACCTGCGGGCCCTGATCGGGCGGCCGCACCACACCCCCGAATCCGCACAGGAACCCGCCGAGCGGCGCACCGCGGTCCCCGGCGTGGCCACCGGCCTCGCCGTCACCGGCGCGGGCGGCGACGTCCTCTACATCGAGGCCTCGCTCGCCGACGCCGAGACCGGCTCGACCGGGGTGATCCTCACCGGGCAGCTCGGCGACGTGATGAAGGAGTCCGCCCACATCGCGCTCTCCTACCTGCGCTCGCGCGGCGCCGAACTGGAACTCCCGGTAACCGGCCTGCGGGACCGCGGCATCCACCTGCACGTCCCCGCGGGCGCCGTCCCCAAGGACGGGCCCAGCGCCGGCATCACCATGACCACCGCGCTCGCCTCGCTGCTCTCCGGACGCAAGGTCCGGACGGACGTCGCGATGACCGGTGAGGTGTCGCTGACCGGGCGGGTGCTGCCGATCGGCGGCGTGAAGCAGAAGCTCCTCGCCGCGGACCGGGCGGGCGTCACCACGGTGATCATCCCCAAGCGCAACGAGCCCGACCTCGACGACGTCCCCACCGAGGTCCTCGACAGGCTCACCGTCCACGCGGTCGCCGACGTCCGGGAGGTGCTGCAGCTGGCGCTGGAGCCTGCGGACGTTCTCGTGACCGCGTAAGCCGCAGCAGGGGCGCGAGGCTCCGTCGAACGGCGGCTCCGCCGCAAATCCGCAGAGCCTCGCGCCCCTTGCGGGGCGTTCCCTGTGTGCGAAAGGGTTGCCCCATGCATCGCCACGCGTACTTGAGCCGTCGACTCACCGTCGACCTGGCGTACGCGTGCTCCGCGATCTGTCACCGCGCGTTCTAGCGCGGTGTCCCCGCCCGGCCGTGGCCGGGAGTGCGTCCGGGTGTGTGCACCGCCGTGCGGTCGACCCATCCCCTTTCTCCGTACTCAGACGGGACACCCATGCGCCTCGCGCTGCCCATGCGCGCCGCCGTACTCGCGGCCGCCGCGCTCCTCGCTCTTCCCTCCGCGCCCGCCGGGGCGGCGGCCGCGCCGTACGCGCCGCTGCCGCCGCACAATCCGTACGCCGGGCCGGACGGGACGGCCACGATGCACGGCGACACCGGCTCCTCGGACGCGACCCCGCTGCCGGGCCCGCCCGCCGGGTCGCTGGGCTCGCACCGCACGGCGCTCGCGTCCGCCTGCCCGACCGTGCTGGTCGGCGCCGACGGGTACCCGGTGGCGCTGTGCACGGAGATCTTCGGCCGGACGCCGACCGTCCACCTGCTCGACCCGGCGGGCGGCGGTTCGCTGGCGGAGCTGTCGCTGCCCAAGGGCTCCCTGCTCGGCGGCGTCTACGCGTACCTGGACCACCAGGACCGGCTGGTCGCCGTCGACGGCAACCGGGACCTGGTGCGGGTCGGCCACCGCCGTACCGCGGGCGGCGGCTGGCAGCTGACCGTCGACAGCCGGCTGTCGCTGGCCGGCGCGGTGCCGGACGGCGACGCGGTGACCGGGGTCTCGCCGGACTGGCAGGGCCGGGTCTGGTTCGCGACCGGCCGGGGCGTGGTGGGCACCGCCGACGACCGGACCGGCGCCGTGCGCGCCCTCGCCCTCCCGGCGGGCGAGCAGGTCGCCAACTCCATCTCCACCGCGCCCGAGGGCACCGCGGTCGCCACCACCCGTGCCAGTTACCTGCTGACCGCCGATGCCGACGGCACCCCGCGGATCGCCTGGCGGCAGCCGTACGACCGCGGCCCCGGGCGCAAGCCGGGCCAGCTCAGCTGGGGCACCGGCTCGACCCCGACGTTCTTCGGCCCGCGCACCGGCACCGACTACCTGACGATCGTCGACAACGCCGCCCCGACCGTGAACCTGCTGGTGTACCGCACCGCCGACGGCTCGCCGGTGTGCTCCGTGCCCGTGCTGAGGGCGGGCGGCAGCGGCAGCGAGAACTCGCCGATCGCGGCCGGCAACGCGGTGTTCGTCGCCTCCACCTACGGCTACCCGTACCCGGCGCTGCCGGAGGGGGCGGGCGCGAGCGTCCCGGCGTCGGGCACCTACTACGGGGGGCTGTCGCGGGTCGACGTCCGGGCCGACGGCAGCGGGTGCGACCTGGTGTGGGACAACAAGGTGCGGTCCGCCGCGGTGCCCCGGCTCTCCACCGCGGACGGGCTGATCCACACCGTGCTGCGCCGCCCGGTGATCCCCGGCACGTACGGCACCTCGGAGCTCGACCCGTACGACTACGCGGAGATCGACCCGGCCACCGGGAAGGTGGTGCGCACCGAGTGGCTGGGCAGCGGCTTCCTCTTCGACACCCTGCAGATGGTGGGCTCGATCGCTCCCGGGGGCGTGGTGCTGCAGGGCACCACCACCGGGGTGGTCCGGATCGCGGCCGGCTGAGCGCGCGCGGGGCCGGGGCGTGCGACACTGCGGGACATGCCGTCGCTCACACAGCGCGCCCTGGCCCGGGTGCCCGGTCGCTACCGCCCGTTCCTGGTCAAGCACCGGAAGCTGGTGAAGTTCCTGGTGGTCGGTGGCACGTGCTTCCTGCTCACCATGTTGATCAACTTCACGCTGAAGCTGACCGTGCTGAGCCACAAGCCGGTGGTCGCGCTGACCGTCGCCACCGTGGTCACGACGATCATCTCGTACGTGCTCAACCGCCAGTGGTCCTTCCGGGCGGCGGGCAAGCAGCGCGAGGCGGCGTTGTTCTTCGTGGTCAGCGGTCTGGCGGTGCTGGTGAACGACCTGCCGCTGATCGCCTCCCGGTACGTCTTCGACCTGCGCGAGCCGGACGTCTCGCACCTCACCCAGGAGGTCGCGGACTTCGTCAGCGGCATGATCATCGGCACCCTGGTCGCCATGGTGTTCCGCTACTGGGCGATGAACCGCTTCGTCTTCACCCGGCTCTCGGCGCGCGCCACCGGCGACCAGGCCCGCGAGCCCGAACACGTCTGACCTCGCTACGCTGCCGGACACGGCGATCACGCGGGTCGGAACGGGGTGAGCGGGATGCAGGTGCGCGGCGGACCCGCCAGTCAGCAGGGCATGCGCCGGGCCAATCTGGCGCTGGTGCTCGGCGAGATCGCGGCCGGTCCCAAGTCGCGGGCCGAGGTGGCCGCGCGGACCGGGCTGACCAGGGCGGCGGTCTCCTCACTGGTGGACGAGCTGACCGCCGGCGGCCTGGTCGCCGAGAGCGGGCCCGCCGTGCCGAGCGGGAAGGTCGGCCGACCGGGCACCGCACTGGTGCTGGCCCCGGACGGCCCCGCCGGTCTCGGCGGCGAGATCGGCGTCGAGCACCTGGCCGCCTGCGTGGTCGACCTGCGCGGTGAGGTCCGGGAGTGGCGGCGGCGGGACATCCGCAACCGCGACCGGACGCCGGAGGCGGTCCTCGCCGACCTCGCCGAGCTGCTCCGCGAGGTCGCCGACGCGGCCGGCCTGGCCCCGGCCGGGATCGCCGTCGCCGTGCCCGGCCTGGTCGGCGCGGCGGAGGGCGTGGTGGTCCGGGCGCCCAACCTGGGCTGGTCCGGGGTGCCGGTCGCGGCGGGACTGCGGCCGGCCCTGCGGCAGGCCGGCGCCACCGGGCTGGCCGGCCTGCCGATCGGGATCGACAACGAGGCCAACCTCGGCGGGCTCGCCGAGCACTGGCTGGGCGGGCGGCCCGACTCCTTCTGCCACCTCTCGGCCGAGGCCGGCATCGGTGCCGCGCTGGTCGTCGACGGGCGGCTGCTGCGCGGGGCCAGGGGCTTCGCCGGCGAGCTCGGCCATGTCCCCGTCCGGCCCGACGGGCCCGCCTGCCCGTGCGGCGCGCGGGGGTGCCTGGAGCAGTACGCGGGCGAGCAGGCGGTGCTGCGGGCCGCCGGGCTGCCCGGCTTCGTCGACGACTGGGTGGGCGAGCTGGCCCGCCGGGCCCGGGCCGGCGACGCCGCGGTCCGGGAGGCGCTGGCCGCCGCCGGCACCGCGCTCGGGATCGCGGTCGCGGGGGCGGTGAACCTGATCGACCCGGCCGAGGTGGTCCTCGGCGGCGGCTACGCGGAGCTGGGGGAGTGGCTGCTGCCCGCGATGCGCGACGAGCTGGCGGCGCGGGTCACCGTCCGGCCGTGGGACGACGGCTGGCTGACCGTCTCCGAGCTGGGCCGCCGGGGCCCGCTGCTGGGGGCCGCGGTGGGCGTGGTGCGCGCGGTGCTGGCCGACCCGGGCCGGGACTGAGCCGGTCCGGGCCGGGACTGAGCCGGTCCGGGCCGGGACGGAGCCGACCCGGGCCGCGGGCTCACGCGGGCTTCTCCGCCCGGCCGGCCTGCGGCCGGCGCAGGACGGCGAGGAAGGTGACGCCGACGCCGACGGCCGCCCAGGCGGCGAGGACGAGCAGCGGCACGGCGATGTTGGTGGAGCCGAGGTAGGCGATCGAGCGGGCGACGTCGGTGCCGGCGCCGTTGGGGATCCAGGCGCCGATCGCCCGCCAGAACGCGGGCAGCAGCGGCGGCGGGAACACCCCGCCCGCGCTCGGGTTGCCGAGGACGACGAAGATCAGCACCGCGAGCCCGATCCCGACCACGTCGAACAGGCACTGCAGCGACATGGTGATCGCCCCGACGCTGAACACCACCAGGGCCCCCAGCCACCACAGTGCGACGGTCGACCCGGGCAGCGCGCCCAGGACCGGCCCGATGATCAGCGCTCCGCCGAGTCCGGCGGCGATCGAGTACAGCGCCAGCGTGCCGAGCCGCAGCACCGCGCGGCCGGTGTTCGCGGGGCGCGACCCGGCGCTGATGCCGAGGATCGAGGCGACCAGGTAGCCGCCGACGCACCAGCCGATCACCAGGTAGAACGAGGACAGCCCCTCGGCGTCGCCCTCCGCGAGCGGGATGGTGTCGTCGACGACCACGGTGCGGCCCTGGGCCTTGTCGACCTCGGTGACGATGGTCGCGGCGGCCGTCGCGGCGGCGGGGCCGCGGGCGTCGGCGACGAGCAGGGTGTCCTGGGTGCCGGCGGGGTCGACGATCCAGGCCGCGTAGATCTTCTGGTCCTTGATTCTCGCCTCGGCGGTGGCCCGGTCGGGGGCGGTGGAGGCGCGGACGGCGTCGTCGGGGACCGATTCGAGGGCGGCGACCAGCCGGGGGGCGAGCTGCTCGGGCGCGACCACGGCGATGGAGAGCTCGTGCGGGCGGGGGTGGTGGAGGGCGCCGACGTACGAGGTGATGAAGCCGAGTTGGAGCAGCAGGACACCGATGACCAGCAGCGCGGCCCGGGGGGTCACCGCGTCCTTGAGGTCGGAGGTGAAGCTGCTTCGCGGCTCGGCCATGGCGGCGGCTCTCCTGGTGCATCCGTTGAAATAGGCACAAAACGGATACTTCATACCATGAAACAGTTGTCGGGCCGGGGAGGCGCGAGCTGCGCGATACTGATCGCCATGAGTGGCGACGCGGCGGCGGAGACGGCCTTCCTGGCGGTGGAGCGGGAGGTCGGCGTGCTGTTCCGGCGCGGCCGGGCGCGGGCCGCGGAGATGTCGCGGATGGTGCACCCCTCGCTGGAGGGCGTCGCCTACAGCATGCTCGGCTTCATCTGGCAGGCCGGGCGGGTGCGGGTGACCGACATCGGGCTGCACTTCGGCGTGGGCAAGGCGACGATCAGCCGGCAGATCAAGGTGATCGAGGAGCTCGGCCTGGTGGTCCGGGAGGCCGATCCGCAGGACGGACGGTCGTTCCTGGTGTCGCTGACGCCGGAGGGCGAGACGCGCTTCCTGGCGGCGCGCGAGGTGCGGCTGGAGCGCCTGCGGCGGCTGCTGGGCACCTGGGAGACGGTGGACGTCCGGCAGTTCGCGCAACTGCTGGAGCGGTTCAACACGCTCACCGACGAGTCCTGAGGCTCTTTGCCTCCCCTTGAAGAAGGTTGCCTGGGTCAACCATCTGCGTATAGTTGCTTGAGGCAACGAAATTTACGCCGAAGGACCCGAATGACCCACCGCCAGGTACTCAAAGCCCTCTCCGGACTCCTGCTCGGCCTCTTCGTGGCCGTGCTCTCCTCGACCGTCGTCTCCAACGCCCTGCCGCGCATCCTCACCGACCTGCACGGCGGCGAGTCCGCGTACACCTGGGTGATCACCGCGGCGCTGCTCTCGATGACCGCCTCCACCCCGCTCTGGGGCAAGCTCTCCGACCTGCTCAGCAAGAAGCTGCTGGTCCAGGTCGCCATGGGGATCTACGTGGTCTCCTCGGCGCTCGCCGGGCTCTCCCAGAGCACCGGCGCGCTGATAGCCTGCCGCGTCCTGCAGGGCATCGGCGCCGGCGGCGTGATCGCGCTCGGCCAGATCTGCCTCGCCGCGATGGTCCCGCCGCGCGAACGCGGCCGCTACAGCGGCTACTTCGGCGCCGTCTTCGCCCTCGCCACGATCGGCGGACCGCTGATCGGCGGCGTCATCGTGGACACCGACTGGCTCGGCTGGCGCTGGTGCTTCTACGTCGGCATCCCGTTCGCCGTGGTGGCCGTCCTGGTGCTGCAGCGCACCCTGGACCTCCCCGAGCAGACCACCCGCAAGCCGCGGATCGACTACCTCGGCGCGCTGCTGATCACCGCCGCCGTCAGCCTGCTGATGATCTGGATCAGCCTGGCCGGCAAGGACTACGCCTGGCTGTCCTGGCAGAGCGCCGCGATGGTCGGCGGCGGTCTCCTGCTCGCCGTCGCCTTCGTCGCGGTGGAACGCCGGGCCGCCGAGCCGATCGTCCCGCTCGACCTCTTCCGCCACCGCACCGTCGCGCTCGCCTCGGTCGCCAGCGCGCTGGTCGGCGTCGGGATGTACGGCGCGACCACCTTCCTCGGCCAGTTCTTCCAGCTCGCCAAGGAGAAGACGCCCACCCAGGCCGGACTGCTCACCCTGCCGATGATCCTCGGCCTGGCGCTCTCCTCCACCGTCGCCGGAAAGCTGATCACCAAGTACGGCAAGTGGAAGATCTACCTGGTCGGCGGCACCGTGCTGCTCACCGCCGGGCTCGCCCTGCTCGGCGGCATGCGCGACGACAGCCCGTACGGCTACCTCGCCGCCGCCATGGCGATCACCGGCATCGGGCTCGGACTGACCAGCCAGAACCTGGTGCTCGCCGTGCAGAACACCGTGCCCCGGCACGAGCTCGGCGCCGCCAGCTCGGTGGTCACCTTCTTCCGGACGATGGGCGGGGCGATGGGCGTCTCGGCGCTCGGCGCGCTGCTCGGCAACCGGGTCTCCCACTACCTCGCGCAGAACCTCGCCGGGGCGGGCGTCCAGCCGTCCGGCGGCGCGGGTCTCGGCGGCGGGGAGATCCCGGACCTGCACCGGCTCCCGGCGGGGGTCGTGCCGCTGGTCACCGACGCCTTCGGGCACGGCGTCGGGACGGTCTTCCTGGTGGCGGCGCCGTTCGCGCTGGTGGCGGTGCTCGTCGTGCTCGCCGTGCGGGAGGTGCCGCTGCGCACGACGGCCCAGTAGCCGGACGCGAAAGGGGCGCCGGGCTCGATCGAGCCCGGCGCCCCTTTTCTGCGTGCGCGCTACTTGTTGGCGATCAGCGAGATGCCGTAGAGCACCACGCCCGCGCAGGCGGCGAAGCAGAGGGTGGCGGCGGCGAGGGCCGGGAAGGCCTTCGCGGTGGAGCCGCCCGACTCGACGACGCTGTCACGACGGTTCAGGGCGAGGATGCCCAGGGCGAAGACCAGGACCACCGCGAGGGTGATGCCGAGGCTGACGCCGGCGGTCTGGGCGAGTGCGGCCCACTTGATCTGCATGGCGGACGTCCTCTCAGGCCGCGACGGTGGTGGTGGTGGCGGTCGGGCCGGCCGGCGCGGTGCCGGCGATCTCGACCTCGGTCACGTCGTTGACGTTGTCGGCGTGGACCGGCTGGCGGCGGGAGATGACCCACATCGAGCCGGCGCCGATCACCAGGGCGGCACCGACCAGGGCCACGCCCCAGTCGCCCTTGTCGGCGACGAAGGCGGCGATGCCCGCGACGGTGGCGGCGGCCGGCAGGGTCAGGCCCCAGGTGTAGACCATGCGGCGGACCATGCCCCAGTTCAGCCGGCCGGACGGGCCGCCGAGGCCGGCGCCCATGATGCCGCCGGAGCAGACCTGGGTGGTGGACAGGCCGTAGCCCATGTGCGAGGACGTCAGGATGACGGTCGCGGCCGCGGTCTCCGAGGAGAAGCCCTGCGGGGGCTTGATGTCCGCGAGGCCGGAGCCCATCGAGCGGATGATCCGCCAGCCGCCCATGTAGGTGCCGACCGCGATGGCCGCGCCGGCGCTGACGATCACCCAGGTCGGCGGCTGCGCGCCCTTGGGCAGGGCGTTCGCGGAGATCAGGGTCAGGGTGATGATGCCCATCGTCTTCTGGGCGTCGTTGGTGCCGTGGGCGAGCGAGATCAGCGAGGACGAGAAGATCTGGCCGCGCCGGAAGCCCTTGTCGGTGGCCTTGCGGTCGCCGCGGCGGGTGATCAGGTACGCGATCTTCGTGGCGCCCCAGGACGCGAGGCCCGCGATGATCGGGGAGACGACCGCCGGGATCAGGATCTTGGAGACCACGGTGGTGAAGTTCACGCCGTGCAGGCCGACGCCGACCACGGTGGCGCCGATCAGGCCGCCGTACAGGGCGTGGGAGGAGCTGGAGGGCAGACCCTTGAGCCAGGTCAGCAGGTTCCAGAGGATGGCTCCGACCAGTGCCGCGAAGATGATCGACGGCTGCAGGCCGGTCTTCTCGTTGACGATGCCGCCGGAGATGGTGGTGGCGACCTTCACCGAGAGGAACGCTCCGGCGAAGTTGAGGACCGCTGCGATGGCGACCGCGACCTTCGGCTTCAGAGCGCCGGTGGCGATGGAGGTGGCCATCGCGTTGGCGGTGTCGTGGAAGCCGTTGGTGAAGTCGAAGGCGAGCGCCGTGACGATCACGACGGCCACCAGGAACGTGATGTGTTCCATACCCAAACAATCGTCGTAGTTGGCGGACTGACGTTGTTGTCCTCGGCGACCGTAGGGACGAATGGTGAACGGAAGGTGAACTGGCCACGGATTCGCGGTTCCGATGGTTGCGAGGGGGTTGCGGAGAAGATGTGAAAGCGTGGAGATGCCTGCGCTGATCAGCTTGTTTGTCCGCCAATGTCCGGTCCGTCAGGGTTTGGTGAGACCTGCCTCACACTGTCCCCCCGGCTTTCTGAGAATTCATCCGTAGCTGGCTGGGCGGCCTGCCGCCGAGTGGGTGGCGCATGGCAGGATCGGGCGGGATCGAACAGCACAGAGTGGGGGAGGCCGGGCCGATGGGGGCGGGGCAGCGTACGGAGTCGACGGGCCTACGGCCCTGGGTGCGGGCGGCGATGCGCTGCGGCGCGGTCCTCGCGGCCGCGGTGCTGGCGCTGCCGCTGGCCGGTGCCGCCTACGCGGCACCGCAGCCGGACGGGCGGCCGACCGTCTCGGCGGGCGCCGACCCGCTGGCCGACGCCAAGGCCACCCTCGGGCCGATGCTCGACCGGCTGCACGAGCTCTACCAGCAGGCCGAGGCCGCCACCGAGCAGTACAACGGCTCGGTCGCCAAGCTGAACGAGCTGCAGGAGCGCGTCGCGGACCTCCGCAACGGCGTCGCCCGGCAGCAGCTCGCGGTGGACGCCGGCACCGACCTGGCCTCCCAGCTCGCCGCCGCCCAGTACCGCAACGGCCACGCCTCGGAGATGGCCGAGCTGCTGCTCGCCAAGGACCCGTACGAGGCCGTGGTGATGGCCGAACTGCTGGACTCCGCCGGCCGCTCGCAGTCCGCCTTCCTGGACCGGCTGAAGGCCGACCGGGCGGCGCTCACCGCGCTGCAGGCGCAGACCGAGCAGGCGCTCAAGGACGTCCAGGCGACCGCCACCCAGCAGGAGGCCGCCAAGGCCGACGTGGCCAAGCGGCTGAACGACGTCGAGCAGATGGTCACCTCGCTGACCGGCGCCCAGCGCAGCGAGCTGGAGCAGCTGGAGAAGCAGCAGGCCGACCAGGCGCAGCTGGCCTTCCTGGCCTCCGGCGCGCTGGGCAAGGGCGAGCGCACCCCGTCCGAGGCCGGCCGCAAGGCCGTGGCCTGGGCACTGGGCCAGCTCGGCAAGGACTACGTGTGGGGCGGTGCCGGGCCGGACGTCTTCGACTGCTCGGGCCTGACCTCGCAGGCGTGGCTGCACTCCGGCCGCCCGATCCCGCGGACCAGCCAGGAGCAGTGGGCGCAGCTCACCCGCGTGCCGCTGAACCAGATCCGCCCCGGCGACCTGATCGTCTACTTCGGCGGCGCCACCCACATCGGGATGTACATCGGCGGCGGCCTCATCGTGCAGGCCCCGCACACCGGCGACGTGGTGAAGGTCTCGCAGATCGGCGCGATGCCGATCCTCGGCGCGGTCCGGCCGGACCCGGAGGCGGGCGCGGACGACAAGGGCGGCGCCTGGAAGGTGCCGGACGTCCCGATCGGCCCGGTGCGGATCGCCCCGGCCAAGCCGTCCACGCTGCCGACGCCGCCGGCCACCGGGCCGACCGTGCCCACGCAGCCGACCACGCCGACGCCGGGCGGGAGCGCCACCGGCAGCCCGTCGGGCACGCCCTCCGGGAGCGGGACGCCCAGCGGGACGCCGACCGGCTCCGCGAGCGGTTCGGCGAGCGGGGAGCCCAGCGCCACCGGCACGCCGTCCGGGACGGGCACGCCGAGCACCGAGCCCACGTCGGCCTCCTCGACCGCCAGCGCGCCGGCGATGCTGTCGGCGAGCGGGAGCGTCCGCGCCACCGAGGGCTGAGCCCCGAGGGCGAGCACGGCCGGCGCCGCCCCGCGGGGCGGCGCCGGACTGCCGGTCGGCCTCAGCTCCCGGTGCTGTCCGGCTCGAACCGGATCACCACGGCCTTGGAGGTCGGGGTGTTGCTGACGTCCGCGGTGGAGTCCAGCGGCACCAGCACGTTGGTCTCCGGGTAGTACGCCGCCGCGCCGCCCCGGGCGACCGGGTAGTGCACCACCTTGAAGTGCGGGGCGCGGCGCTCCACGCCGTCCTTCCACTCGCTGACCAGGTCCACGTAGCCGCCCTCGGCGAGGCCGAGCTCGGCCGCGTCCGCCGGGTTGACCAGGACCACCCGGCGGCCGCCGGTGATGCCGCGGTAACGGTCGTCCAGCCCGTAGATCGTGGTGTTGTACTGGTCGTGCGAGCGCAGCGTCTGCAGCAGCAGCCGGCCCTCCGGGACCTCGGGCGCGGTCAGCGGGTTGACCGAGAAGTTGGCCTTCCCGGTCGCGGTGGGGAAGGTCCGGCTGTCGCGCGGACCGTGCGGCAGGGCGAAGCCGCCCGGGCGGCGGACCTTGGCGTTGAAGTCGTCGAAGCCCGGCACGACCCGGGAGATCCGGTCGCGGACCGTGTCGTACGAGTCGCCGAACTCCTCCCACGGCAGCCCGTCCTGCGGGCCGAGCACCGCCCGGGCCAGCCGGGCGACGATCCGGACCTCGGAGAGCAGGTCGTCGGCGGGCGGGCGCAGGCCGCCGCGCG
This sequence comes from Kitasatospora sp. NPDC048365, assembly GCF_043200835.1. NCBI lineage: Bacteria > Bacillati > Actinomycetota > Actinomycetes > Kitasatosporales > Streptomycetaceae > Kitasatospora > Kitasatospora sp. NPDC048365. Next base: position 228,383 of record NZ_JBICYJ010000001.1, read on the forward strand.
AGGAGTGCACCATGCCCATCGAGTCCTCGACGGTGACGAACTGGGCACCCGCCGCGGTCCAGTCCCGGTCGGTGCGGCCCAGGGTGGGCAGGATCAGGGCGCGGGCGCCGGTCACCACGTGCGAGCGGTTCAGCTTGGTCGAGACGTGCACCGTCAGCCGGGTGGAGCGGATCGCCGCCTCGGTGGCCAGCGTGTCCGGGGTCGCGGCGACGAAGTTGCCGCCCATCGCGAAGAACACCTTCACCCGGCCGTCGCGCATCGCGCGGATGGTGTCCACCGAGTCCAGGCCGTGCTCGCGCGGCGGCTCGAAGGAGAACTCCTTGCCCAGCGCGTCCAGGAACGCCGCGGTCGGCCGCTCGAAGATGCCCATCGTGCGGTCGCCCTGCACGTTGCTGTGACCGCGCACCGGGCAGACGCCCGCGCCCGGCCGGCCGACGTTGCCGCGCAGCAGCAGGAAGTTGACCACCTCGCGGATGGTCGGCACGGCGTGCTTGTGCTGGGTCAGGCCCATCGCCCAGCAGACGATGATCTTCTGCGAGCCCAGGACCAGCTCGGCCAGCTCCTCGATCTGCGACCACGGCAGGCCGGTCGCCGCGAGCACCGCCTCCCGGTCGGTGGCCGCCGCGTCGGCCCGGAACTCCTCGAAACCGTGGCAGTGCTCGGCGACGAAGGCGTGGTCGACCGCGTCCCGCTCCAGCAGGATCCCGTTGAGCGCGCGGAACAGCGCCAGGTCGCCGCCGAGCCGGATCTGCAGGAACAGGTCGGTCAGCTTGGTGCCGACGCCCGCCAGGCCGCGGGCGTTCTGCGGGTTCTTGAACCGCTCCAGGCCCGCCTCCGGCAGCGGATTGACGCTCACCACCTTCGCGCCCGCGCGCTTGGCGCGCTCCAGCGCGGACAGCATCCGGGGGTGGTTGGTGCCCGGGTTCTGACCGGCGACGATGATCAGGTCCGCCTGGTAGAGGTCCTTCAGGCTGACGCTGCCCTTGCCGACCCCCAGCGTCTCGGTGAGCGCCGAGCCGGAGGACTCGTGGCACATGTTCGAGCAGTCCGGCAGGTTGTTGGTGCCCAGCCGGCGGGCGAACAGCTGGTACAGGAACGCCGCCTCGTTGCTGGTCCGGCCCGAGGTGTAGAACGCGGCGCCGTCCGGGGTGTCCAGCGCGTTCAACTCCTCGGCGACCAGCGCGAACGCCTCGTCCCAGGAGACCGGGGTGTAGTGCGACGCGCCCTCGTCCAGCAGCATCGGGGTGGTCAGGCGGCCCTGCTGGCCCAGCCAGTAGCCGGAACGCTCCGCCAGCTCGGCCACCGGGTGCGCGGCGAAGAACTCCGGCGTGATCCGGCGCTCCGTCGCCTCCTCGGCGACCGCCTTCGCGCCGTTCTCGCAGAACTCGGCGGTGTGCGTCTTCCCGGGCTCCGGCCACGCGCAGCCCGGGCAGTCGAAGCCGTCCGGCTGGTTCACCTTCCGGAGCGTGGCGAGCACCCGCTTCGGGGACATCTGCTCGGACGCCATCCGCAGGCTGTGGCCCACGGCGGGCAGGCCGGCCGCAGCGTGCTGCGGGGCGCCGACGCGAGGCGCATCCTGCGCGGGATCGCTCTGCGGGGCCTGCTTGGCCATGACCGGGTACCTCCTGCTCCACGGGACGAGCGCCGTTGCCGTCCCACCACCCATCCTTCCACCGCCGCCCCACCCCGGAAGCCCCGGGTCGCACCGCCCCCGCAGGCCCCGGCGGTGTCCGTCGGGCGGTGTCCGGGTGGGTAGGGTCTGGGGGTCGGTACGGGGCGGCGGTGGAAGGGGGCCGGGATGACGGAGTCGCCGGTGGGGAGTTTCGGTGCGGCGCCCGAGGCGGCGGAGGTGTCGCCGGAGGTCCGGGGGCTGCTGGTGCGGTTGCGGGACGGCGCGTTCGAGGCGCCGACGCCGGACGGCGCGATCCACCTGCTGGACCGGGTCGCCCGGGAGATGACCTCGCTGCTCGGCCGGTACGACCGGGAGACCCTGGTCGCGTGGCGCCAGCTCGGCCAGTTCCGCAACGAGTCGGGTGACGCGGCGGGCGCCGTCCACCTGCTCGGCCAGGTCTCGGTGGACATGAGCCAGGCCCTCGGCGCGTCGGACCGCGAGACCCTGCACGCGCAGGCGGACCTCGCGTTCGCGATCGGCAACGCCGGCAACGGGCACGACGCGGCGCTGCGGCTGCGCCACCTGGTGCCGGTGCTGCGCACCGAGTTCGGCGCGCAGCATCCGCTGGTGTTCACCGCGCAGGTGCAGCAGGCCGTGAACACCGGCCGGACGGGCGACGTGCTGACCGCGGTCGGGGAGTTGATGCAGCTCGTCCCGGTGATCGAGCAGACGGTCGGCGACGAGGGCATCACGCTCGCGGAGGCGCGGGCGGAGCTGGGCCGGATGGTGCCGCAGTGGCGCCGGGTGGTGGGCGGCGGGCCGCTGCCGCCGGTGATGGCGGTGGCGATGGTGCACCGGTTGATCGTCTGGGACTTCGGTTCCGACAAGGAGGCGGACGCCTACCTGACGGAGCTGGAGCGGGCCACCGGCCGCAAGGGTCTGGCCGCCCGGCTCGCGGCGGTGCCGGACGGCATGACCGCCCCGCACGCCACCGCGATGGTCCTGGGCTGACCTGCCGCCCGGGCCGACGGGTCGTCACATCCCGTACGGGATCCGCTCCAGGACGCCGTCGGTGAACACGTCGTACAGCGGCAGGGTCTCCAGGTGGACGTACCCGATGTGGCAGTCGCAGACCGGCAGCGGGCAGGGCCGCGGCCGCAGCTCGGCGCGGTAGCTGCCGTCGTACAGGTTGCCGAGCGGCGGGCGGACGAAGTGGCAGCGGCGGACGGTGCCCTCGCCGTCGACGGAGACCACGGTGCCGCCGGTGCGGCAGGCCCGGCCGCCGCTGGGGTGCGGGTGGCGGCTGTAGTGGAAGAGCGGGTCGAGCTCCGTCCACCGGGCGGCCTCGGCGTCGGTGTAGTCGCGGCCGTCGGCGGCGTTGATCCACAGGTAGGTGCCGGCGGGCAGTTCGGCGCGCAGCCGGCGGGCGGGTTCGAGGTGGTCGGGTTCGCCGACGACGCCGACGCTGTGGCGGATGCCGAGCGCGGTCAACTCCCGGCAGCGGTCCAGGAACCGCCGGTGGTCGACCTGGCCGGGGTGGTAGGTCACCCAGAGTGCGAGGCTGTCGGGGTCGGCGTCGGCGAGCCAGTCGGTGCGGCAGCTGAGGTTGGTCTGGATCGCCACCCGGCGGACGTGCGGGGCGTGGCTCAGGTCGACCATCGCCCGCCGGTACCAGGACCGGACGAGGCCCTCGCCCCAGGGGGTGAACAGCACCGACAGCCCGCCCTCGCGGTAGTCGGCGGCCCAGGCGGTGAAGCGTTCCAGGGCGGCCCGGTCGGCGCGCAGCTGCTCGGGGCTGTCCCGGCGCTTGGCGAACGGGCAGTACGGGCAGTCGTAGTCGCAGGACGCGAGCGGGCCGCGGTAGAGGACGGTGAGGTGGTTCATCGGGCCTCGTACGCCTCCATCCGGGCCGCCACCTCGGCGGAGAACAGGGCGGGGCCGATCGCGTCCGAGTGGGCCAGGCCCTCCGGGGTGAGCGCGGCGCCGTCGGCGGTCAGCCAGCCGCGCTCCTCGAAGGCGGCCAGTTCGGCGGGGAAGTCCTCCCGCGGGCTGCTGTTGAAGCGCCGGCGGTACGCGGCGAGGTCGACGCCCTCGGCCTGCAGCAGGGACTGCAGCAGGTGGCGGCGGCGCGGCTCGTCGCCGGTCATCTCCCAGCCGTGCTCGGCGCGGTCGAAGTCGCTGGTGGCCACGTAGTCGTCGATGATGCCGCGGACGGCGCTCGCGTCGACCGCGTAGTCGAAGGAGTAGTGCAGCTTCGAGGTGTAGGAGCGGGCGCCGCAGCCGAGGCCGACCATGCCGTCGGTCTGGCAGGCGTACTCGCCGGCGCTCGCGGTGGCCGCGCCGCTCCGGCGGAACATCCGCATCGACACCTGCTGGTAGCCGGCCGCCAGCAGGTGGTCGCGGCCCGCGCGGTAGAGCGCGAGCCGCTGGGCGTCCCAGGCGGGGGAGGGGCCGGGGGCGCGCCGGCCGAGGCCGGTGAGCGGGCGGACGTACAGCGGGTAGAGGTACAGCTCCTCCGGCCGCCAGGCGAGGGCGGCGTCCAGCGACTGCAGCCAGCTCCGCTCGGTCTGGCCGTCGATGCCGTAGATCAGGTCGATGTTGAGCACCGGGAAGCCGGCCGCGCGGGCCCGGTCGAGCGCGGTCTCGACGGCGGCGCGTTTCTGCGGGCGGACGGCCGAGCGGGCCTCGGTGTTCAGGAAGGACTGCACGCCGATGCTCAGCCGGGTGGTGCCGCGCTCGGCGAGGACGGCGAGCCGGTCGGGCGTGCAGGTGTCCGGCGAGGCCTCGACGGAGAGCGGGACGGCGTGCAGGTCGATGCCCGTCCGCTGCTCGGCGATGTCGCAGAGGCGGGTCAGTTCGGCGGCGGTCAGGTAGGTGGGGGTGCCGCCGCCGAACGCGGCGAGGGCGAAGCGGGCGCCGGTGTCGAGCGCGGCCCGGACGGCGGTCGCCTGCCGCTCCAGGGCGTCCAGGTACGCGGTGGTCAGGCCCTCCGGGCTGCCGATCCGGGTGAACAGGTTGCAGAAGCCGCAGCGCACCTCGCAGAACGGGACGTGCAGGTAGAGCGAGAGCGCGTGCTGCCGCTCGCCGGCCCACACCTCGCGCAGCGCGGGCCGGTCGGGGAGCGGCCGGTAGGCGGTCTTGTGCGGGTAGGCGTAGACGTAACTCTGGTACGGGGACTCGGCGGTGGTGGTCGTCATCCGGATGGTCCAGGGGAGAGGGGAAGGGTGAAGTGGGCGTACGGGACCGTCCAGACCACCTCGTGGCCGATCCGGTGCCCGGTGTAGCCGTCCTCGCCGTACGCGGTGCCGTGGTCGGAGCAGACGATCGCGAAGCACGGACGGCGGGCGCTCATCGCGGTGAACAGCCGGCCGATGTGCGCGTCCACGTACTCCAGCGCGGCGGCGTGGCTGGCCCGGGAGTCGCCGTGCTCGCGGGTCGCGCCGGGCAGGTGGAACCAGTTCGGCTGGTGCAGCGCGGAGACGTTGAGGAACAGGAACAGCGGCTGCCCGGGCGGCTGTTCGGCGGCGACCCGCTCGGCGCACGCCACCTGCGACTCGAAGGAGGTGGGTGAGGGGACGCCCATCTCCGGCTCCCAGTGGGCCTCCTGGAACAGGCCGGGCAGCACCGAACCGAGCGGGCCCCGGCGGTTGAAGAAGCCGACCCCGCCGATGCAGACCGTCCGGTACCCGGCGCCGGCCAGCGCGGACGGGAGGTCGGGGGTGTCGAACACCCAGGTCCTCGGCTCGGTGGTCTCCGAGCCGGCGAAGCGGGCGGCGAACAGGCGCGGGTGCGGGCCGTCCGGCGACGCGGGGGTGGGCAGGAAACCGGCCAGGATCGCCTGGTGCGAGGCGTAGGTGAAGCTGCCGGGGGCGTGCCGCTTCTCCCACCGCCCGGCGGGCAGGTGGCGGGCGAGGTGGGGCAGCCGGCCGGCGGCGGCCAGCTCCTCGGCCACGTCGTAGCGGAGGGTGTCGAGGGTGACCAGCAGCAGGTCGTGCGAGCCGACGACCTCGTTCATGTCGGGGAGGGAAGGGTCAGGCACGAGGGTCCTCAGGTAGGTGCGCGATCCACGCGCCGTAGGTGTCGAGCCCGGCCGCGGGGCCGTCGGGGAGGCCCGGGAGGCCGGGGAGCAGGTCGCCGAAGGCGTTGACCTCGCCGACCAGGGTGCGGCGCCAGCGCGGGGTGGGGAGCAGGTCGACGCCGACCGCCGGGCTGTGCGGGAAGCAGGCGGCGGCCCGCTCGGCGGTCTCCAGCAGGGCCGGCCAGGCGGGGCCCGCGGCGGCGCGGGCGGCGGCGAGGTCGCCGCGGGCGCCGCCGAGGTGGAGGTTGGTCATCGGGTGCCGGCCGGTGCGGACGACGACGTGGGTGGCGCGGCCGCCGACGACCACCACGCGCAGGTCGGCGGCGTGCCCGTGCTGCCCGGCCTTCGGCACCCACTGCTCGACGTGCAGGCGCTCGGGCGCGAGCCGGTCGACCAGCTCGGCGACCTCCCGCTCCGCGCGGTGGCGCCGCACCCGCAGGGAGTTGTGCAGCCCGTCCGCCGCCACCTCGACCGAGGTGGTCGCCTGGACCCGCCCGCCCGCGCCGAACTCCAGCGCCACCACACCCGACGCGGACGACCCGTGCGCGGGCTTGAGGAACACCCGGCGCATCCCGGCCGCCCGCAGGCGCTCCTTCAGGTCCTCCCACCCGGCGGGTGCGGCGCCGCCCAGCGCCCGCGGCACCGGCACCCCGGCGGCGTCCAGCCGGGCGTGCGCGGCGGGCTTGTCGAACATCGCCGCGATCTCCGCGGGGTCGCCGAGCAGCCGGACGCCGGGCCGCGCGGCGAGCCGGTGCAGGGCCCCGACCACGCCGGCGTGCCAGGCGGGCCCGCCCTCGACCCGGGTGGGGGCGTACCCGGCGCCGAGCACCGGCCCGCGCAGCAGCGCGTCGACGGCCGGCTCCTCGCCGGGGGAGTCGATCCGCAGCAGCGTGCCGGGCGCCGGCCCGGCCGTCCCGCGCAGGACGTCGAGCCAGGGCAGGACGGCGGGTTCGGGCAGCCCGGCGGCCCGGGCCGCGGCGGCGAACAGGGTCACCCGCCGGTGGCCCGGGTTGCCCAGCACGGTGAGGCGCATCGCGGCCGGACCGCCTATTCGGCGACGGCGACGTAGCGCCACTTGTCGTCCGGCTTCTCCGCGCCGGAGAGGTCGAGGGCCACGCCGGGCAGCGCGTCGCGCAGGCGCTGCCGGGTCTGCTCGGTGAGGTAGTGGTGGTGCAGGTCGAGGGTGGCGAGGTGGGTGAGCGGCTGCCCGCCGAGCAGGGCCTCGGCGCCCTCGTCGGTGAGCGCGCCCATGGACAGCGCCAGGCCGGTGAGCCGGGGGACCACGGGCGCCTGCGCCACCAGGGCGGCGATCTCGTCCTGCTGCTCGGCGTTCTGCAGGCCGAGGTGGCGCAGCGCGGGCAGGGCGTCGCCGCCGAGGAAGGGGGCGAGGTCGGCGGTGGTCCAGTCGCCGCCGTAGTTCGGGACGCCGAGCCAGAGCTCCAGCCGCTCCAGCGCGGGGAAGTCGCAGGCGCCGACCGCCCGGACGACGGCGCCGGGCAGGCCGCCGGACTCGAAGCGCAGGGCGCGCAGCCGCTCGTGCCGCAGCGGGCCGAGGGCGAGCCGGGTGGAGCCCTCGTAGTCCTCGCCGGCGCCGCGCACGACCAGCTCCTCCAGCTGCGGGTACGCCGTGAACAGCGGCGTGATGTCGCACATCTGGAGCCAGGAGATCTCGCACTCCTCGAAGGTGATGTCGCCGAGGAAGAGTGCCCGCAGGGCGGGCAGCCGTCCGGCGGCGGCGACGATCGCGGCGAGCGGCCCGGTCAGCGGCTCGGGCTCCTCGGGCGCCCAGTTGCCGATCACCACGGCGGTGACCCGGGCGGTGTCGACGGTGTCGAGGAAGCGCTGCCAGGCCTCGGCGAAGGAGTGCGGGGAGTCGTACTCCAGACCGATCCGCCAGGCGACGGCCGCCGGGTCGGGCGGGGCGGCGCCCTCGGCCGCGGCGAGGAAGTCGTGGACCGGGAGTCCGTGGAACTCCTCGATGTGCTCGTTGATCGTCATGCGCTGCTCCTCGGTCGTGGTGCGGCCGAGGCCCTGTCTACCAGGCGTGCCCGACATCCCGGGGCGGGGGCGTCCTTGTCAACGGTGCGGCCGCCCGAGCCGGGACCGTCCCGACTTGGAGGAATTGATAGGAATTCCACGAAGTGAGACCACTGTTCCGCAGGGTGGAAACATTGATATACCTCGGAGTCAGCAGACGTGCGACGAACCAGGTGGTGATGGGCAATGAAGCTCCTCCGTGTGGGCCCCGCCGGCGAAGAGCGGCCGGCCGTACTCGACGCCGACGGCGCCGCGTACGACCTCTCCGGTCGGACCGCGGACATCGACGGCGCCTTCCTCGACCGCCTGGACGCGGCCGAGCTGGCCGCGGCCGTCGCGGCGGGCGAGCTGCCCCGCCTCGACCTCGACGGGCAGCGGATCGGCGCCCCGGTGGCCCGGCCCGGCAAGGTGGTCGGCATCGGCCTCAACTACCGGGACCACGCGGCCGAGGCGGGTGCGCAGATCCCGGCCGAGCCGGTGGTCTTCCTGAAGCCGAGCAACACCGTGGTCGGCCCGAACGACGAGGTCCTGGTGCCGCGCGGCGGCGAGAAGACCGACTACGAGGTCGAGCTGGCCGTGGTGATCGGCCGCCGGGCCCGCTACCTGGACGGGCATGCCGAGGCCGCGGCGGTGATCGCCGGGTACGCGGCGGTGAACGACGTGACCGAGCGGGCGTTCCAGTTCGAGCGCGGCGGCCAGTGGGACAAGGGCAAGTCCGCCGAGACCTTCACCCCGCTCGGCCCGTGGCTGGTGACCGCCGACGAGGTGGCCGACCCGCAGGCGCTGGACCTCAGGCTGTGGGTCAACGGCGAGCTGCGGCAGGACGGCACCACCGCGGAGATGATCTTCCCGGTGCTGGAGATCGTCCGCTACCTGAGCCAGTTCATGGTGCTGGAGCCCGGCGACGTCATCGTCACCGGCACCCCGGCGGGCGTCACCCTGGGCCGCCCCGGTACGCCCTTCCTCCGGCCGTCCGACGTGGTCGAGCTGGAGGTCACCGGTCTCGGCCGCCAGCGCCACACCCTCGGCAAGGCCTGACGGCCCGCTCAGCCCCAGACGGCCCGCAGCCGGGTGAGCAGCACCCCGGCCGGGCTGTCCTCGGTCTCCAGCGCGAGCAGCCGGTGCAGCACCTCGGCGGTCTGCGGGTCGTGCACCGCGGTCGCCCCGGCCATCGCGGTGAACTGGTCGATCAGCCAGGCGCACAGCTCCTCGCGGGGGATCTGCCGGCCCTCGTCCAGCCAGCTGAGCGCGGACGCCTCCACCACCGAGATCCAGGCCCGGACCAGCAGCGTCAGCCGCGGCCCGGCCTCCCCCACGCCCAGGTAGCGCAGGGTGCGACGGAGCGCCGCCCGCCGGACCTCGTCCACGATCGCGCCGGTCCGCGCGGTCTCCACCACCGACCCGCCGCGCAGCAGCGCGCCGTACCCGGCGTCGTGGTCGGCGACGAAGGAGAAGTAGCGGCCGAGCACGTCGGCCAGCTGCTCGGTGGGGGTGCCGCCGCCGGTCACGTGGAAGCGGCTGGTCAGCTCCTGGGCCGCGCTGCGCAGCGCGGCCTCGTACAGCTGCTGCTTGCCGCCGGCGAAGTAGCGGTAGACCAGCGGCCGGGAGGCGCCGGCCGCCTCGGCGACGTCGTCGAGCGTGACCTCCTCCGGCGGGCGGGAGCCGAAGAGCTCCAGGGCGACCGCGATCAGCTGCTCGCGCCGCTGCTGCACCGGCAGCCGCCGGTAGCCGGCCCGGCGCGGACGCTCGGTGCCGGCCGCTCCGGCCGGGTCGGGGGCCTGCGGGTCTGTGGGGGTACTCGCTGCCATGGCGGCCAGCGTAACCGCCGCGCGGCGTTCCGGAACCGCCCGTGCGGAGGCAGTGCCGCGGGCCCCCGGCGGGTCGTCCCGCCGGGCTCGGACATACCGCCCCATGATGTGATCAATCCCCGGTGAGAGCGCCCGGGCTGCGGCGAAGGAGCGGCGAGGTGCGGGCGGTGTGGACGTGGATCAAGGCCTCGCCGGGCACCTATGTCTGGCTGCTGCTGCTCGCGGTCACCAGCCTCGTGGTGTCCCGGATCGACCCGGAGTCGCTGGACTGGTTCCTGGCCAAGCGCTCCACCAACATCGACCAGCTGACCCACCACCCGATCCACGCCCTGCTGGCCAGCCTGATCTGGACCGAGCAGGCCGACTTCCTCTTCTATTTCGTGATCTTCCACGTCTTCCACGTCCCGGCCGAGCGCTGGCTCGGCACCGCCCGCTGGCTGGCCGTGGCGCTCTCCGCGCACGTGCTGGCCACCTACATCAGCGAGGGCGTGGTCGCCTGGGGCGTCCACAACGGCTCCCTCCCGGCCAACATGGCCAACACCGTGGACGTCGGCGTCTCGTACGCGCTGGCCGGTGTGGAGGGCGTGCTGATGTACCGCTTCGCGGGCCGCTGGCGCTGGGTGTACGGCACCGGACTGCTCGCCTTCTACCTGGCGCCGCTGATCTCCGGTCACACCTTCACCGACCTGGGGCACTTCTGCGCGGTGCTGATCGGCCTGGCCTGCTACCCGCTCACCCGGGGGCGCCCGGTGTGGGACCCGGCGATGGCCGTCCGGAACTGGCAGCAGCGCCGCCGTTCCAGCGCGTGACCCTGGCCAAAGGGGCTTGAATTCGCCCGGCGCTGCGACAGGATGGCCGAATGGCTCATGAACTGATCACCTCAGAGAACGGCGGCCCCACCCCGCGCCGCATCGCCGACTCCTACGTCCAGGCCCTTGCCGATCTCGACCCGCTGACCGCGATCTACCTCGGCGTCAACCTCGACGACGACCGGCTCACCGACCTCTCCCCGGCCGGCTTCGACGCCCTCGCCGACCTCGGCCGGCGCACCCTCGCCGAACTGGACGCCGCCGAGGCGGCCGGCGCCGCCGACAGCGAGGCCGAGCGCCGCTGCGCCCGCCTGCTGCGCGAGCGCCTGACCGCCGAACTCGCCGTGCACGACGCGGGCGAGAACTACGTCGCGGTCCGCAACCTCGGCTCCCCGGTGCACAACGTGCGCGAGGTCTTCACCATCATGCCGACCGCCACCGAGGACGACTGGGGCCTGATCGGCCGCCGGCTGGCCCGGGTGCCGCAGGCCATCGCGCAGTACCGCGAGACCCTCGCCGCCGGCATCGAGCGCGGCCTGCTCTCCGGCCCGCGCCAGGTCGCCACGGTGATCGACCAGATCGCCGAGTGGCTGGAGGGCGAGGTGCCCGGCGGCTGGTTCGGCACCTTCGTGCAGGACGCGCCCGAGGCGCTGCGCGCCGAGCTGGGCGCCACCGCGGTTGCCGCCACCGACGCGCTGTCCGAGCTGCGCGACTGGCTGGCCGAGGTGTACGCCCCGGCCGCCGCCGACACTTCCGACACCGTGGGCCGGGAGCGCTACGCGCGCTTCGTCCGCTACTGGACCGGCGCCGACCTCGACCTGGACGAGGCGTACCGCTGGGCCTGGGAGCAGTTCCACGACCTGGACGCCCAGATGCGCACCGAGGCGGAGAAGGTCCTCCCGGGCTCGACCCCGATGCAGGCGATGAAGTGGCTGGAGACCGACGGCCCCGCGATCAAGGGCGAGGAGGCCGTCCGCGAGTACCTGCAGGGCCTGATGGACGGCGCGATCAACGACCTCCAGGGCACCCACTTCGACCTGGCCGAGCCGCTGCTGAAGGTCGAGTCCCGGCTCGCCCCCGCGGGCAGCGCCGCCGCGCCGTACTACACCCAGCCCTCGCTGGACTTCTCCCGCCCGGGCCGCACCTGGCTGCCCACCCTCGGCCGCGAGTCCTTCCCGGTCTGGGACCTGGTCTCCACCTGGTACCACGAGGGTGTCCCCGGCCACCACCTGCAGCTGGCGCAGTGGACGTACGTCGCCAACAAGCTCTCCACCTACCAGGTCACCCTCGGCGGGGTGAGCGCCAACCTGGAGGGCTGGGCGCTGTACGCCGAGCGCCTGATGGACGAGCTGGGCTACCTCACCGACCCGGGCGCCCGGCTCGGCTACCTCAACGCCCAGATGATGCGCGCGCTGCGGGTGATCGTCGACATCGGCATGCACGCCGGCCTCGACTTCCCGGCGGACTCGCCGTACCGCGCGGGCGAGCCGATGCTGCCGGACGCGGCCCGCGAGTTCTTCGGCCGCTACTGCGGCCTGTCCTCGGACTTCCTGGACAGCGAGCTGGTGCGCTACCTGGGCCTGCCCGGCCAGGCGATCGGCTACAAGCTGGGCGAGCGCGCCTGGCTGCAGGGCCGGGCCGCGGCGAAGGCGGCGGCCGAGGCGCGCGGCGAGGAGTTCGATCTCAAGGCGTGGCACATGGCGGCACTCTCCCAGGGCTCGCTCGGTCTGGACGACCTGGTCGCGGAGCTGGCCGCACTCTGACCTGGCCGTTCCCGTCCCGGGGGACCAGGTCTCGTGACCCAGCCCCCCGGGACTTTCGTCCCAAATCGTGACATTTTGCCGCAAATCGCCTTGTGCCCCTCCACCGGGAGCGTTCTCCTGGAAAGAGCGTTGCGCGCGTCCAGCCCGTTCGCTGCTCGCGCCAGCCCGTTCCCCGACGGAAGGCGGCCCACGGTGACCCCCCAGCACGCCCCCGACGACACCGCGGTGGATCCCCGCCGCTGGTGGGCACTGGCGGTCATCGCCATCGCCCAGCTGATGATCGTCCTCGATGCGACGATCGTGAACATCGCACTACCGTCCGCGCAGAAGGACCTCGGCATCTCCGACGCCAACCGGCAATGGGTGATCACCGCCTACCTGCTGGCCTTCGGTGGCCTGCTGCTGCTCGGCGGACGGCTCGGCGACCTCTACGGCCGCAAACGGACCTTCATCATCGGCCTGCTCGGCTTCGCCTTCGCCTCCGCGCTCGGCGGCATGGCCACCGGCGGCGGCATGCTGTTCGCCGCCCGCGCCCTGCAGGGCGCCTTCGGCGCACTGCTCGCCCCCTCGGCCCTGTCGCTGCTCTCCACCACCTTCAGCGACCCACGCGAACGCTCCACCGCCTTCGGCGTCTTCGGCGCCCTGGCCGGCGGCGGCGCCGCGATCGGCCTGATCACCGGCGGCCTGCTCACCGAGTACCTGAACTGGCGCTGGTGCCTGTACGTCAACGTCCCGATCGCGCTGGGCGCCGCCATCGGCGCGTTCTACCTGCTCAAGCGCGACCACATCGCCAAGGACCACCGCACCCCGCTCGACCTGCCGGGCGCCTTCCTCGGCTGCGGCGGCCTGCTCGCCATCGTGTACGGCACCGCCGAAGCGGTCACCCGCGGCTGGGGCGACTGGCTGGTGCTGACCTCGCTCTGCCTCGGCGCCCTGCTGCTGGTGGTGTTCGTCGTGGTCGAGCGGCGCAGCCCGCACGCCCTGCTGCCGATCCACCTGGTCGCCGACCGCAACCGCGGCGGCGGCGCGCTCTCGGTCGGCCTGGCGATCATCGGCATGTACGGCCTGTTCCTCTTCCTCACCTTCTACCTGCAAGGCGTGAAGGGGTACTCGCCGGTGATGGCCGGCGTCTCCTTCCTGCCGATGACCGCCGCCATCATCCTGTCCGCCACCGGCATCGCCTCCCGGATGATGACCCGGGTGCCCTCCCGCAACCTGGTCGTCCCCGGGCTGCTGCTGGCCGCCGCCGGCATGGCCTGGCTCACCCAGCTCCAGGTCGACAGCTCCTACGCCACCATGGTGCTGCCCGCCGAGGTGCTGCTCGGCGCCGGCATGGGCCTGGTCTTCATGCCGACCATGAGCCTGTCCACCCTCGGCGTCGCGCCGAGCGAGACCGGCGCCGCCTCGGCGATCATCAACAGCGCCCAGCAGGTCGGCGGCTCGATCGGCACCGCCCTGCTCAACACCATCGCCGCCAGCGCCACCGCCACCTGGCTCGCCACCCGCAACGCGGCCGATCAGGCGGTGCAGGCCGAGGGCGCGGTGCACGGCTACGTGGTGGCCACCTGGGTCGCGCTCGGCATCCTGCTGCTCGCGTCCGTGATTGCCTTCGTGATGATCGACCACCGTCCGGCGCCCGGCGAGGCCGAGGGGAAGGACGCCGAGGCCACCGCGCGCGCCGCGGTCTGAGCCGCCGTGCACGCTCCGCTCCGCGCGGAGCGGAGCGTGCACAAATCTCATGTGTCTCCCAGGGAGATCACACTATTTCCTGGCGGTCGTCCCATAGTTTGAGTGTCCACGTCGCATCGACGTGGACACCGAGCTGCCGCGGGGCAGGAACGAGGCATGCGGATGGGACGGCACAGCAGGGGGCGGGGGCTACGGGTGCTCCGGCCGGTCGCCCTGACCTCCGTGCTCGCCGTCGGCCTGGTCGGCATCACCGCCGCCGCCACCGAACTCGTCACCCACGCCAGGGCGGAGGCCACCGCCCGCCCGAACACCGAACTCCCGGTCGCCGCACCCCTGGTGCCCTCGCCGTCCACCACCCCGTCCACCACCCCGTCGGCGACCGCGAGCGCCACCGGCGGGGCGGACGACCGGCCGGTCCTCTCCGGCGGCACCGGCGTACCGACGGACACCAGGCACCTCGCCACCGTGCCCTCGTACTCGCCGCCGCCCGAGCTCGGAAAGACCGCGGAGGCCGCCGCCGGCACCGAAGCCGACCGGGTCGGCGCCCTGTTCGACGGCAGCGTCGGACCCGGCCACCACTTCTGCTCCGCCAGCGTGCTGGACAGCCCCGGCCACGACCTGATCCTCACCGCCGCGCACTGCGTCTCCTCCACCGACGGCCTGCGCTTCGTCCCCGGCTACCGCGACGGCAAAGCCCCGTACGGCAGTTGGAAGGTCACCGCGATCTGGACCAGCGACGGCTGGCAGAACGGCGAGGACCCCGACGAGGACTTCGCGATCCTCCGGGTCGACCCCAACGGCGGCCGCGAGATCGAGGACGCGGTCGGCGGCAACCCGCTCGGCCTGGACGCGAGCCGGACCGCCCAGGTGCGACTGTACGGCTACCCGGCGAAGACCGAGCGGCCCCTCGTCTGCACCAACGCCACCACCCGGCAGGCCACCTTCCAACGCGCCATCGCCTGCCCGGGCTTCCCCGGCGGCACCAGCGGCGGCCCGTGGATCGAGGCCACCAGCGGACGGGTGATCGGCGTGATCGGCGGCTACCAGCAGGGCGGCGACACCGACGACATCTCGTACAGCGCCTACTTCGACCACACCGTCGGCGACCTGTACGCGCGGGCCACCTCGGCCTGAGACCGCCGGCCCGGTTCCCGCTTCCCGCTGCTCCGACGGGCGGACGCAGGCTCCCTCCTCGCGTTCCGCGGCGCCGTTCCCGCCGACTGTCAGGCCCGCTGCCCGCGGTCTGATCCGCCCTGCGGCGTTCCGCTGCCCGGGCGGACGGGCGCAGAATGAACCGGTCGCTTCTCGTCGGGGGGTCGGAGGGCCGGTGTTTCGCCGCTGGTGGTTCGTCACATGGCTGTCCGAGCGGGCACCGGAGCAGCCGGGCGGCGGCCGACCGCGCCGCGGCGCCGACCGGGAGCCGCGGCGGGCGGGCCGCGGGCAGCGGGAACTCGTGCTGCGCGAGTGGGAGGTGCTGCGCGAACGGCTCGCCCGGATCGCCGCCGACCGGGTGACAGCCGCCGGTGAACTCTTCCGGGCCGCCGAACTCACCCTCGCCGCCGACGAATCCGCCGCCCACCGCGCCTACCGCCAGGCCCTGGAGGCGTACGAGGCGGCCGGCCGGCTGCTCGACCAGTCGGCCGCCGACCCGCACACCGACCTGCCCGACCTGGCCGCCGCCGTGATCCTCGCCGAACAGGCCGTGGAACGCCTCGCCGCCGCCCACGCCCTGCACGCCGGCGTCCGCCCGGAACCCGCCGCCGTCCGCTGCTTCTACAACCCGCTGCACGGCCCCGCAGAGCCCGCCGACACCAAGGCGAAGCGCCGCCGGCGCCCCACCCGCACCGCCCGCGAGGCCGCCGCCGACCGGCGCCCCGCCTGTCCGGCCTGCCGCCGCGCGATCATCGCCGGGCAGACCCCGGACGTGCTGCCCGCGCTGCTCCCCGCCAAGGCCACCGACCGTCGTACCGGCCCGCTGCTGGTCCCGTACTTCACCGTCCCCCAGCAGTGGTCCCCGTGGTCCGCCACCGCCTGCGGCGCGTACGACCCCGACACCCCGTCCCTGGTCCTCCGCGGCGCCCACCGCCGCCACCCGCCGCACTGAGCCGCACCGCGGCGGAGCACGACAAAGGCCCAGATCGTGCGGATCAAGTCCGCTGATCTGGGCCTCAGTTGGCGCTTCGTGCGAAGTGCCCCCGGTAGGATTCGAACCTACGCACCCGCCTCCGGAGGGCGGTGCTCTATCCCCTGAGCTACGGGGGCCTGCCTGGTGTCGCGTTGTTGCTCGGTGCGACGTGGAGAACACTACCAGGCCGGTCGGGTGGTCCGTGCATGGGTTTCCGCGGGCGGGTCGGTGGTGCCGGGCGGGCGGGGTGGTGGGGGCGAAGTGGGGAAAGGCCGGACGGGGCGGTGGGTGCGCGGCTACCCTCGGTGATGTGCAGGGAACCTCCGGGCGGGTCCTCGTGGTGGACGACAGCGAGGTGATCCGCCAGCTGATCAGGGTCAACCTGGAGCTCGAGGGCTTCGAGGTGGTGACCGCCGCCGACGGCGCGGAGTGCCTGGAGGTGGTCCGCCGGGTCGCGCCGGACGTGGTGACGCTCGACGTGGTGATGCCGCGGCTGGACGGGCTGCGGACGGCGGCCCGGCTGCGTGCGGCGCCGGACACGCACCGGCTGCCGATCGCGATCGTGAGCGCCTGCACCCAGTCGGATCTGCACCGCGGCGAGTCGGTGGGCGTCGACGGGTACCTGGCGAAGCCCTTTGACCCGGCGGACCTGGTGGCGCTGGTGCAGCGCTTGATGACCTTGGGTGACGCCGACCCCGGCACCGAGGAGCGCGGCTTCGCGTACGGCTTCGGCGGGCAGTTCTAGGGCGGCGCGGCACCGCCGTCGCAATTCAGCTCTGAGCGAACGCGTCGGGGCCTCGGACGATGTTCACCCTGATACGGGGCGTCTCAACGGGTAAACCGGGTGGCGGCCCGCCACCCCCTCTCGCCTACGCTTGGCGTCGTGACACCCGCAGAACTCTCCCAGGCAGTCCAGGACGCCGTGAGCGCCGCCGTCGAGGCGGGCGAGCTGACCGTCGCCGTGCCCGAGCACGTGACGGTCGAGCGTCCCAAGAACAGGGACCACGGCGACTACGCCACCAACGTGGCCCTCCAGCTCGCGAAGCCGGCCGGTGTGCCGCCGCGAGCCGTCGCGGAACTGCTGGCCGCCCGCCTGCGAGAGATCACCGGCGTCGCGAAGGTCGACATCGCCGGTCCGGGCTTCATGAACATCACGCTGGACGCCGCCACCCAGGGCGAGTTGGCGCGCACCATCGTCGAGGCCGGCGAGGCGTACGGCCGCAACGAGGCGCTCAAGGGCCTGAAGATCAACCTGGAGTTCGTCTCGGCGAACCCGACCGGTCCGATCCACATCGGCGGCGTCCGCTGGGCCGCGGTCGGCGACTCGCTGGCGCGTGTCCTGAAGGCCACCGGCGCCGAGGTCACCACCGAGTACTACCTGAACGACGCCGGCGTGCAGATCTCCAAGTTCGCCGCCTCGCTGCAGGCCGCCGCCAACGGCAAGCCGGTCCCCGCGGACGGCTACGTGGGCGAGTACATCGTCGACATCGCGAAGGCGATCACCGACGGTGCTCCCGGCGTGCTCGACCTGCCCGAGGACGAGCAGCTCAAGGCGTTCCGGGCCGAGGGCCTGAAGCTGATGGTCGCCGAGATCAAGCGCTCGATGGACGAGTTCGGCACCCACTTCGACGTGTGGTTCTCCGAGAAGACCCTGCACGACTCGGGCGCGGTGGAGCAGGCGATCGTCCGGCTGCGCGAGCAGGGCCACGTCTTCGACCAGGACGGCGCGATCTGGCTGCGCACCACCGACTTCGGTGACGACAAGGACCGCGTCCTGATCAAGGCGGACGGCGAGACCACCTACTTCGCCGCCGACGCCGCGTACTACCTGAGCAAGCGCGACCGGGGCTCCGAGGTCTCGGTCTACATGCTCGGCGCCGACCACCACGGCTACGTGAACCGGCTCAAGGCCATCGCCGCCTGTGCGGGCGACGACATGGACCGGAACATCGAGGTGAAGATCGGCCAGTTCGTGAAGATGCTTCGCGACGGCGAAGAGGTCCGCATGTCCAAGCGGGCCGGCAACATCATCACGATCGACGACGTCGTCGACTGGATCGGAGTGGACGCGGCCCGCTACACGCTGGCGCGCTTCTCGACCGACTCCACGATCACGCTGGACATCAACATCCTGACCAGCCAGACCAACGAGAACCCGGTCTACTACGTGCAGTACGCGCACACCCGGATGTGCGGCGTGCAGCGCAAGGCGGCCGAGCTCGGCATCACCAAGTCGGCGGACTTCAAACCGGAACTGCTCTCCACCGAGTGGGAGTCGACGCTGCTCGGCCAGCTCGGCGAGTTCCCCCGGGTGCTGGCACGGGCCGGTGAGCAGCGCGAGCCGCACCACGTGGCGCGCTACCTGGAGGACGTCGCCCGCGAGTACCACCGGTTCTACGACAACTGCCAGATCCTGCCGAAGGGCGACGAGGAGGTCACGGACCTCACGCACGCGCGCCTCTGGCTCGCCGACGCGACGCGTACGGTGATCGCCAACGGCCTCACGCTGCTGGGTGTTTCGGCACCCGAGCGGATGTAAGCACTACCCCCCATGCGCACAGCGGGGGCGGCTGACCGGTCGACGGAGACCGGTCGCCGCCCCTCGCCATAGGTCGAGGAAGTCACTGAGATGAGCCGCTCCGCCCACCCCGCAGGCCCCCGGCACGGCGACGTGCTCCCCGAGGGCCACTACCAGGCACCGCCGAGCGATCTGAACGCGCTGGACCCGAAGGTGTGGTCGCAGACCGTAGTCCGCAACGCCGAGGGTGTGGCCACCGTCGGCGGCGTGGACGTGAAGAGCCTGGCGGCCGAGTTCGGCACCCCGGCGTACGTGATGGACGAGGCGGACTTCCGCGCCCGGGCCCGGGCCTGGCGGGACGCCTTCGGCAGCGACGCGGACGTGTTCTACGCGGGCAAGGCGTTCCTGTCGAAGGCGGTCGTGCGCTGGCTGCACGAGGAGGGCCTGAACGTCGACGTGTGCAGCTCGGGCGAGCTGCAGGTGGCGCTGGCGGCGGGGATGCCGGCCGAGCGGATCGCGCTGCACGGCAACAACAAGTCGGTGCACGAGCTGGAGCAGGCCGTGAAGGCCGGGGTCGGGCACATCGTGGTCGACTCCTACCAGGAGATCGAGCGGCTGGCGGCGATCGCCGAGGCCCAGGGAACCAGGCAGCCCGTGCTGATCCGGATCACGGTCGGCGTGGAGGCGCACACCCACGAGTTCATCGCGACCGCGCACGAGGACCAGAAGTTCGGCCTGTCGCTGAACGGCGGCGCCGCGGCGGAGGCGGTCCGCCGGGTGCTGGCGCACCCGGAGAGCCTGGAGCTGCGCGGCATCCACTCGCACATCGGCTCGCAGATCTTCGACTTCGCCGGCTTCGAGGTGGCTGCCCGCCGGGTGGTCGGCCTGCTGGCGGAGATCCGGGACGAGCACGGCGTCGAGCTGCCGGAGATCGACCTGGGCGGTGGCCTGGGCATCGCGTACACCAGCGAGGACGACCCGCGCAGCCCGGCGGAGATCGCGGCCTCGCTGGCGGAGATCGTCCGCCGGGAGTGCGCGGCGGCCGAGCTGACCGCGCCGCGCCTGAGCGTGGAGCCGGGCCGGGCGATCGTCGGCCCGACCGCGTTCACGCTGTACGAGGTGGGCACCATCAAGCCGCTGGACGGCCTGCGGACGTACGTCAGTGTGGACGGCGGCATGTCCGACAACATCCGCACCGCGCTGTACGACGCCGAGTACTCGGTGGCACTGGTGTCGCGGACCAGCGACGCGGCGCCGATGCTGGTCCGCGTGGTCGGCAAGCACTGCGAGTCGGGCGACATCGTGGTCCGGGACGCCTTCCTGCCGGCCGACCTGGCGCCCGGCGACCTGATCGCCGTTCCGGCGACCGGCGCGTACTGCCGCTCGATGGCGAGCAACTACAACCACGCGCTGCGCCCCCCCGTGCTGGCGGTGCGCGACGGCGCGGCCCGGGAGATCGTCCGTCGGGAGACGGAGGAGGATCTCCTGCGGCTGGATATCGGCTGACGAAATTCTTGTCTCAGAACGTGGACCAGCCGTAGATCCCACGGGAAAGTCCCGGAGACTGGTAGGGACCGAATAGCGTGCGGGTCCGGTGGAGGACCCGGCGGAGACCGAAGAATGCAGAGCGGAGTCGGATGATGCGTACGCGCCCGCTGAAGGTGGCGTTGCTGGGTTGTGGTGTGGTGGGCTCCGAGGTGGCGCGCATCATGACGACGACGTCCGACGACCTCGCCGCGCGCGTCGGCGCCCCGGTCGAGCTCGCCGGGATCGCCGTCCGCCGGGCCGGTCGCCCGCGCCCGGGGGTGCCGGAGCACCTGCTCACCACCGATGCCGAGGCGCTGGTCGCCCGGGACGACATCGACGTCGTGGTCGAGGTGGTGGGCGGCATCGAGCCGTCCAAACACCTCATCCTCAAGGCCTTCGAGAACGGCGCCTCGGTGGTCTCGGCCAACAAGGCGCTGCTCGCCCAGGACGGCGCCGAGCTGCACGCCGCGGCCGAGCAGGCCGGGGTCGACCTGTACTACGAGGCCGCGGTGGCCGGCGCGATCCCGCTGATCCGCCCGCTGCGCGAGTCGCTGGCCGGCGACAAGGTCAACCGGGTGCTGGGCATCGTCAACGGCACCACCAACTTCATCCTCGACAAGATGGACACCTCCGGCGCCGGGTACTCCGAGGCGCTGGAGGAGGCCACGGCGCTGGGCTACGCCGAGGCCGACCCGACCGCCGACGTGGAGGGCTTCGACGCCGCCGCGAAGGCCGCGATCCTGGCCGGGATCGCCTTCCACACCCGGGTGACCGCCGCCGAGGTGTACCGCGAGGGCATCACCGAGGTGACCGCCGCGGACATCGCCTCCGCGAAGGCGATGGGCTGCGTGGTGAAGCTGCTGGCGATCTGCGAGCGGTCCGCCGACGGCGAGTCGGTGACCGCCCGGGTGCACCCGGCGATGATCCCGCTCAGCCACCCGCTGGCCTCGGTCCGCGAGGCGTACAACGCGGTGTTCGTCGAGGCCGAGGCGGCCGGCCGGCTGATGTTCTACGGGCCGGGCGCGGGCGGTTCGCCGACCGCCTCGGCGGTGCTGGGCGACCTGGTGGCGGTCTGTCGCAACAAGCTCAGCGGCGCCACAGGCCCGGCGGACTCGGTCTACACGCAGCTTCCGGCCAAGACCATGGACGAGGTGGTCACCCGCTACCACGTCAGCCTCGACGTGGACGACCGCGCGGGTGTGCTCGCCCAGGTCGCGTCGGTCTTCGCGGAGCACGGCGTCTCCATCGACACCGTGCGCCAGCAGGGCCGCGACGGCGACGCCTCGCTCGTCGTGGTCACCCACCGGGCCACCGACGCCGCCCTGTCGGCGACGGTCGACAAGCTGCGCGCGCTGGACAGCGTGCGTGACGTGGCCAGCATCATGCGGGTCGAAGGGGAGTAGGAACCTACGATGAACGCAGTCATCGCCAGAGGAGCGCACACCCACCAGTGGCGCGGTCTGATCGAGGAGTACCGGGACCGCCTGCCGGTCACCGACTCCACCCCCGTGGTCACCCTCCTGGAGGGCGGCACGCCGCTCGTACCCGCCCAGGTGCTCTCCGAGCGCACCGGCTGCGAGGTCTACCTCAAGGTCGAGGGCGCCAACCCGACCGGCTCCTTCAAGGACCGCGGGATGACCATGGCCATCTCCAAGGCCAAGGAGGACGGCGCCCAGGCCGTCATCTGCGCCTCCACCGGCAACACCTCGGCGTCCGCGGCCGCGTACGCGGTGCGCGCCCGGATGGTCTCCGCGGTGCTGGTGCCGCAGGGCAAGATCGCCCTCGGCAAGATGGGTCAGGCGCTGGTGCACGGCGCGAAGATCCTCCAGGTGGACGGCAACTTCGACGACTGCCTCACGCTGGCCCGCGAACTGTCCGAGAAGTACCCGGTCGCCCTGGTCAACTCGGTGAACCCGGTGCGCATCGAGGGCCAGAAGACCGCCGCCTTCGAGATCGTCGACATGCTCGGCGACGCCCCCGACATCCACGTGCTGCCGGTCGGCAACGCGGGCAACATCACCGCCTACTGGAAGGGCTACCGCGAGTACGCGGAGGACGGCCTGGCCACCCGCAAGCCCCGGATGTGGGGCTTCCAGGCGTCCGGCTCGGCCCCGATCGTGGACGGCGCCCCGGTGCTGAAGCCGCAGACCATCGCGACCGCGATCCGGATCGGCAACCCGGCCTCCTGGGACTTCGCGCTGGCCGCGCGGGACGACTCCGGCGGCCTGATCGACAAGGTGACGGACCGTCAGATCCTCGCGGCGTACCGCCTGCTGGCCGCACAGGAGGGCGTCTTCGTGGAGCCCGCCTCGGCCGCCTCGGTGGCCGGCCTGCTGGCCAAGGCGGAGGCCGGCCTGGTCGACCCGGGCCAGCGGATCGTCTGCACCGTCACCGGCAACGGCCTGAAGGACCCGGACTGGGCGGTGGCCGGTGCGCCGCAGCCGCAGGTCGTCCCGGTCGACCCGGAGACCGCCGCCCGGCGCCTCGGCCTGCTGGACTGACGACGTCTCACCAGGTGGGCCGGTCCCCTTTCGGGGGCCGGCCCATTCCGGATCCATATCGCGTCAATTCCGATGCGGTTTTCTGCGCACTTTCCGGCCAGAACCGGCAACACGGCCGATCAAAGAGGAGCGGGGTGTACCGCTCTTGAACCTCTCTTCGATACTCTGGTCGGGCGGGCCGCGCCCGTTCCGCTGCGCGCGCATTCCGTCCCGCCGTCGTCACACGTCGGCGCCGTAACACGTCGGCCCCGTTGTCCGGGCCACCCTCACTCCCAGGAGAGTTCACCGCATGGCCGGTCCCGCGTTCCGCGCCGCCGCCGTCCGGGTCCGGGTTCCCGCGACCAGCGCCAACCTCGGTCCGGGATTCGACGCCTTCGGGCTCGCCCTGGGTCTGTACGACGACGTGGTCGTCCGGGTCGCCGACTCCGGCCTGACCGTGGACATCGCCGGTGAGGGCGCCGACAACCTGGCCCGCGACGAGCGCCACCTGGTGGTCCGCTCGATGCGCGCCGCCTTCGACCGCCTCGGCGGCCAGCCGCGCGGCCTCGAAGTGGTCTGCGCCAACCGCATACCGCACGGCCGCGGCCTCGGCTCCTCCTCCGCCGCGATCTGCGCCGGAATCGTCGCCGCCCGCGCGGTCACCATCGGCGGCGCCTCCGCGCTGGACGACGACGCGCTGCTCGCCCTCGCCTCCGAGATCGAGGGCCACCCCGACAACGTCGCCGCCTGCCTGCGCGGCAACTTCACCGTCGCCTGGACCGACGAGGAGAGCGCGCGGACCATCACGCTCGACCCGTCCGACCGGGTCGTGCCGGTCGTCTTCATCCCGTCCACCGAGGTGCTCACCGAGACCGCCCGGGGCCTGCTGCCGAAGACCGTCCCGCTGGCCGACGCCGCACTCAACGCCGGCCGCGCCGCGCTGATGGTCGAGGCCCTCACCCGCCGCCCGGAGCTGCTGCTCACGGCCACCGAGGACCGGCTGCACCAGGACTACCGCGCCTCCGCCATGCCCGACAGCGCCGCGCTGGTCGCCGCGCTGCGCAGCGAGGGCGTCCCGGCCGTCATCTCCGGCGCCGGTCCGACCGTGCTCGCGCTCACCGACGAGGCGCACGCCGACAAGGTTCTGAACTTCGCCGGCCCGCAGTTCGCGGCGCACCGGCTGGAGCTGGACCGCACCGGCGCGACCGTGCTCCCGCTCGACATGTGAGACGGACACGATTGACAAGGCAAGGGCTGGGGAATGTGTCAGGGGGTCGGTAGTGTTAACCTCATTGCTGCACCAGGTGCCCTCCGGGGCGCGGTGCGACGCGTCCCGATCCCGATCTCCCGTCCACTCGGCGGGGGCCGGAAGCACGGGACCACGATTCTCCGGGAGTCCGCCACACCGCGTACGCAGCCTGCCTGCGCGATTGCGGCCCATCCCGAAGCCGTGACGGCACCAGACTCCCCCCGGCGGCAGCCTCCGCAGTGAGGCACGGCCGGGCAGGGGCCCGGGGTTCCCGCCACGCGACGGGGGCCCGGGTATCAAGGCGCAGCGGGGTCGGCACGAGTACCGACCGTCCGCGTCACTTCGCACCACAGTGCACCGCACTTCGCAGCTCCTCCGGAAGATCAACTCTTTCGGGGGAATCCCGCCTCGGACCAGCGCGCAGAGACGTTGGTCAGGACAGCACAACCGGTCGCCGAGCCAGACAGGCCGACGTCCGCTCCAGGGAAGGACCCTTAGTGAGCGACACCACCGATCTGATGGGCGCGCGCCCGGACGCCGACGCGTCGGACGCAGCCGCCGCCCCCGCGGCTCCGGCGCGGCGCCGCCGCAGCGCCGCCGCGGGCCTGGACGGCCTGGTCCTGGCCGAGCTGCAGAAGCTCGCCTCGACACTCGGAATCAGCGGTACCGGACGCATGCGCAAGAGCCAGCTGATCGAGGCCATCAAGGAGAAGAGCGGCGGGGACCCGCTGCTCGCCGGCAACGCCGCGCCCGCGGCGCCGGCCACCAAGCGCGCCGCCAAGGCCGCCGCCCCGGCTCCGGAGGAGGCGGCCCCGGCCGCCGAGGCCGCCGACACCAAGCCGGCCCGCCGCACCCGTGCCGCCGCCGCCGCGACCGAGCCGCAGCCGCAGGCGCAGATCGAGATCCCGGTGCAGGCCGCCGCGGAGACCGCTGCCGCCGTGCCGGCCCGGGCCGAGCGCACCCGCCGCCGGGCCACCTCCGCGGCCGGCGCCCCGACCGCCGAGGCCGCCGCCGAGCCGACCGCCGCTGTGGTGGCCGAGGCCAAGGCGGAGACCCGCCAGGCCGAGCGCGTCACGGACGGCGAGGGCCGGACCGAGCGCCGCGACCGCCGCGACCGCCGGGACCGCCGCGAGGGCACCCCGGAGCAGCGCGCCGAGGGCGGCGAGGGCCAGGACGGCGACGCCCGCGAGTCCCGCCGGGACCGCCGCAACCGCCGTGAGCGCGACCGCGCCGACCGCCAGGGCGGTCAGGGCGGCCAGCAGCAGGACGGTCAGACCCGTCAGCAGGGCCAGAGCCAGAGCCAGGGCGCCCAGCAGCAGCAGGGCGGTGCCCAGCAGCAGGGCGGCTACGACGACGACGAGTTCGGTGACGGCCGTCGCGGCCGTCGCGGCCGCTACCGCGACCGCCGGGGCCGTCGCCGCGAGGGCTTCGAGGGCCCGGGTGCGCCCGAGGTGCAGCTGGCCGACGACGACGTCCTGATCCCGGTCGCCGGCATCCTGGACATCCTCGACAACTACGCCTTCGTCCGGACCTCCGGGTACCTGCCGGGTCAGAACGACGTCTACGTGTCGCTGGCCCAGGTCCGCAAGCACGGCCTGCGCAAGGGTGACGCGATCACCGGTGCGGTCCGCCAGCCGAAGGACGGCGAGCGCCGCGAGAAGTTCAACGCGATGGTGCGCCTGGACTCGGTGAACGGCATGGACCCCGACAGCGGCCGCGGCCGTCCCGAGTTCGGCAAGCTCACCCCGCTGTACCCGCAGGAGCGCCTGCGCCTGGAGACCGACCCGGGCGTGCTGACCACCCGGATCATCGACCTGGTGTCGCCGATCGGCAAGGGCCAGCGCGGTCTGATCGTGGCCCCGCCGAAGACCGGCAAGACCATGATCATGCAGTCGATCGCCAACGCGATCACGCACAACAACCCCGAGTGCCACCTGATGGTCGTCCTGGTCGACGAGCGTCCGGAAGAGGTCACCGACATGCAGCGCTCGGTCAAGGGCGAGGTCATCTCCTCGACCTTCGACCGCCCGGCGGAGGACCACACCACCGTCGCGGAGCTGGCCATCGAGCGCGCCAAGCGCCTGGTGGAGCTGGGCCACGACGTGGTGATCCTGCTGGACTCGATCACCCGCCTGGGCCGCGCCTACAACCTGGCGGCGCCGGCCTCCGGCCGCATCCTGTCCGGTGGTGTCGACTCGACCGCGCTCTACCCGCCGAAGAAGTTCTTCGGTGCGGCGCGCAACATCGAGAACGGCGGCTCGCTGACCATCCTGGCCACCGCGCTGGTCGACACCGGCTCGCGGATGGACGAGGTGATCTTCGAGGAGTTCAAGGGCACCGGCAACATGGAGCTCAAGCTCGACCGGAAGCTCTCGGACAAGCGCATCTTCCCGTCGGTCGACGTGGACGCCTCCGGCACCCGCAAGGAGGAGATCCTGCTCGGCAGCGAGGAGCTGGCGATCACCTGGAAGCTCCGTCGCGTCCTGCACGCGCTGGACTCGCAGCAGGCGATCGAGCTGCTGCTGGACAAGATGAAGCAGACCAAGTCGAACGCCGAGTTCCTGATGCAGATCGCCAAGAACACCCCCGGCGGCAACGACTGACGCCGATTCGGCCCCTCCGGAGCCCCGGACCGCACCTCGCGGTCCGGGGCTCCGGGCGTTTCCCGGGCGTTTCGGAGAACCGGAAGGGCGGATCCGGGCGTCACCTATGCTCGAATGACCACACAGTAGGAGAAATGGGGCGAGATGGCCGGACACCGTCAGCAGCGCAGCCCGCGCGGCCGGGCCCTGCGGATCGCCCTGTTCTCCCTGGCCGGCCTGCTGGTGCTCGCCGCCGCGGTGGGCGGCGTCGCGTACTGGAAGCTCAACGGCAACCTCAAGAGCGTCGACATCAACGCCCAGCTGGGCACCGGGCGGCCGCCGGCGGCCACCGACGGCTCGTTCAACGTGCTGGTGCTCGGCTCGGACTCCCGGGCCGGCTCCAACGGCAACCTGGCGGGCGGGGACACCGGCGGCACCGCCCGCTCGGACACCGCGATGGTGGTGCACGTCAACCAGGCGCACACCGCCGCCTCGGTGGTCTCCATCCCGCGCGACACCCTGGTCGCCCGGCCCGCCTGCACCGCGGCCGACGGCAAGCCCGTCCCGGCGGCGCGGAGCGCGATGTACAACTCGGCGTTCGAGGCCGGCGGCCCGGCCTGCGCGGTGCGGACCACCGAGCAGCTCACCGGGCTGCGGATGGACCACTACGTGGAGATCGACTTCGCCGGGTTCGCCGGCCTGATAGACGCCATCGGCGGGGTGGACGTCACCACCACGGTCCCGATCGCCGACAAGGACAGCGGGCTGAACCTGTCGGCCGGCACCCACCACCTGCAGGGCGAGCAGGCCCTGGCCTTCGTCCGCACCCGGCACGGCGTCGGCGACGGCAGCGACCTGGGCCGGATCGAGCTGCAGAAGCAGATGATGAAGTCGATCATGGCGCAGATGGGCGAGATCGGGCTGACCTCGAACCCGACCACCCTGTGGTCGGTCGGCGACAAGCTGACCCGGGCCCTCACCACCGACTCGGACCTCGGGTCGGTCAGCGCCCTGGTGGGCCTGGCGGAGCGGCTCAAGGCGATCGGGCCGGAGCAGATGACCATGGTCACGCTGCCGGTGGTCACCGCGCCGACCGACGCCAACCGGGTGGTGCCCGCCGTACCGGCCGCCGAGCAGCTGTGGGCGGCGCTGCGCGCGGACCGGGCGGTGCCGCCCGCGGTGGTCGCCTCGCAGCCCGCCAACCCGGCCGAGGCCACCCCCGGCGCCAGTGCTCCGGCCACCCCGGCACGCGCCCGCTGAGCGGTGGAATAACG
Organism: Kitasatospora sp. NPDC048365; assembly: GCF_043200835.1. Lineage (NCBI taxonomy): Bacteria > Bacillati > Actinomycetota > Actinomycetes > Kitasatosporales > Streptomycetaceae > Kitasatospora > Kitasatospora sp. NPDC048365. Next base: position 255,934 of record NZ_JBICYJ010000001.1, read on the forward strand.
CCGGACGGCTCCCGGTTTGGGAAGAAGCGGCCAGTGCTGGCAGACTGGTCCGTCGGTCCCGGTTCACGCGTGGCTGCCCGGCCACCGACCCGGTGCCCTCCCGAACATCTAGGAGAACCCCTTGAAGGCCAACGTTCACCCGCAGTACGTGCTCACCAAGGTGACCTGCACCTGTGGCGCCGAGTTCACCACCCGCTCCACCGAGACCAGCGGCGAGATCCGCGCCGAGGTCTGCTCGCAGTGCCACCCGTTCTACACCGGCAAGCAGAAGATTCTGGACACCGGTGGCCGCGTGGCCCGCTTCGAGGCCCGCTTCGGCAAGAAGCTCAGCGGCGGCAAGGCCTAGCGCTTCCACGGCGCCGGTCTCTGGCGTCCCCGCGTACTCGTGGGGGCGTCCGGGCCGGCGCCGTTTCGCATCTCCTCCTCTGTTCAGTTCTCTTCCGGGAAGTAGGCCCACCCCATGTTCGAGGCAGTCGAAGAGCTCCTCACCGAGCACGCCGACCTCGAAAAGCGCCTGGCCGACCCGTCGGTCCACGCCGACCAGGCCAACGCCCGCAAGCTCGCCAAGCGCTACGCCGAGCTGACCCCGATCACCCGGACCTACCTGGCCTGGCGCCAGGCCGGCGAGGACATCGAGGCCGCCCGCGAACTGGCCGCCGAGGACTCGGACTTCATCGCCGAGATGAAGGACGCCGAGGCCCGCCAGGGGGAGCTGACCGAGGAGCTGCGGCTGCTGCTGGTCCCGCGCGACCCCAATGACGACAAGGACGTCATCCTGGAGGTCAAGGCGGGCGAGGGCGGCGAGGAGTCGGCGCTGTTCGCCGGCGACCTGCTGCGGATGTACCTGCGCTTCGCCGAGCGGCTGGGCTGGAAGACCGAGATCATCGACGCCAACGAGTCCGACCTCGGCGGCTACAAGGACGTCTCGGTCGCCGTGAAGACCAGGGGCACCACCGAGCCCGGCCAGGGCGTCTGGGCGCGGCTGAAGTACGAGGGCGGCGTGCACCGGGTGCAGCGCGTCCCCGCCACCGAGTCGCAGGGCCGGATCCACACCTCCGCCGCCGGCGTGCTGGTCACGCCCGAGGCCGAGGAGGTCGAGGTCGAGATCCACGCCAACGACCTGCGGATCGACGTGTACCGCTCCTCCGGCCCCGGCGGCCAGTCGGTCAACACCACCGACTCCGCGGTCCGGATCACCCACCTGCCGACCGGTATCGTTGCCTCCTGCCAGAACGAGAAGAGCCAGCTGCAGAACAAGGAGCAGGCGATGCGCATCCTGCGTTCGCGGCTGCTGGCCGCCGCGCAGGAGGAGGCCGAGCGGGAGGCCTCGGACGCCCGCCGCAGCCAGGTCCGCACGGTGGACCGCTCGGAGCGGATCCGGACCTACAACTTCCCGGAGAACCGCATCTCCGACCACCGCACCGGCTTCAAGTCGTACAACCTGGACCAGGTCCTGGACGGCGAGCTGAACGCCGTGATCCAGTCCTGCGTGGACGCCGACGCCGCGGCCAAGCTGGCCGCCGCGCAGGAGAACTGATCCTTTAAGGGGACGCACGGATGAACCTGCTGCTCGCCGAGGTGGCCCAGGCCACCCAGCGCCTGGCCGCGGCCGGTGTGCCCTCGCCGCGCTTCGACGCGGAGGAGCTGGCGGCGTACATCCACAACATCAAGCGCAGCCAGCTGCACACCGTCAAGGACGCCGACTTCGACGCCCGGTACTGGGAGGCGGTCTCGCGCCGCGAGCAGCGCGAGCCGCTGCAGCACATCACCGGGCGGGCCTTCTTCCGCTACCTGGAGCTGGAGGTCGGGCCGGGCGTCTTCGTGCCCCGGCCGGAGACCGAGTCGGTGGTCGAGTGGGCGATAAACGCCGTCCGTGACATGGACGTCGCCGAGCCGCTGGTGGTCGACCTGTGCACCGGCTCCGGCGCGATCGCGCTGGCGCTGGCGCAGGAGCTGCCGCGCTCCACCGTGCACGCCTTCGAGCTGGACGAGGGCGCGCTGCCGTACACCCGCCGCAACATCGCCGCCTCGCCGGACCGCGGCCGGGTCGCCCTGCACGAGGGCGACGCGACCCGCGCGTTCGAACAGGAGCGCGAGTGGGACGGGCGCTTCGACCTGGTGATCAGCAACCCGCCGTACATCCCGCTCACCGAGTGGGAGTACGTGGCGCCGGAGGCCCGCGACCACGACCCGCAGCTCGCGCTGTTCAGCGGCGAGGACGGGCTGGACACCATCCGGCTGATCGAGCGGGTCGCCGCGCGGCTGCTCCGGCCGGGCGGCGTGGTGGTGATCGAGCACGCCGACACCCAGGGCGGCCAGGTCCCGTGGATCTTCCGCGAGGAGGCCGGCTGGACGGACGCCGCCGACCACCGCGACCTGAACAACCGGCCGCGCTTCACAACCGCCCGAAGGGCGTCGTTGTGAAGAATCAGGCCCAGCACCACGGCGCGCCGGGCTTCGCCGTGAACTCCGCTGTGAACTTCGCCGTGACTTCCGAGAGGGGACTGCACCGATGAGCCGCCGTTACGACTGCTCCGACGCCGGGGACCGCGCGAGCGGGCTGCGGGAGGCCGCCTCGGCGATCCGCCGGGGCGAGCTCGTGGTGCTGCCCACCGACACGCTGTACGGCGTCGGCGCGGACGCGTTCTCGCCGGAGGCGGTCGCCGCTCTGCTGGACGCCAAGGGCCGGGGCCGCAACATGCCCTCGCCGGTGCTGGTCGGCTCGCCGACCACGCTGCACGGCCTGGTCACCGACTTCTCCGAGCAGGCGTGGGAGCTGGTCGACGCGTTCTGGCCGGGCGGGCTGACCCTGGTCGCCAAGCACCAGCCCTCGCTGCGCTGGGACCTCGGCGAGACCCGCGGCACCGTCGCGGTCCGGATGCCGCTGCACCCGGTCGCCATCGAGCTGCTGAACGCCACCGGCCCGCTCGCCGTCTCCAGCGCCAACAAGACCGGCGGCCCGTCGCCGTCCACCTGCGACGACGCCGAGGCGCAGCTGGGCGACGCGATCGCGATCTACCTGGACGGCGGGCAGGCCGACCATGCCATGGCGTCCACCATCGTCGACGTCACCGGCAAGGTCCCGGTGGTGCTGCGCGCGGGCGCGGTCAGCGTCGAGCAGCTGAGGGAGGTCGTACCGGACCTGGAGGCCGGCAGTTGACAGCGGCCTCGCTGCACGGCGCCGAGCCCGGCATATCCGGCGGGCTGACCCTCCTCCGGCGACCGGCCGAGGGCCCGCTGCCGGTGGACCGCTTCCGGATCCTGTTCGTCTGCACCGGCAACATCTGCCGTTCACCGATCGCCGAGCGGCTGACCCGGCTGGAGCTGGACCTGCGGCTCGGCCCGGTGCTGGGCCGCCGGATCCTGGTGGAGAGCGCGGGGACCTGGGGGCACGAGGGCGCGCCGATGGAGGCGCACGCGGCGACCGTGCTGGGGGAGTACGGCGCGGACAGCGGCGGTTTCGCCGGCCGCGAGCTGCTGGACGAGCACGTGATCGACGCCGACCTGGTGCTGACCGCGACCCTGGACCACCGGGCCCAGGTGATATCGATGGGGCACGCGGCGGGCCTGCGCACCTTCACCATCAAGGAGTTCACCCGGCTGGTGCGCCGGGTCGACCCGCGCACCCTGCCCGACCCCAGGGACGGCGCGCGGCTGACCGAACGCGCCCGCGCACTGGTCCGCGCGGCAGCTGCGCTGCGCGGGTGGTTGCTGGCCTCCACGCCGGAGTCGGACGAGCTGGACGACCCGTACGGCGCGCCGATCGGCATGTTCCGCAACTGCGGTGAGGAGATCTTCGACGCGCTGGATCCGGTGGTGACCGCGCTCACCGGGGTCCGCCGACAGGACTGACGGGGATTCTGCGGGGAGACCGCGCAGGGATTGTGTGCGTAATGTGCGCACGCCCTGACGGCGGTATGCCGGTGTGTGCGGACGGGCCTCCCCGGGGGTGCGGTCATACGCTGGAGAGTGCCCTGCCCCGCCGCTGCCCGGGAGCCACGCGATGACGGTCACCGATGCCGTGCCGACCCACTGGGAGGCCTCCGCGGCCCTGCGCCGGGCCGATCCGCTGGTCGCCGACCTGCTCTCGGCGGAGGCCGAGCGCCGCGCCGAGAGCCTGCAACTGCTGGCCGGCGAGAACCTCACCAGCCCGGCCGTGCTGGCCGCGCTGGCCGGCCCGCTGATCGACAAGTACGCCGAGGGCTACCCCGGCCAGCGCCACCACACCGGGTGCGCCCCGGCCGACACGGTGGAGCTGCTCGCGGTCGACCGGGCCCGCCAGCTGTTCGCCGCCCCGCACGCCAACGTCCAGGCCCGCTCCGGCACTTCGGCCATGCTGGCGGCCTACGCGGCGCTGCTGCGGCCCGGCGACACGGTGCTGGCGATGTCGCTGGAGCACGGCGGCCACCTGAGCGCCGGCTCCCGGTCCAACTTCTCCGGCCGCTGGTTCGACTTCGTCGGCTACGGCGTGCGGGAGGAGGACGGGCTGATCGACCTGGAGCAGGTCCGGGAGCTGGCCCACCGGCACCGCCCGAAGGCGATCATCGCGGGCGGCATCTCCTACCCCCGGCACGTGGACTGGGCGGCCTTCCGGCAGATCGCCGACGAGGTGGACGCCTACCTGATCGCCTCCGCCGCGCAGACCATCGGCCTGGTCGCGGCCGGCGCCGCGCCCTCCCCGGTGCCGTACGCGGACGTCACGGTGGCCGCCACCCACAAGCTGCTGCGCGGCCCGCGCGGCGGGCTGCTGCTGTGCGGGAACGAGCTGGCCGGCCGGATCGACCGGGCGGTGTTCCCGTTCACCCAGGGCGGCGCGGCGATGAACGAGGTGGCCGGCAAGGCGGTCGCGCTGGCCCAGGCGGGCACCCCGGAGTTCACCGCGTACATCCGCCGGGCGGTGAGCGGCGCCCGGGCGCTGGCCGCCGCCCTGGCCGCGGCCGGGGCCAGGCCCACCACCGGCGGCACCGACACCCACCTGGTCGCCGCCGACGTCTCGCCGCTCGGGCTGAGCGGCATCGAGGCCGAGCGGCGCTGCGCGGCGGCCGGGCTGATGCTCGGCAAGTGCGCGCTGCCGTTCGACCCCTCGCCGCCCACCGAGGCGTCCGGGATCCGGCTGGGCACCGGCACGGCGGCCGCCCAGGGGATGGGGGAGGAGGAGCTGGCCGAGGTCGGCGCGCTGCTCGGACAGCTGCTCGCCTCCGGCCCCGACGTGCGGATCCGCACCCGGGTGCAGGAGCTGGCCCGGGCTTTCGCGGGCCGCCGCTGAGGGCGGATCCGGCATGGCCGCCCGCCGAGGCGAACCGCGATGCGCGCCCGGTGCGTCCGAGTCAATAAGGTGTGCTCCGTGGCGACGCACCTCGAACCTCGAACCCGCGCGGGAGTACCCTGCGTACTCGACCGTCGGACCGTGACCAGGGAGGCCAGTGGTGCGTGAGTATCTGCTGGTCCTGTTCGTGTCCGCGGCGGTGACCTACCTGCTGGTCAGCCCGGTGCGGAAGTTCGCCATCGCGGCCGGCGCGATGCCGGCGGTGCGCGCCCGTGACGTCCACCGCGAGCCCACCCCGCGGCTCGGCGGGATCGCGATGTTCGGCGGCCTGCTGGCCGGCCTGCTCACCGCCTCGCAGCTCACCAACCTCGGCCGGCTGTTCGAGCAGACCGGCGACGTGAAGGCGCTGCTCTCCGGCGCCGGGATCATGTTCGTGCTGGGCGTCCTGGACGACAAGTGGGGCGTGGACGCCCTGGTCAAGCTGGGTGGCCAGATGGTGGCCGCCGGTGTGATGGTCTGGCAGGGCGTGACGGTGATCTCCATCCCGGTGCCCGGCTACGGCCAGGTCGCGCTCACCCCGACCCAGGGCATGCTGATCGCGGTCGCGCTGGTCGTCGTCATGGTCAACGCGGTCAACTTCATCGACGGCCTGGACGGCCTGGCGGCGGGCATGGTCTGCATCGCCGCGATGGCCTTCTTCCTGTACTCGTACCGGCTCTGGCTCGGGTACGGGATCAACGACGCCGCGCCCGCCGCCCTCTTCTCGGCGGTGCTGATCGGGATGTGCCTGGGCTTCCTGCCGCACAACCTGCACCCGGCGCGGATCTTCATGGGCGACTCCGGCTCGATGATGCTCGGTCTGATGCTGGCGGTCAGCGCGATCTCCATCACCGGCCGCGTCGACCCCGACCTGGTGACCTCGCAGACCGGTTCGCGGACCGCCACCGTGCACGCCCTGGTGCCGATCTACATCCCGCTGGTGCTGCCGCTGACCGTGATCGCGCTGCCGCTGGCCGACCTGCTGCTGGCCGTGGTCCGCCGCACCTGGGCGGGCAAGTCGCCGTTCGCCGCGGACAAGCAGCACCTGCACCACCGGCTGCTGGAGGTCGGGCACTCGCACAGCCGGGCCGTGCTGATCATGTACTTCTGGGCCGCGCTGATCGCCTTCGGCGCGGTCGCGGTCTCGGTGACCAACACCGGCCGGACGGTGGTGCTCACGATGGCCGGGCTCTGCCTGGTCGGCATCGCGGTGCTGCTGATGCCGCGGTTCCGTCCGCAGGCCCCCAAGGCCGTCCAGCCCTTCGTCCCGCCCCGCTACCGCCAGGGCGATCCGGCACCGGCCACCGAGGCCCCCGCGGCCGCCGAGGCCCCCGCGGCCGCCGTCGGGGCCGCCGAGGAGACCCCCGCGATGGCCGAGCTGTCGGCGGACGACAAGGCGCTGCTCGGGCGGATCGGGACCGGCGCGACCGCGGTCGGTTCGCGCCCCGATCCGAAGAGCTGACCGTACGTCAAACCCGTTCGCCCGTACGGCGGCACTGTTGGGCCTACGGTGTGACAGGTACCACACGTTCATGGTAAAGCTCTCATCAAATAGTTTGTGATACCGTTCACGAGTACCGAGAGCACGCCGAAGACCTCTAAGGCCGGCCCTTCGCTTCTCGGCCTGCCTCCCCCCGCCACTACGACATGCCGCCGGAGTTGCCGACATGCCGTCCCACGACGCCCGAATCCTTCGCGGCGCCGCGATCCCCACTGCGGTCGCCGGACTGATCGCCGTTGCGATCGCCACCGCTGTTGCGGGCTCCAAGGGGCTGATCGGCGCGCTTCTCGCGACGTTGGTGGTGATGGGCTTCTTCAGCTTCGGCCAGGTCGCCCTCGACCGGCTCACCCGCAACAACCCGCAGATGATGATGGCCGCCGGACTGCTGGTCTACACCACGCAGATCCTGCTGATCGCCATCGTGCTCGCGGTGTTCAAGAACACCTCGCTCTTCGACACCAAGGTGTTCGGCTTCACGCTGCTCGGCTGCGCTCTGATCTGGACGGGCTTCCAGGTGCGAGGCGCGATGAAGGCGAAGATGTACTACGTCCAGCCCGACGAACGCGACGACAAGCCCAAATCCGGGCGTCAACCGTGAGTGGGGCGCACTGTCCCCCTCGCGAGGGGGGCGGTGTTTATGCCCTCCTGACGGGCTGCTATCGTCCGTCGCAACAACGAAGTGCGGGATGCGGCCAGACTCGTCCGACGATCGGACGGATCGCCCCCCGACTTCGCCAAGCTTTCGAAGATCCCGCGGCACTCAGTGGAGCCGCGCCGGGTCCGGGAGAAATCCAACAAGTTCCAGTGCCGTTCAGTGGCCGCCGCGCCGCGCCGACACACCGAGGTTGCCGTAACCATGCGTCATGACGAAGGAGTCCGTGGTGGGTACTGAGCTCAGGTTGCTCGCCTCTGGCAGCTGCCACTTCAATGACGCCGGCTGCGGTTTCCCCGCTCCTGGTCTGAACGAGTTCCAGTTCGAGCCGATCTTCACGGTCGGCGGCGTCGAGTTCAACAAGCCGATGCTGCTGTCGATGATCGTCGCCGTCCTGGTGGTGCTCTTCTTCTGGGCCTCCTTCGCCAAGCCGAAGCTGGTCCCCGGCAAGCTGCAGCTGGTCGGCGAGATCGGCTACGACTTCGTCAAGCGCAGCATCGTGCTGGAGACGATCGGCAAGAAGGGCGAGAAGTACGTCCCGATGCTGGTCTCGATGTTCTTCTTCATCTGGCTGATGAACATCATGTCGATCATCCCGTTCGCGCAGTTCCCGGTGACGGCGGCGATCGCGTTCCCGGCCGGCCTCGCAGCCGTGGTCTGGGTCACCTACATGGGTCTGACCTTCAAGAAGCACGGCTTCGTCGGCGGAATGAAGAACCTCTGCTGGCCGTCCGGCATCCCCGGCTGGGTCATGTTCATCCTGGTGCCGATCGAGTTCTTCTCGAACATCTTCGTGCGCCCCTTCACGCTCGCGGTCCGAGCCTTCGCGAACATGTTCGCCGGCCACCTGCTGATCGTGATGTTCTCCATCGCCTCCTGGTACCTGCTCAGCCCGAGCCTCGGCGCGCTCTACGGCTCGGTCTCCTTCGTGGTGGCCGCCGGCCTGACCGCCTTCGAGCTGCTGGTCCAGTTCCTGCAGGCCTACATCTTCGTGATGCTGGCCAGCAGCTACATCGCTGGTGCCCTGGAAGAGGCGCACTGAGCCCCGCAGCCCCGGCTGCGCACCGAGAAACGTCCGGTGGCCAACCACCACCGGTTCACATCCCCGCAAAGGACACACTGCAATGAGCATGCTCGCTGAGGGCGTCGTCGGTTCCATCGCCTCCGTCGGTTACGGCCTCGCCGCGATCGGCCCGGGCATCGGTGTCGGTCTGATCTTCGGCAACGGCGTCCAGGCCATGGCCCGTCAGCCCGAGGCCGCCGGCCTCATCCGCTCCAACATGTTCATCGGCTTCGCGCTGACCGAGGCGCTGGCCCTCATCGGCATCGTCATGCCGTTCGTCTTCGGCACCGGCTCCTGATCACCCTGCCGTAGACCGCTTTCGAGGAAGGTCCAGATATGAACATCGCGGCTCAGCTCGCGGAGGAGGGGGAGAAGATGAACCCCCTGCTCCCCGCGTGGCCCGAGATCATCATCGGCCTGCTCTGCTTCTTCATCGTCTTCGGCATTCTCGGCAAGAAGCTCCTCCCCAGCATCGAGAAGGTGCTGGGGGAGCGTCGGGACGCGATCGAGGGCGGCATGGAGCGCGCGCAGGCTGCCCAGGCCGAGGCCCAGGCCCTGCTGGAGCAGTACCGTGCCGAGCTCGCCGAGGCCCGTCACGAGGCCGCTCGGATCACCGAGCACGCCCGTGAGCAGGGCGCTGCCCTGATCGCCGAGATGCGCGAGGAGGGCCAGCGCCAGCGCGAGGCCATCGTCGCCGCCGGCCACGCCCAGATCGAGGCCGACAAGAAGCAGGCGACCGCCGCCCTGCGCCAGGACGTGGGTTCGCTGGCCTCCCAGCTGGCCTCCCGCATCGTGGGTGAGTCCCTCGAGGACCACGCGCGGCAGAGTGGCGTCATCGACCGCTTCCTCGGCGAGCTCGAGGCCAAGGCCGCTGCTTCGGCGGGCGCCAAGTGATCGGCGCCAGCCGCGAGGCCCTGGCCGCCGGTCGCGACAACCTCGAGAGCCTGACCGACAACACCTCGGTGGACGCGGCCAAGCTCGCCGAGGAGCTCGCTGCCGTCACCACGCTGCTGGACCGCGAGGTCTCGCTGCGCCGGGTGCTGACCGACCCCTCGCGGTCCGGTCAGGACAAGGCCCAGCTGGTGGCGTCGCTGCTGTCCGGCCAGGTCTCCGGCGAGACCGTCGACCTGGTCTCCGGCCTGGTCCGCTCCCGCTGGTCCGGCGCCCGTGACCTGGTCGACGCGGTCGAGGAGCTCGGCGCCTACGCCGAGGTCGTCGCCGCCGACAAGGCGGGCACGCTGGACGACGTCGAGGACGAGCTGTTCCGGTTCGGCCGCGTGGTCAGTGGTTCGCACGAGCTGCGTTCCGCGCTGACCGAGCCGAAGGCCGGCACCGCCGCCAAGGCGGAGCTGATCAAGAAGCTGCTCGGTGGCCGCGCCAACGCCGGCACCGTCCGCCTCGTCACCAGCCTGGTCACCAACCCGCGTGGCCGTAGCCTGGAAGGTGGGCTGGAGGCCTACTCCAAGCTCGCCGCCGCCCGTCGCGGCCGCGTGGTGGCCCTGGTCACCACCGCGATCCCGCTGTCGGACCGGCAGAAGGAGCGGCTCTCGGTCGCTCTGGCCGGCCTGTACGGGCGCCAGGTCCACCTGAACATCGACGTCGACCCCGCGGTCGCTGGCGGTGTCCGGGTGCAGATCGGCGACGAGATCATCGACGGTACCGTCGCGAGCCGCCTCGAGGGCGCTCGCCAGGGCCTCGAAGGCTGAGCACCAAGCATCATCCGACCCTCGGTCGGGCGTCGGTTCACACCGTGTGAGCCGGCAAATCGTACGGCCGGTTCAACAGACCCGGCCGAGAGTCGAGTACTTGCGGCCCTCAATGGCGGGCCGAGGATCGCAAACTAGGAGAGCAGGGAAGCCTGATGGCGGAGCTTACGATCCGTCCGGAGGAGATCCGGGACGCGCTGGCCGACTTTGTCCAGTCGTACCAGCCGGACGCGGCCTCGCGTGAAGAGGTCGGCACGGTCACCGAGGCCATGGACGGTATCGCCAAGGTCGAGGGCCTTCCCTCGGTCATGGCCAACGAGCTGCTGAAGTTCGAGGACGGCACCCTCGGCCTCGCGCTGAACCTCGACACCCGCGAGATCGGTGTCGTCGTCCTCGGTGAGTTCTCGGGCATCGAGGAGGGCCAGACGGTGCAGCGCACCGGCGAGGTCCTCTCCGTCCCGGTCGGCGACGGCTACCTCGGCCGCGTCGTGGACCCGCTGGGCAACGCGATCGACGGCCTCGGCGAGATCGCCACCACCGGCCGCCGCGCCCTCGAGCTGCAGGCCCCCGGCGTCATGGTCCGCAAGTCGGTGCACGAGCCGATGCAGACCGGCATCAAGGCCATCGACGCGATGACCCCGATCGGCCGCGGCCAGCGCCAGCTGATCATCGGCGACCGCCAGACCGGCAAGACCGCCGTTGCGATCGACACGATCATCAACCAGCGCGACAACTGGCGCTCGGGCGACCCGAAGAAGCAGGTCCGCTGCATCTACGTCGCCGTGGGCCAGAAGGGCTCCACCATCGCGTCCGTCCGCGGCGCCCTGGAGGAGGCCGGCGCGCTGGAGTACACCACCATCGTGGCTGCTCCCGCCTCCGACCCGGCCGGCTTCAAGTACCTCGCCCCGTACACCGGTTCGGCCATCGGCCAGGAGTGGATGTACGACGGCAAGCACGTCCTGATCATCTTCGACGACCTGTCGAAGCAGGCCGAGGCCTACCGCTCCGTCTCCCTGCTGCTCCGCCGCCCGCCGGGCCGCGAGGCCTACCCGGGTGACGTCTTCTACCTGCACTCCCGCCTGCTGGAGCGCTGCGCGAAGCTCTCCGACGAGCTGGGCGCCGGCTCGATGACCGGTCTGCCGATCATCGAGACCAAGGCCAACGACGTCTCGGCGTACATCCCGACCAACGTCATCTCCATCACCGACGGCCAGTGCTTCCTGGAGTCCGACCTGTTCAACGCCGGCATCCGCCCGGCCGTGAACGTCGGCATCTCGGTCTCCCGCGTCGGTGGCTCCGCCCAGATCAAGGCCATGAAGTCGGTCGCCGGCCGCCTGCGCCTGGACCTGGCCCAGTACCGCGAGCTGGAGGCGTTCGCCGCCTTCGGTTCCGACCTGGACCCGGCCTCCAAGGCCCAGCTGGAGCGCGGCGCCCGCATGGTCGAGCTGCTGAAGCAGGGTCAGTACCAGCCGTTCCCGGTCGAGGAGCAGGTCGTCTCCATCTGGGCCGGCACCACCGGCAAGCTGGACGACGTCCCGGTCGCCGAGATCCGCCGCTTCGAGCGCGAGTTCCTCGACCACCTGCGCCTGGAGCACAAGGGCATCCTCGCCGGCATCGTCGAGACCCAGAAGCTCGAGGACGGCACCATCGACGCGCTGACCAGCGCGATCGAGGGCTTCAAGCAGGGCTTCACCACGGCTGACGGCAAGCTCCTGTCCGAGCAGGCCTGAGTCCGGTAACGAGGGAAAGGACGTAACGACCCATGGGAGCACAGCTTCGGGTCTACAAGCGCCGGATCCGCTCTGTCACCGCGACGAAGAAGATCACCAAGGCGATGGAGATGATCTCCGCGTCGCGCATCGTCAAGGCGCAGCGCGCGGTGGCCGCCTCCACTCCGTACGCCGATGAGCTCACCCGGGCGGTGACGGCGGTGGCCACCCGGTCCAACGCCAAGCACCCGCTCACCACCGAGAACCCGCAGGCCACCAAGGCCGCCGTCCTGCTGATCACGGCGGACCGCGGCCTGGCCGGCGGCTACTCGACCAACGCCATCAAGCAGGCGGTCGCGCTCAGCGCGAAGCTTCGCGAAGAGGGCAAGGACGTGGTGACCTACATCGTCGGCCGCAAGGGCGTCTCGTACTACAACTTCCGCAACCTTGAGGTCGCGGGGTCGTACACGGGGTTCTCCGACAAGCCGACCTACGGTGACGCCAAGGCCGTCGCGGTCGAGCTGATCGAGGCCTTCACCGCGGAGACCGGCGGTGTGGACGAGCTGCACCTGGTGTCGACCAAGTTCGAGTCGATGCTGACGCAGACCGCCCAGGACGCCCGGCTGCTGCCGCTGAAGCTCGACGAGGTCGAGCTCAGCGACGCCAGCAAGGCGAAGAACCAGATCTTCCCGCTGTACGACTTCGAGCCGTCGGCGGAGGGTGTTCTGGACGCGCTGCTGCCGCGGTACGTCGAGAGCCGGATCTACAACGCGCTGCTGCAGTCGGCCGCTTCCGAGCACGCCGCCCGCCGCCGCGCGATGAAGAGCGCGACGGACAACGCCGGCGAGCTCATCAAGTCGCTCACGCGGCTTGCCAACTCGGCCCGTCAGGCCGAGATCACCCAGGAAATCAGCGAGATCGTCGGCGGCGCCAACGCCCTCGCCGACGCTAGCCGCGGGAGCGAATGAGTATGACCACCACTGTTGAGCCGACCACGGCGACGGGCCGCGTCGCGCGGGTCATCGGCCCGGTCGTCGACGTGGAGTTCCCCGTCGACGCGATTCCCGACATGTTCAACGCCCTGCACGTCGAGGTGGACAACCCCGACGGCACGGGCAAGAAGACCCTGACCCTCGAGGTTGCCCAGCACCTCGGCGACGGCCTGGTCCGCGGCATCTCGATGCAGCCGACCGACGGCCTGGTCCGTGGCGCCCAGGTCTCCGACACCGGTGCGGCCATCTCCGTGCCGGTCGGCCAGATCACCAAGGGCAAGGTGTTCAACGCCCTCGGTGAGGTGCTGAACGTCGACAAGGCCGAGTTCGAGGCCCAGGTCGAGGTCAAGTGGCCGATCCACCGCAAGGCGCCGAACTTCGCGGACCTCGAGTCGAAGACCGAGATGTTCGAGACCGGCATCAAGGTCATCGACCTCCTCACCCCGTACGTGCAGGGTGGCAAGATCGGTCTGTTCGGTGGTGCCGGTGTCGGCAAGACCGTTCTGATCCAGGAGATGATCTACCGCGTCGCCGAGAACTTCGGTGGTGTGTCGGTGTTCGCCGGTGTCGGCGAGCGCACCCGTGAGGGCAACGACCTCATCCACGAGATGGTGGACTCCGGCGTTCTGGACAAGACCGCGCTGGTCTTCGGCCAGATGGACGAGCCCCCGGGCACCCGTCTGCGCGTCGCGCTCTCCGCGCTGACCATGGCGGAGTACTTCCGTGACGTGGAGCAGCAGGACGTGCTCCTCTTCATCGACAACATCTTCCGGTTCACCCAGGCCGGTTCCGAGGTGTCGACCCTGCTCGGCCGTATGCCCTCCGCGGTGGGTTACCAGCCGAACCTGGCCGACGAGATGGGCCTCCTCCAGGAGCGCATCACCTCGACCCGCGGTCACTCGATCACCTCCATGCAGGCGATCTACGTCCCCGCGGACGACCTGACCGACCCGGCGCCGGCCACCACCTTCGCCCACCTGGACGCGACCACCGTTCTGTCGCGCCCGATCTCGGAGAAGGGCATCTACCCGGCCGTCGACCCGCTGGACTCCACGTCCCGCATCCTCGACCCGCGGTACATCGCGCAGACCCACTACGACACGGCCATCCGCGTCAAGGGGATCCTGCAGAAGTACAAGGACCTGCAGGACATCATCGCGATCCTCGGTATCGACGAGCTGTCCGAGGACGACAAGATCACGGTGCACCGCGCCCGTCGCATCGAGCGCTTCCTCTCGCAGAACACCTACGTGGCGAAGCAGTTCACCGGCGTCGACGGCTCGACCGTTCCGCTGTCGGAGACCATCGAGGCGTTCAACGCGATCGCGGACGGCAAGTACGACGCCGTTCCCGAGCAGGCCTTCTTCATGTGCGGTGGCATCGAGGACCTCGAGCGCAACGCCGCCGAGCTGGCCAAGAAGTAATCACCCGGCCGGCTGACGGCTGAACGACCGTGAGGGGTGGTCCCCGTCTCTTGGGGACCACCCCTCATGGCTCGGAAGGGCTGTGATCCCGGTCATTTCCGCGCCCTTGGTTTCATTCCGGGGGCACGGGCCCGTTATTCTTACCGAAACTGTCGGTCGACCCGGCGCCCTGCGTCGAAGAAATCGGCAAGAGCCTAGGAGCCCACGTTGGCTGAGCTGCACGTCGAGCTGGTCGCAGCCGACCGCAAGGTGTGGTCCGGTGCGGCCACCATCGTTGTCGCCCGCACGGCCTCCGGTGACACCGGCATCATGCCGGGCCACACCCCGGTGCTGAGCGTGCTGGAGACCGGTCCGGTCACCATCCGCACCACCGACGGCGGCACCGTCGTCGCGGCGGTGCACGGCGGTTTCATCTCCTTCGCCGAGAACAAGCTCTCGATCCTCGCCGAGATCGCCGAGCTGGCGGACGAGATCGACGTCGCCCGTGCCGAGCGCGCGCTGGAGAACGCCAAGTCCGAGCTCGACGCGCACGCCGAGCGTCGCGCCGAGGTGCGTCTGGTGGCCGCCCGCGGCCTGAAGGCGCACATCTGAACGTAGCTTCACCGACGGTCCCGGGGACGCGTGAGCGTGACCCCGGGACTGTCGTATCAGTTGGTAGGACAGTGCGGTCGCCGGTCCGTCCCGGCGGCCCGCCACGGGGATGAAGGTAGCGAGGAGGTCGGTGAGCATGGTCCTCGCCCTTGTGCTGTGCGCGGTCGTCGTCGCCGTATGCGTGGCCGGCCTGGTCGGATTCGCGGTACGCCGCCGGCTCATCCAGCGGGTGGGCGGCACGTTCGACTGTTCCTACCGCCTCAAAATGCCCGCCGACGCGTCCACGCAGCCCGACCTCGACGAGCACGGACAGCCCACCTCCGCCCCGGTCCCGGTGACCGACGGCAAGGGGTGGGTTTTTGGTATCGGCCGGTACAGCGGCGACTCCATCGAGTGGTTCCGGGTCTTCTCCTACGCGCCGCGGCCCAAGCGGGTGCTGCCCCGCACCGAGATCGAGGTGCTCGGCCGCCGCTACCCCGAGGGCCAGGAGGAGCTCGCCCTGCTCTCCGGCTCCGTCGTCCTGCGCTGCCTCCACAACGGCGCCCCCCTCGAACTCGCCATGAGCGAGGACGCCCTCACCGGCTTCCTCGCCTGGCTCGAAGCCGCACCTCCCGGCCAGCGCGTCAACGTCGCCTGAGCCTCGTCACCCGTTGCGGTGGCGCACCGACGGATCCGCCGCGCGTGCCGGAGTTCGTTGTGCAGACTCGCCTCGGCCGTACAGACTGGGCGGAGGAGGTGGGTTCCGAATGACCGCTCCGGCCCACGACGCAGATCTCGACTTCGACGACGTGCCCGACCTCGACGAGGTGCTGTGGCAGGCGTGGAAGGCCCTCGAACTCTCCGACGGCTTCCGAGCCGAGATCGTGGAGGGGTGCATCGAGGTGTCACCGACTGGCGGAGGCGAGCACGCAACGGTCGCCAACACGTTCCGGCGTGAGCTGGACCGGTTCCTCGCGGGCAGCACGGACGCGGCCTATCAGGACACCAACGTGATCTTCGGCCGCAAGGTCTGGATCCCCGACGTGATGGTCACCTCGGCCGACCTCCGATCGGTTCTCGACAGCGAGAAGCTCGGAGCACTGGCCGACCGGATCGGGCTGATGGTCGAGGTCGTCCCGCCCGGGCACGATGCTCGCAAGCGGGACTTGGTGCGCAAGCGGCGTGCCTACGCGCAGGCGGGGATCCCGGTGTACGTGATCATCGACGACTTCGACGGGGTGGGGCACGTGACCGTGCTGTCCGCGCCCGAGGCCGAGCGGGGCACGTACGAGGCCGAGGTGCGGATGCCGTACGGGACCGAGGTCGTGGTGCCGGCCGGGCCGGCGAAGGGGTTTGTGATCGGCGTCGCAATCACGGGTGAGCCGCGCGGGGCGTGAGTACGCTGCGGGCATGGTGAATCTGACGCGGATCTACACGCGGACCGGGGACGACGGGACGACGGCGCTCGGGGACATGAGCCGGACGACCAAGACGGACCCGAGGCTGGTGGCCTACGCGGACACCAACGAGGCGAACGCGGCGATCGGGGTGGCCATCGCGGCGGGGGCGCTGCCCGAGGACGTGTCGGTGGTGCTGACGCGGATCCAGAACGACCTCTTCGACGTCGGGGCGGACCTGGCGACGCCGGTGGTGGAGGACCCCGAGTACCCGCCGCTGCGGGTGCTGCAGTCGTACATCGACCGGCTGGAGACGGACTGCGACCACTATCTGGAGTCGCTGGAGAAGCTCCGCAGCTTCATCCTGCCCGGCGGCACTGCGGGGGCGGCGTACCTGCACCTGGCGTGCACGGTGGTGCGGCGCGCGGAGCGGGCGACCTGGGCGGCGATCGAGGCGCACGGGGACACCGTCAACCCGCTGACCGCGAAGTACCTGAACCGGCTGTCGGACCTGCTGTTCATCCTGGCGCGGGCGGCCAACAAGGAGCGCGGCGACGTCCTGTGGGTGCCGGGCGAGAACCGCTAGCCGGCCTTCGGGCGCTTGGGGAAGACGGTGTAGCTCGCGGCGATCAGCAGGTTGATGCCGGCGACCAGGGCCATCCGCCGGTACCAGGAGTCGAGGGCGGGGGCGTCGGCGAGGAGCTGGACGGCGGCGATCAGGGCGACCGTGACGGTGCAGGAGAGCAGCGTCAGGCCGAACGTCCGCCACTCGTACGCGGCGCGCTCGCGCCCGTACTTGGGCGGCCGCGGCGGCACGGGGCCGCCGGCCAGGCGGTGCGCGGCGTGGGCGTCGGCCCAGGTGACCAGGCGGTGGCCGTAGGCGACGGAGAAGCCGACGTAGGAGGCGGCCAGGCCGTGCGTCCAGTCGGCGGTGGCACCGCCGCGCAGGTCGGCGACGGTCGCGCCGAGGATCACCAGGTCGACCACCGGCAGCAGCAGGAGCAGCGTGGTGCTCGCCCGGCGCCACGCGAGCACGTACCGGACCACCAGGGCGAGTGCGAGGAGCACCCAGAAGCCGATCTCGCCGGCCACGATCAGGGACACCATGCCCTCGATCCTCGCCGGGGCACGGCCCGGTTGTCGTCGTCGGGTGAGCGGACAGCGGCCTGCAACCTTCGATGTACCCCGCCTCCTCCGGTCGGTCGTCCCGGACCGGGCCGGCGGGTGATGGGATGGGTGGCGTGACGTTCAGCCCCCGTCAGCAGGATTCCGCCATCGCGGCCGCCGGTCTCGCCGCCGGCGTGCTGCTCACCGCCGTCGGCGCGTACGACCGCAACGAGTTGGTCCCGTGGTGGGCCGCACTGATTCCGGTGGTGCTGATGTCGGGGCTGGAGCTGCTGCGGCGCACCCACCCGATCTGGACGGTCTCCGTCGGCGGCGTGGTGTTCGGCGTCGGGGTGTTCTACGGCTCGGTGCTGGCGATGGTGGTGATGTTCACCGACCTGCTGTACGCGGGCGTGCTGTACGGGCCGCCGCGGATGGCGAAGGTCCTGCACCTGACCGGCGGCGCGACCACGGTGGTGCTGTCCGGCCTGACCCTGCTCTACGCGGACGTGTCGAACGCCCTGGTGGTGGCCGGCTTCTGCGGTCTGATCTTCATCGCGCCGGTCTGGACGGCCGACCTGGTCCGCCGCCACCGGGACCGCGCCGAGACGGAGCACCTGCGGGCCGAGCAGACCGCGCTGCTCGCCGAGCTGGACCGGCGCGGTGCGGTGGTCGCCGAGCGCGCCCGGATGGCGCGGGAGCTGCACGACGTGATCGCCAACCACCTGTCGGCGATCGCGATCCACGCGACCGGCGCCCAGTCGCTGGCCCGCCGCCGGCAGCAGCCGGAGGACGACCCGGTGCTGGAGGCGCTCGCGGTGATCCGGGAGAACAGCGTGCTGGGCCTGGCCGAGATGCGCCGAATGATCGGCCTGCTGCGCGAGGAGGAGCCGGACGAGGCGTACGCGGCGCCGCGGCTGGCCGCGCTGGACGTGGTGGTGGCGCAGGCGCGGGCGGCCGGGCGGGAGGCCGGGCTGGGCTTCGAGGTGGTGGAGGAGGGCGAGCGCGGCGAGCTGTCCGCCCCGGTCGAGCTGGCGGCGTACCGGATCGTCCAGGAGTCGCTGACCAACGCCGTGAAGCACGCCGCGCCCGGTACGGTGCGGGTGCGGCTCGGCTACCGCGCCGAGCGGGTGGAGATCACCGCGGAGAGCGCGTACCGGGCCGGTGCGGGCCGCCCGCTGCAGGGCGCGGGCGCCGGGCTGGTCGGGATGGCCGAGCGGGCCCAACTGCTCGGCGGCGAGTTCACCGCGGGCCCGGCGGACGGGGTGTGGCGGGTGCGCGCGGTGCTGCCGCGCGAGACGAAGGAGGGGCGGCCGTGATCCGGGTGCTGGTGGCGGAGGACCAGGCGGCCGTGCGGGCGGCCCTGGTGATGATCCTGCGGGCCGAGGAGGACCTGGAGGTGGTGGGGCAGGCGGCGGACGGCGAGGAGGCCGTACGGCTGGCCCAGGAGCTGCGCCCGGACGTGGTGCTGATGGACATTCAGATGCCGCGGCTGGACGGCGTCTCGGCGACCCGCCGGGTGGTCGCCGGGACGGGCGCGCAGGTGCTGGTGCTGACCACCTTCGACCTGGACGAGTACGTGTGGGGCGCGCTGCGGGCCGGCGCGGCCGGGTTCCTGCTCAAGACCGTCGAGGCGGACGCCCTGGTCGAGGGGGTCCGGACGGTCGCCCGCGGCGACGGCATGCTGGCCCCCTCGGTGACCCGGCGGCTGATCGCCTCCTTCGCCCGCAGCGGGGCCGCGGCGCCGGTCGCCGACCTGTCCGCGCTGACCCCGCGCGAGCGGGAGGTGCTGGGCTGCATCGGCGCGGGCCTGTCCAACGGCCAGATCGCCGCCCGGCTGGAGATGGCCGAGGCCACCACCAAGACCCACGTCAGTCGGATCTTCGCCAAGCTGGAGCTGCGCAGCCGGGTGCAGGCGGCGATCCTCGCCAAGGAGTTCGGCGTCGAGGCGCCCGGGCACCCGGGGGAGTGACCGCCGGAGGGCGGGGGAGCGACTGCCGGCGGCCGCAGGAGTGCCCGTCGGAGGGCGTGGGAGTGACCGCGCTCACGTGATCCGACGGCCCGTCAGGTGACGACGCAGATCACACCCCTGAATGGCACCACAACGGTCCTTCGGGCACTAAAGTCCGGTCCACGAGCGGCGCGGCTCACGGGGGGAGACCCCTGCCCGGGGCCGCGGACTTCGGACGGCACTCGGGAGACCCACGCCATGAGCAACGCTTCGACCCAGCAGATCGCCGTGATCGGCGCCGGCCTGATGGGCGCCGGCATCGCGCAGGTCTCGGCGCAGGCCGGGCACCCCGTGGTGCTGCGCGACGTCACCGACGCCGCCCTGCGGCGCGGCCTGGACGGCATCGAGGCCTCCTACGAGAAGTTCGTCGCCAAGGGCCGGATGACCGCCGAGGAGGCCACCGCGGCGCTCGGCCGGATCACCACCACCACCGACCTCGGCGGGATCTCCGAGGCCGACATCGTGATCGAGGCGGTGTTCGAGAAGCTGGAGGTCAAGGAGGGCGTCTTCCGCGAGCTCGACAAGCTCGCCAAGGACGGCGCGGTGCTCGGCTCCAACACCTCCGCCATCCCGATCACCCGGATCGCCGCCGTCACCGAGCGGCCCGAGGCCGTGGTCGGCGTGCACTTCTTCTCGCCGGTGCCGCTGATGAAGCTGGTCGAGCTGGTCCGCGGCTACAAGACGAGCGACGAGACGCTGGCCCGCGCCCGCGCCTACGCCGAGGGCGTCGGCAAGGAGGTCGTGGTGGTCAACCGCGACGTCGCCGGCTTCGTCACCACCCGCCTGATCACCGCCCTGGTCGTCGAGGCCGCCAAGCTGTACGAGTCGGGCGTCGCCACCGCCGAGGACATCGACACCGCCTGCCGCCTCGGCTTCGGCCACCCGATGGGCCCGCTGCAGACCGCCGACCTGACCGGCGTGGACATCCTGCTGCACGCCGCCCGCAACATCTACGCCGAGACCCAGGACGAGAAGTTCGCCGCGCCGGAGATCATGGCGCGCATGGTCACCGCGGGCGACCTCGGCCGCAAGAGCGGTCGCGGCTTCTACGGCTACCAGGGCTGATCCGCCCGGGTGAGTTTGCTCACGGTCACCCCGCAGACGGGTGATTTGGGCGGTAATCGAGCGTGGGTATGGGAAGTTCCTGCGTATATTCCCTCGGACGGGTGAAGTTGAGGGCCACTCCACCGGGGGGCAGCAACCTGCGGAGTTGGTTCACCGTCAGATGAGGGGGAGACCCACCTGCGGGGCCCCGGGCCGAGGCGACGAACGCCCGCCCGAGCAGGAGCCCGAGCGGGAACCCCTGGGACGGAGCCGCGGAAGACCCGGCAGACGGGCGAGGAGGAGGACAGCGTGCGAATCACCGGCGACCACACCGGCCTGGCCATCGAGGGCCGCCTGGACGTCCGCAGCGCCGCCGACGCCCGCGCCCGTCTGCACGCCGCCGTCGACGGCGGCCAGGGCGACCTCGTCCTGGACCTCGGCCGGCTGGAGTTCTGGGACGCGACCGGACTCGGCGTGATCATGGGCACCCACCGGCGGGCCGGGCGGCTCGGCCGGCGGCTGGTCCTGCGCGCCGTCCCGGTCCAGCTCCAGCGCCTGCTGGTCGCCACCCGCCTGCACCGCATCCTGGCCGTCGAGGGCGCCGTCGCCGACCCCTACGGAAGCACCCTCCCCGCCCTGGGCTGAGCCCCGCCGCGCCCGACCCGCGCCCCACCCTCCGCCGCCCCGCCGCCGCCGCGCACCGGGGCCGTGCGGGTTTCCCGGGCACCCCGGTGTCGGTGGGGGCCGGGGGTGTGGGAAAGTCTGCGCTCAGGTATCCGTGACCGATTGCGGGGAGCAGCGACGTGGAACAGCCAGACGGCGACTTCCGGCAGGACGGCGCGCGCCCGCGTACCGGTGAGGTGGTCAGCGGCGAACGGCTGCTGACCGTCGGCGGCCCGGACGGGTCCGAGGCGCGGCGCTGCCCCGAGGAGTGGATGCCGCAGCCGCGCCGCGTCCGGAGCCTGGTCCAGGCCCGCCCCGACCTCGGCCCGGCCTCCGCGGTCGGCCCGCTCGCGATGGGCACCGGCCACGGCGACCTCCCGCTGCTCGACCGCGAGACGGACGTCGCGCAGCTGCTCGGCCGGCTCGCCGAGGGCCGCTCCATACGCCTGGTCGGCCAGGCGGGCTCCGGCCGCAGCGCCCTGCTGGCGGCCGTCGCCGAGGCCGCCGGCGAGCTCGCCCCGGACGGCGTGGTCCGGCTCAGCGGCCACCGCCGCAGCGCCGACGACCTGGTGCAGGACCTGTTCGCCGCCACCCACCACGCCCCCGACTTCCGACCGGACCCGGAGCAGCTCGCCGAACTGCTCGCCCGGGTCGGCGCGGTGGTCGTCATCGACGACGTCGAACCGGCCGGCGCCGAACTGGAGGCGCTGCTCGCCCTCGCGCCCGAGTGCGCCTTCCTGATCTCCGTCCCGCCGGACAGCCCCCAACTGCCCCTCGACTCCCGGCTGCAGGACCATCTGGTGGCCGGACTGTCCCGCTCCGCCAGCCTCACCCTGGCCGCCCGCCTGGCCGGCCGGCCGCTGGACGAGATCGAGCGGGCGTGGGCGGTCGACCTCTGGTTCGAGTCCGAGGGCCTGCCGCTGCGCTTCGTCCGCGCCGCCGCCCTGCTGCGCCAGCGGGACGTCGCCGTGGACGCCCTGGTCGCCGCGCGCGAGGACCGCGTCGGCGTCTTCGGCTCGGTGAAGGTGGTCGCCGAACCGGCCGACCCCGCCGAGCTGGAGGCGGAGCTGCGCCGCACCGTCCCGCTCGCCTCGGTGGCGGAGAGCGCGGCGCCCGCCGCCCGCCTCGCCGACGGGCTGAGCGAGGAGGCGCGCAGCGTCCTGCTGCTGGCCCTCGCCCTGGACGGCGAACTGCCCACCGCCTCGCACCTGCCCGCGCTGATCGACGTCGGCTTCGGCGAGAGCGCCCTGCAGGAACTCGTCGAGTGCGGCCTCGCCGTCTCGGTCGGCGGCCACCACCGGCTGACCGAGGGCGTCGCCGAGGTGCTCCACACCCGTTGGGAGCCGGGCGACATCGCGTACGGCGCCGCCGAGCACTTCTCCTGGTGGGTCGGGCACAGCTCGGTCTCCACCCGGCAGATCGCCGCCGAGGCGGAGGTGCTGGTCGCAGCCCTGCTCGCCGACCGGGACGCGGAGCGCCCGCAGGCGGTGCTCCGGCTGGCCCGGGCCGCCGCGCCCGCGCTGGCGCTGTCGCTGCGCTGGGGGGCGTGGGAGCGGGTCCTGCAGCTCGGCCTGGAGGCCGCCCGCGCGCTCGGCGCCACCCTCGACGAGGCCTGGTTCCACCACGAGTTGGGCGTGTACGCGCTGTGCACCGGCGCCTCGCAGCGGTCCGCCGCGGAGCTGGAGGCGGCGGTCGCCCTGCGCGCCGCGCTCGGCGAGCCGCGCGGCTCGGCCGGCGCCCGGCGGATGCTCGACCTGCTGCGCGAGGACGCCGCGCGTCCGATCGGCGCGCCGACCGGCGGTTCCGGCGGGCGGCGGCCGGTGATCCGGGCGATCGCCGCGCAGGTGCCGTACCGGTTCCGCTCCGCGTACGGGCGGGCGGGGGACCGGCGGCGGACCGTGCTGGCCGCCACGGCGGCGGTGATGGCGGTCGGTGTGCTCGGCACCGCGATCGGGCTGAGCGTCGCCGGGACCGGCGGTGCGGCGGGCGGCGGCGGCCGGTCCGGCAACTCCGTGGAGGACGGCGCCGGGACCGGCGAGGTGGTCTTCCCGAGCAGCGCGACCCCGAGCCCGGACGACCCGGCGAGCAGCACCGCCCCGGCCGACCCGAGCGCCTCGGCGTCCCCGTCCGCGAGCTCCTCGACGACCCGCAAGCCGACCCCGAGCAAGTCCCCGACGGCGACGAAGACCACGACGGCCCCCGGCGGCGGCACGGGCAGTGGCGGCACCCAGCCGACCACCCCGGCGCCGACTTCGACGCCCACGCCGACTCCGACGCCGACCCCCACGCCGACTCCGACTCCGACGCCGACCACGCCGACCGATCCCCCCACGACGTGAGGGGTCGGCCGCGGGGCTAGAACAGCTTCAGCTTGTCGTCGTCGATGCCGCGCAGCTCGTCGTAGTCCAGGACCACGCAGCCGATGCCGCGGTCGGTGGCGAGCACCCGCGCCTGCGGCTTGATCTCCTGCGCGGCGAAGACGCCCTTCACGGGCGCGAGCAGCGGGTCGCGGTTGAGCAGTTCCAGGTACCGGGTGAGCTGCTCGACGCCGTCGATCTCGCCGCGGCGCTTGATCTCCACGGCGACGGTCGCGCCGTCGGAGTCGCGGCACAGGATGTCCACCGGCCCGATCGCGGTCGGGTACTCACGGCGGATCAGCTGCCAGCCGGACCCGAGCACCTCCATCCGGTCGGCGAGGAGCTCCTGCAGGTGGGCTTCGACGCCGTCCTTCACCAGGCCGGGGTCCACGCCGAGTTCGTGCGAGGAGTCGTGCAGCACCTCCTCCAGGGTGATGATGAGCTTCTCACCGGCCTTGTTGGTGACCGTCCAGGTGGAGTCGGCCTCCTTGAGCGTGCACGGCGGCGACATCCAGTTGAGCGGCTTGTAGGCACGGTCGTCGGCATGGATGCTCACCGACCCGTCGGCCTTCACCAGGATGAGCCGGGTGGCGGACGGGAGATGGGCGGACAGCCGACCGGCATAGTCGACAGAGCAGCGGGCAATTACGAGACGCACGGTCGACCACGCTAGCCCACCGGGGCCAGTTGATGCGATTCCGCGACAGCCGGGTGAAGAAACGGCGAAGGCGGCGAAACATGGTGACCGTAACTTCACGCGTCGTGTTCGACCGTCGTCCGGTCGTGGCGGCGCGGTGCGGTTGCGCCAACGGGGATGGAGACATGGGATGAACGGTCCGACGGTATCCGGCCAATCTGGACGTCCGAGTGGCGTTTCCAGTGGAAATCGACGGATTCGCCAGCAGTGCTCACACTTGCCTGTCACCCTGGGGTGACATCCCGCCACACCCTGTATGAGCACGGCACGGCACCATTCGCAATTCGCAGCTACCGCACGACCGTTCGGGCCCTGCCGGGTCCGGGCGGACCGCGAGAGGAGAACCCATGTCGCTCGACGTCTCACCGGCCCTGCTCGAGAAGGCCGAACGAGGCGAGGTCGACGAGGCGGAGTTCGTCGACTGCGTCCGCACCTCCCTCCCCTTCGCCTGGGACATGATCAGCTCGCTGGTCGCCCAGATGAAGGTCGACGGCACCGATTTCGCCGACAACGATGTCCCGCCGCCCAGCGAGCAGGCCCGTGGCCAACTGCTGCGCGCGATGGCCAGTGACGCGATCCGCGGGGCGCTCTCGCGGCACTTCGGCGTCCAGCTGGCGTTCCAGAACTGCCACCGGGTCGCGGTGTTCGCCCCGTCGGAGCGCAACGACGAGCGCTACCGGCGTTTCACCTCGGTCCGGGCCCAGCTGCTCAACCAGTCGCCGGAGCTGCGCGACTGCTGACGGCGGTTCGACCGCTGTCCCTGACCCTCGTAGACCTCTGCGCTCGTAGACCTCTGCCCTCGCAGGCTCTGCACGGGCCACCGAGTGGGCCGCCCCCGGTACGTACCGGAGGCGGCCCACGGCGGTTCCGCGGGCCTGCTGCTCAGCCCAGCTGCGGCAGCACCTCGGTGCCGAGCCGGTCGATGTTGTGCAGCGTCGCCTCGGTGTCGCCGGAGCCCTCGGCGAGCAGGGCGAAGCGCCGGATGCCGGTCCGCTCGGCGGTGGCGAGCAGCTTGTCCGCGCACTGCCGCGGCGTGCCGACGGCGTGCAGGTCGCAGAGCAGCTCGGTGTACGCGTACGGGTCGCGCATGGTGCGGGTGCGGCCGTCGACGGTGCGGTGCGCGCCGAGGCCGTGCGCGAAGAAGTCCGGCATGGCGCGCAGCAGGTTGTCCCGGGCGGTGGAGCCGCGGTCCTCGACCTGGGCGACGCCGGCCGCGACGTGCTCCTGCTCGACCCGGGCGAGCTGCTCCTCGCCGCGCCCGCAGGCCCGCCAGGCGTCGCGGTAGGCGGCCAGCATGTCGCGCTTGTCGTCGTCACCGGAGTGCATGCCGAGCAGCATCGGCAGGCCGCGCTCGGCGGCGGTGCGCACGCCGTTCGGCGAGGTGCAGGCGACCACCATCGGCGGGCCGCCGGCGCTCTCGCCGCGGGCCTCCTGGCGCTGCCGGGGGAAGGCCGACAGCGGTGCCTGGTCGAGGCCGAGCCAGCCGGAGAGGTCCGGCATCCGCGGGGGCTCGGTGGCCCGCGGCACCACCGGGACCTCGGGGAACTCGAAGGTCGGCCCGCAGGCGCCGACCCGGGTGCCGCGCAGCCAGCGCAGCAGCAGGTCGAGGCGCTCCGGGAAGCCCTGCTCGTACGCCTCCAGGCCGGTCCCGAAGACCTCCAGGTCGATCCACGGGCCGCCGCGGCCGACACCCAGGGTGAACCGGCCGCCGGAGATCAGGTGGAGCATCGCGGCCTGCTCGCCGAGCGCGACCGGGTGGCTGGTGGAGAGCACGCTGACCGCGGTGCCGACGCCGATCCGCCGGGTGCGGCCGAGCAGCAGCGCGGCCAGGGTGGCGGCGTTGGGGCAGACGCCGTACGGGACGAAGTGGTGCTCGGCGAGCCAGACGCTGTCCAGCCCGGACCGCTCGGCGGCGGTCGCCGCGGACACCGTGCGCTCCAGCGCCTCGGCGTGGGTCTGGCCGGGGAACTGCGCGGACAGCAGGAACGCGCCGACCCGGATCCCGTCGGTGCCGGTCGGCTGCCCCAGCAGCGGCGCCGCCGCGGGCAGCGGCGGGGCCTGCCGAGGGACTCTCGGCGCGGCGGTCGCGGTGGCGATCCGGCCGGAACGGGAGTCGGGCCGGGGGGTGGTCTTGGTCATCGGTGGGCCTCCTGGGGTGCGCGCAGGGTCTGCGGGCCCCGCCTTGTCCCTTCGTGAGTAACCCATGTCATGTGCCAACGGCACGTGGATTCACGATTTTCCCAAGAGATCGGGTGGATCTCAGGGGAAACGGGGGAGCTCCCCGGCGACCCGTGATAGGGGAGCCGGCGGCCAACTGACGACCCGTACCCTTGGAGTACAACGCGCCCGGCCGAGAGGTAGTCACGTGTCCCCCCGACGCAACCGGATCAAGGGCTCCGAGCCGCACTCGGAGGACCCGCCCGCGCCGTTCGGAAGCTCCCTGCGCCGGACGGAGAGCTACCGCGGCGAGGAGTGGGTGGTCCAGACCGTCGCGGGCACGCCCGGGCGGTTCTACCGCTGCCCCGGGTGCGACCAGGAGATCCCGCCGGGCACCGGCCACGTGGTGGCGTGGCCCGACCACGGCCCCGGGGTGGAGGACCGCCGGCACTGGCACCGGGCGTGCTGGAACGCGCGGGAGCGCCGCGGCGCCAACGTGCAGCGCGGCCGCGGCGCTCCCAAGTACTGAGGCCCGTCCGGGCGGGTCAGGCGTCGCGCTTCTTCAGCACCAGCGCTCCGCCGAGCAGCGCCGCCGCCGTCCAGGCCAGGCAGACCGCGAAGCCGGCCCACGGCCCGTACGGCTGCCCGCTCTGCTCGTACACCAGCAGCATCCGGGAGCCCGCGTAGTCCGGGAACCAGTGCGCCAGGGTCTTCACCTTCGGCACCGCCGAGAGGATCGGCGAGAGCAGGAAGAAGAACGGCACCAGGATGCCCAGCGCCAGGGTCTGGTTGTGCAGCATCGCGGTGACCCCGGCCGCGAAGAGGCAGAGCATGGTCAGGTAGAGCGCCGCGCCGAGGACCGCGCGCAGCACGTGCGGCGAGCCGATCGTGGTCGCGTGGTCGCCGAGCATCGCCTGGCCGACGAAGAAGGTGACGAACGCGGTCACCAGCGACACCGCCAGGGCGAGCGCGCCGAGCACCGCGGCCTTCCCGGCCAGCAGGGTGCCGCGCTGGGGGACGGCCGCCAGCGAGACCCGGATCATGCCGGTCGAGTACTCGTTGCCGATCGCCAGCACGCCGAAGACGATGATCGCCAGCTCGCCGAGCAGGATCCCGGAGAAGGCGGTGCCGGTGGCGTCGAACGGCGTCGGGTCGTTGCCGGTGAACTCCTCGAAGTTGTTGTTGGTCAGCAGGGAGAGCAGCGCGCCGAGGCCGAGCGTGACCACGAAGGTCAGCGCCAGGGTCCAGATGGTCGAGCGGACGCTGCGGATCTTGGTCCACTCGGACTGCAGGATCGCCGGGAAGGCGGCCATCAGTTCTCCTTCCGCTGCTGCTGCTGCCAGCCCTCGCCCCAGGCGAGGTCGGTGCCGGGCGGCTGGGCGGCGCCTCCGCCGGTCTGGTACTCGACCGAGTCGGCGGTCATCTGCATGAAGGCCTCCTCCAGCGAGGCCTGCTGCGGGCTCAGCTCGTGCAGCGTGATGCCGTGCCGGGCGGCCAGGTCGCCGAGGAAGGCCGGGTCGCCGTCCTCGATCTCCCAGGTGCCGTCCGGGCCGCTCTGCGGCTGCAGGCCGGCGCCGCGCAGGGCGTCCAGCAGCTGCTCGACGTGCGGGGTGCGGATGCGGACCGCGGAACGGGAGTTCTGCTTGATGAACTCGGCCATCGACAGGTCGGCCAGCAGCCGGCCGCGGCCGATCACCACCAGGTGGTCGGCGGTCAGGGCCATCTCGCTCATCAGGTGGGAGGAGACGAAGACCGTCCGCCCCTCGGCGGCCAGGCCCTTCATCAGGTTGCGGATCCACAGGATGCCCTCGGGGTCGAGCCCGTTCACCGGCTCGTCGAACATCAGGATCTCCGGGTCGCCGAGCAGCGCGGAGGCGATGCCCAGGCGCTGGCCCATGCCGAGCGAGAAGCCGCGCGCCCGTTTCTTCGCCACCGAGGTCAGGCCGACCAGCTCCAGCATCTGGTCGACCCGCTGCTTCGGGATCCGGTTGGACTGGGCCAGCCACAGCAGGTGGTCGTAGGCGGTGCGGCCGGGGTGGACGGCCTTGGCCTCCAGCAGCGCGCCGATGTACTTCAGCGGCTCCTGCAGCTGCCCGTACCGCTTGCCGTCGATGGTGACCCGGCCGCTGCTCGGCCGGTCCAGGTCGAGGATCATGCGCATGGTGGTGGACTTGCCCGCGCCGTTCGGGCCGAGGAAGCCGGTGACCACGCCCTGGGGGACCTGGAAGGTGAGGTCCTGGACGGCGGTCTTCTCGCCGTAGCGTTTCGTCAGCTGGTGCAGTTCGATCATCAGCTCTCCTTACTCCCCGTCAGAGTATGACAAAACGGACATTTGGCAGGGGTGGGGACGGCGCGCGTCGTGGCCATACGGTTGGACCATGACCTTTCCCCGCGCGCAGGCCGCCCCGGAGCACGGCACCGGCACCCCGCTCGTCCTGCTGCACGCCTTCCCGCTCTCCGCCCGGATGTGGGCCGCCCAGCTGGAGCGGCTGCCCGGCCCGGCCGGCGACCTGGCCCGGGTGATCACCCCGGACCAGCGCGGCTTCGGCTCCGCACCGCTCGGCGACGACACCGCGCCCTCGCTGGACGCCGCCGCCGACGACCTCGCCGCCCTGCTGGACGCGATGGACGTGGACCGGGCCGTGATCGGCGGACTCTCGATGGGCGGCTACGTCGCGATGGCCTTCGCCCGCCGCCACCCCGAGCGGATCTGCGGACTGCTGCTCGCCGACACCAAGGCCACCGCCGACGGCGACGCCGCCCGCACCAACCGGGAGCGGATCGCCGCCGCCGTGCTCGCCCGGGACAGCGTCGCGCTGCTCGCCGAGGAGCGGATCGAGGACGGGCTGCTCGCCCCCGGCACCGACCCCGAGCTGGTCGCGCAGGTCCGCGCGATGATCGCCGAGGCGCCGCCGCGGGCGGTCGCCTGGGCGCAGCGCGCCATGGCCGCCCGCGAGGACTCGCTGGAGGTGCTGGCGGGCCTGGACGTGCCGGCCGCGGTCGTGGTGGGCGAGCTGGACGCCGTCACCCCGCTCGCCGAGGCCCGGATGATGGCCGCCGCCCTGTCGGACGCCGAACTGACCGTCATCCCGTCGGTCGGGCACCTCTCCTCGCTGGAGGCGCCGGAGACCTTCAACGCGGCGGTGCGGGCGCTGCTGAAGCGGGTCAGGGCGTAAATGCACGAAGCGTAGAAGCACGAAAGGGGCGCGCGGCGTGAGCCGCGCGCCCCTTTCGGGGAAACCCTTAGCGGGACTGCTGGGCCGGGACGCCCAGGGCGTCGTCGGTCGGCAGGGAGGCCGCGGCGACCGCGGCACCGGTGAGGGTGGCGAGCATCTCGCGCACGTTGGTGAGCTGCGCGTTGATCGAGTCGCGGCGGTTGGTGAGCGCCGCCAGCTCGCGCTCGGATTCGCTGCGGATCCGGTCGGCCTTGGCGTTGGCGTCGGCCACGATGTCCTCGGCCTGGCGCTGGGCGGTCTCCACCGTCTGGCGGGCGCGGCGCTCGGCGTCGGTGCGCAGCTTCTCCGCCTCCAGGCGGAGCTGCTCGGCGCGGTGCTCGATCTCGGCGAGGCGCTTCTCCGCCTTGGCCTGACGGGCCGCCAGGTCGCGCTCGGACTGCTCGCGGCGCTTGGCCAGGTTGGTCTCGAACTCCAGGGCGGCCTGGGCGGCCTTGGTGCGGGTCTCCTCGAAGAGGGCGTCCGCCTCCTCGCGCTTGTTCTGCGCGTCCTTGTTGGCCTCGGCCCGCAGCTGAGCGGAGTCGCTGTTCGCCTTGTCGACGATCCGGCGGCCCTCGTCCTCCGCCTTGGCCTTGCGGTCCTTGGCGTAGTTCTCGGCCTCGGTGCGGACCTGCTGCGCGGCGGCCTCGGCGAGCTCGCGGTGCTGCTCGGCGGCGTGGTGCGCCTCCTGGCGGAGCTCGTTGGCCTCCTCCTCGGCGAGACGGAGGATCTTCTCCACCCGGGCACCGAGACCGGCGTACGACGGCTCCTGCTCGGTGACGGCGGCCTGCGCGGTCTGGGTCTCCAGGTGGAGTTCCTCGATGCGCTTCTCGAGCGCACTGATCCTGGAGAGTGCGGAGTCGCGGTCGGCCACCAGCTTGGCGATCCGCTCGTCGACCTGGGCGCGCTCGTACCCACGGCGTACCAGGTCGAAGCCGTGCGGGGAGTGACTGTCGCTCATGGGATTTCTGGGCTTCCTGTCGTCAAACCGCTGAGTGGTTAGAGGGAATCCTGACACGGTACCGGAGTGTCAACGGCGAAACGCCGTCGCTTCGCGGACAATGTCCGCTCAATCGGGTGGCGCGCCCCCGGAGCGATTGCCACCCGATCGGGGAGCGCCCACCCCGGCACCGGCCTTGGGCGCTCCGTCCTTCTTGCTTCCCCCGTTGCTCTGCGCGGTCGACGACGGTGCCTCGAACGCCTCCAGTGCCGACAGCACGTCCTGGACCCGAGAGATCTCGGTGTTGATGTCCTTGCGCCGCCGGACCAGCTCGTCCAACTCCTGCCGACCCTCGTCGGTCACGCGCTTGGCCTCGGCCTTCGCCTCGGCGAGGATCCGCTCGGCCTCCTCCTCGGCCAGCCGCAGCTGGTCCTCGGCGTCGCGGCCGGCCCGCCGCAGCCGCTTCTCGACCTCGACCGAGGCGTCCTCCAGCTTCAGCTCGGCCTCGTCCTCGGCGGACTGCAGCTTCGCCTCGGCCTTGACGATCAGCGCCTCGGCCCGGGTGGTGGAGTCGTGGAGCTTGGTCTCCGCCTCCTTCAGCAGGCCCTCGGCCTTGCGCACCGCGGCGATCCGGACCTTGGAGGCCTCCGTCGAGGCGTCCGAGGTGAGCTCGGACGCCCGCTCCTCGGCCGCCTTGACCAGCTTCGCCGCGTTCTCCTCGGCCTCGGCGACGGCCTTCGCCGCCTGCTCCTCGGCCTCGGTCAGCTGCTCCTGGGCCGCGGTCACCAGCGTGTCGACCCGCTCGCCGGCCGACTTCATGGCCTGCGCGTTCTCCTTGCGGGCCCGCTCGTGCAGCGCCTCGATCTCCGCGTCGGTGCGCTCGCGCAGCTCCTCGGCGCGCTCACGGATCGCGGTGGAGTCCCGGCGGGCCTCGGCGAGCAGGGCGTCCGCGTCGCTGCGCGCCTTCTCCACCGCGACCTTGCCGGCCGCCTCACCGGCCGCGACCAGCCGCTCGGCCTCCTTGCGGGAGGCGGCGACCATCGCGTCGGCCTGCTCCTCGGCGGCCGTGGTGACCTCCAGCGCGCCGGTCTGGGCGTCCTCGCCGAGCTGCTCGGCGTCGGCGAACGCCTTCTCCAGCACCGACTTCGCCTGCTCCCGGGTGGACTTGTCGTAGCTCTCGGCCGACTCCCGGGTCTCGGTGTCGAAGAGCTGGGCCCGGGCCCGCAGGTCCTTGTCGTAGCCCTCCGCCAGGGTGCGGGTGGCCAGCGCGTACTCCTCGGCCTCCGAGCGCAGCGCGGCGGCGAACTCCTCCGACTCGGCGACCGCCAGGGCACCGGCCTGCTCGGCCTCGGCGACCAGCTGCCGGGCCTGCGTCTCGGCCTCCGCGCGGTGCTGCTCGGCGAACCCGGTCGCGGCCAGGCGCTCCGCGTCGGCGGCGGCCCGCAGCTCGGCGTCGTACGCCGTCGCCTCGGCCCGCTGCTCGGCGATCGCGGCGGCGGCGGCCTCCTGCTCGGCGGCCAGCTCCGCGGCCACCTGCTCGCGCTGCCCGGCCAGCTCGGCCTCGACCGCGGCCCGCAGCTCGGCGGTCTCCTGCTCGGCGGCGGCCCGCAGCCCGGCGACCTCCGCCTCGACGGCGGCGCGCAGCTCGGTGTCGTACGTCCGGGCCAGCTCGCGGACCTCGGCGCTCTCCCGCTCGGCGGTCGCCCGCAGCTCGGCGGTCTCGGCGTCGGCGGCGGCCCGGACCTCGGCGGCGTAGCCGTCCGCGCCGGTGCGCAGCTCGGTGTCGTACGCCTCGGCGGCCTCGCGGGTCTCCCGGTCGAAGGTCTCGGCGGCGGCGCGCAGCTCGGCGGCCTCCCGCTCGGCCGTGCCCTGCCGCTCGGCGATCTGCTGGGAGGCGGCCTCGTGCAGCCCGGCCACCGACTGGCGGACCTCGGCGACCTCGTCCTCGGCGGCGGAGACCAGCTCGGCGGCCCGGCGCTCGGCGGCGGCCAGCTGCTCGGCGGTCTCGGCGGCGGTCCGCGCGGTCAGCTCCTCGGCGTCCCGGCGGGCACCGGCCGCCTCCTCGCCGGCGGCGGCCAGCTCGGCGGCGCCCTCGGCACGCAGTGCCTCGGCGGCGTCGGCGGCCTCGGTGCGCAGCGCGGCGGCGGCCTGCTCGGCCTCGGCCAGCTGCTCGGCGGCGGTGTCCCGGGCGGCGCCCAGGGTCTGCTCGGCCTCGGTGCGCAGCCGCTCCGCCTCGGTACGGGCGGACTCCCGGACCTCGGCCGCGTCGGTCTCGGCGGCCTCCCGGTCGGCCTTGGCGGCGGCCAGCAGCTCGGTGGTCTCCTGCTGCTCGCGCAGGAGCCCGGCGGAGGCGTCCTCGCGCTCGCGGCGGCTCTCCTCGCGCAGCGCGGCGGCCTCCGCCTCGGCCTCGCCGCGGGTCTGCCGGACCCACGCGTCGGTCTCGGCGCGCAGCTCCTCGGCGGCGGCCCGGGCCTCGTCCCCGACGGCCTGCGCGGCGGCCCGGGCGTCGTCCTCGACGGCCTGCGCGGCGGCCTGTGCCTCGCGGCGCAGCTCGGCGGTCTCCCGCTCGGCGGCCGCGCGGTTCTCCGCGGCGGCGGCCTTGGCGGCGGTGAGCGCCTCCTGGCCCTGCCGCTCGGCGGCGACGGTCAGCTTCTCGGCCTCGGTCCGGGCCCGGGCCAGGGTCTGCTCGGCCCGGCCCTGCTGCTCGGCGGCCTGCTCGGCGGCCTCGGCGCGGATCCGCTCGACCTCGCCGGCCGCACCGGCGCGCAGCGCGTCGGCGTCGGCCTTGGCGGCGGTCAGCAGCTCCTCGGCGCTCTTCGCGGACTCCTCGATCTGCACCGCGGCCTGCCGGCGGGCCTCGGTGCGGACCCGCTCGGCCTCCGCCTCGGTGGCGGAACGGATCTCCTCGGCCTCGGCGCGCAGCGCGGCGGCCTCGTCGTGCATCCGCTCCATCTGCTCGCGGATGGAGGCGGCGTCGTCCAGCGCGGCGTTCTGCGCCTCCTCGACGGCGGCCTGGGCCTGCTCGCGCAG
The DNA here is from genome assembly GCF_043200835.1 of Kitasatospora sp. NPDC048365. Classification (NCBI taxonomy): domain Bacteria; kingdom Bacillati; phylum Actinomycetota; class Actinomycetes; order Kitasatosporales; family Streptomycetaceae; genus Kitasatospora; species Kitasatospora sp. NPDC048365. The sequence goes on from NZ_JBICYJ010000001.1 coordinate 289,468, forward strand.
CCGCTCGGCCTCGGCGGTGGCCCCGGTACGGATCCGCTCCGCCTCGGCGGCGGCCTCGCCGCGGGTGGCCTCGGCGTCCCGGCCGGCCCGCGCGAGCACCTCCTCGGCCTGCTTGGCGGCCTTGGCGAGGTGGACGGCGGCGTCCTTGGCGCCCTCGGCACGGCCGGACTCCTCGGCCTCGGCGCGGATGTGCCCGGCCTCGGCCAGCGCCTGCTCGCGCAGCTCGGCGATGTCCCGCTCGGTCTCGGCGCGCTGTTCGGCGATGGCCGCCTCGGCCTCTTCGCGCAGCTGCACGGCGACCGTCTCGGCGGTCAGCCGCAGCCGCTCGCTCTCCTCGGCGGCGGCGGCCTTGGCGGCGTCCGCCTCGGCCTGCGCGGTCGACGCGGCGGCCTTGATCAGGTCGGCCTCGCGGGTCGCGGCGGCCACCATCTTGGCGATCTCGGCCTTGGCGGTGAGGGCCCGCTGCTCGGCGGAGGCGGCGCCGCTGGCGACGGTCCGCTCGGCGGCCTCGGTGGCCTCGTGCTGCAGGCGGACGGCGGCGGCCTCCGCCTCCTCGCGCATCCGGGCGGCCTCGGCCCGGGCCCGCTCGGCCTCGGCCAGCGCCTCGGCGCGCAGCCGCTCTATCTCCGCCTGGGCGCCGGCCAGGGCGGCCTCGGCGCGCTCCTGGTCGGCGAGGGCCTGCTGCTTGAGGGCGCTGATCTCGGCCCGGGCTGCGGTCAGCTGCTGCTCGGCGGCGGCGTGCGCCCCGGCGAGCTGGGCCTGGGCCTCGTTGGCGGCGGTGCCGCGCAGCTCCTCGGCCTGGCCGACGGTCTGCTGGGCCTGCTCGGAGGCGGCCCGCAGCAGCCGTTCGGCGTCGCTCTGGGCGCGCTGCAGGGCGGCCTCGGCGGCGGCCCGGGCCTCGCCGCGGGCGGCGTCCACGTCGGCGGCGGTCTGGGCGCGGGCCTGGTCGGCGAGCGCCTCGGCCTCGGCCCGGACGGCGGCCATCATCCGCTCGGCCTCGACCCGGGCCTCCTGGAGCAGGCGCTGGGCCTCCTGCTCGGTCCCGGCGCGGGTCTGCTCGGCCCAGGAGACGTTCTCGTTGACGTGCCGCTCGGCGGCCCGGCGGAACTCGGAGAGCTCCTCCTCCAGCTGCCGGCGGCGGGCGTTGAACTCCGACTCCAGCTGGGCGGTCCGCTCGGCGGCCTCGGCCAGCAGTCGCTGGGTGGCCGCCTGGGACTCGCGCAGCTGGCGCTCGGCGTCCTGGCGCATCGCCTCGGCCTGCATCTCGGCGTTGCGCAGGACCTGCTCGGCCTGACCGGAGACGGAGTCGAAGGCGCGCGGCTGGGCGAGCTGCCGCCGGGCCTCGTGAAGCTTGGCCCGGAGCACCTCCACCTGGTAGGCGAGGTCGTCGGCGTGCTCGAGAGTCTTGTCCCGGTCCTTGCGGGCCTTCTCGAGCTCGGCTTCGAACTTGGAGAGGTGATCCTCAACCTCGTAGCGGTCGTAGCCCCGCACTCCGCGGTCCCATCCATCTCCTGGTCGCGTCTTCGACCGGAGCCGCTCCTGCCCCGATGCTCCGGGACCGGACCGGCTCGGTCCTTGCATCGCTCCGCCGTCCGAGTGGACTCCTGAGCGAACTGTTGCCTCTGGAGAATGGTGACAGATCCGAACTGCGACCGTTCAGCCGCGCCCGCGTCGTGGACTCCCCTGGGCGCTACAGCGCACCTGGGCATTGTAGTGGTCGCGAACGGCGGGGGAATGGGGGTGTGGGGGTTTTCCCAAGTTACCCGTCAGTGTTCGACCGGTCCGGTCGCCGAGGTGACCAGCTCGGTCAGCACGCCGCCGCAGTCCTTCGGGTGCAGGAAGGTGATCCGGGAGCCCATCGAGCCGATCCGCGGCTCGTCGTACAGCACCCGCACGCCCTTGGACTTGATGTCCGCGGCGTCCCCGTCGACGTCGGGGGTGCCGAAGGCGATGTGGTGCACGCCCTCGCCGTTCTTCGCCAGCCACTTGGCGACCGTGGAGTCCTCCCGGGTGGGCTCCAGCAGCTGCAGGTAGGAGGCGCCGCCGTCCCCGGTGTCGTTGATCTTCAGCATCGCCTCGCGGACCCCCTGCTCCTCGTTGACCTCGGAGTGGAACACCTCGAAGCCGTAGGTGTTGCGGTAGAACTCGACCGTCTTGTCGAGGTCGAAGCAGGCGATGCCGATGTGGTCGATACGGGTCAGCACGGACGGCCTCCGGGTGGGGTTCGGGACGAGGGTGGCACCCAGTGCATCGCATCGGACTCGAACCGCGCCACAGCGCGACGTGCGAGGCTGGTCACAATCGCCCCGACGGGCTGACACGGTGTTGACTGGACAGTGCCAGTGCCGCTGATCACACCGTTGCGCCGGTGACGCAGCGGTGACCGGTCAGTACATTGAGCCGCATCCCCACACCCTCCTGGTCCGACGCGCGAAGGGGCACGTCCCATGACTACTTCAGTGATCGTTGCCGGTGCCCGTACCCCCATGGGCCGCCTGCTCGGCTCGCTCAAGGGATTCACCGGCGCCGAGCTCGGCGGTTTCGCCATCAAGGCCGCGCTCGAGCGGGCCGGCATCACCGGCGAGCAGGTCCAGTACGTGATCATGGGCCAGGTGCTCCAGGCCGGCGCCGGCCAGATCCCCGCCCGCCAGGCCGCGGTCAAGGCCGGCATCCCGCTGAACGTCCCGGCGCTCACCATCAACAAGGTCTGCCTCTCCGGCCTGGACGCCATCGCCCTGGCCGACCAGCTGATCCGCGCCGGCGAGTTCGACGTCGTGGTGGCCGGCGGCCAGGAGTCCATGACCAACGCCCCGCACCTGCTGCCGAAGTCCCGCGAGGGCTTCAAGTACGGCGCGATCGAGATGCTCGACGCGATGGCGTACGACGGCCTCACCGACGCCTACGAGAACATCCCGATGGGCGAGTCCACCGAGAAGCACAACGCCCGCCTCGGCATCCCGCGCGAGGTCCAGGACGAGATCGCCGCAGCCTCGCACCAGCGCGCCGCCAAGGCCCAGGCCGACGGCGTCTTCGAGGCCGAGATCACCCCGGTCGCCATCCCGCAGCGCAAGGGCGACCCGGTCCTGTTCTCGCAGGACGAGGGCATCCGCGCCGACACCACCGTCGAGGGCCTCGGCCGGCTGCGCCCGGCCTTCACCAAGGACGGCACCATCACCGCCGGCACCTCCTCGCAGATCTCCGACGGCGCCGCCGCCGTCGTGGTGATGAGCAAGGCCAAGGCCGAGGAGCTGGGCCTGACCTGGATCGCCGAGATCGGCGCCCACGGCAACGTGGCCGGCCCGGACAACTCGCTCCAGTCGCAGCCGTCCAACGCGATCAAGCACGCCCTCGCCAAGGAGGGCCTGGAGGTCGCCGACCTCGACCTGATCGAGATCAACGAGGCCTTCGCCGCGGTCGCCCACCAGTCGATGAAGGACCTCGGCGTCACCTCCGACATCGTCAACGTCAACGGCGGCGCGATCGCCCTCGGCCACCCGATCGGCATGTCCGGCGCCCGCGTGGTGCTGCACCTCGCGCTGGAGCTCCAGCGCCGCGGCGGCGGCGTCGGCGCGGCCGCGCTGTGCGGCGGCGGCGGCCAGGGCGACGCCCTGATCGTGAAGGTGCCCTCGCAGGGCTGATCGTCCGGTCCAGCGTCGGGGCTGCACGCCGCAACGAGCGGCGTGCAGCCCTTTCGTTCCTGGGAGGAGCACGTCTTTGATGGTCGATGTGGCAGCGCTGGTCGAGCAGGCCCGGGAGGGCCGGCCGCGGGCGGTCGCCCGGCTGATCTCGCTGGTGGAGAACGCGGCGCCCCAACTGCGCGACGTGATGGCCGCGTTGACGCCCTACACCGGCAACGCGTACACGGTCGGGCTGACCGGGTCGCCCGGCGTCGGCAAGTCCACCTCCACCTCGGCGCTGGTCTCCGCGTACCGCCGGCTCGGCAAGCGGGTCGGCGTCCTGGCGGTCGACCCGTCCTCGCCGTTCTCCGGCGGCGCGCTGCTCGGCGACCGGGTCCGGATGCAGGACCACGCCACCGACCCCGAGGTGTTCATCCGCTCGATGGCGACCCGCGGCCACCTCGGCGGCCTGTCCTGGGCCGCCCCGCAGGCGCTGCGGGTGCTGGACGGCGCCGGCTGCGACGTCGTCCTGGTCGAGACCGTGGGCGTCGGGCAGTCCGAGGTGGAGGTCGCCGCGCAGGCCGACACCACCGTGGTGCTGCTCGCCCCCGGCATGGGCGACGGCATCCAGGCCGCGAAGGCCGGGATCCTGGAGATCGGCGACGTCTTCGTGGTCAACAAGGCCGACCGGGACGGCGCGGACGCCACCGCGCGCGAGCTCAACCACATGCTCGGCCTCGGCCAGGCCCGGCAGGCCGGCGACTGGCGGCCGCCCGTCGTCAAGACCGTCGCCGCGCGGGGCGAGGGCGTCGACGAGGTCGTCGACGCGCTGGAGAAGCACCGCGGCTGGCTCGCCGCGAGCGGCGAACTCGCCGACCGGCGCCGCCGCCGCGCCGCCCAGGAGGTCGAGGCGATCACCCTCGCCGCACTCCGCGCCCGGATCGGCGACCTGCGCGGGGACCGCCACCTCCACGCCCTCGCCGAGCAGGTGGCCGCCGGCCGGCTGGACCCGTACGCCGCGGCGGACGTGCTGATCGCCGAGCTGACGGCCTGACCGCCGAGCCGACGGCCTGACCGCCGGCAGCGGTCGTCAGGCCGTCAGCTGCGGCCGCGCAGGGTGCGCAGGTGCTCGGCGACCGGTGCGAGGGCCTCGTACATCGCGTCGATCTGCTCCGGGGTGAACCGGTCGACGAAGTGCTCGCGGACGCTGCGGACGTGGCAGGGCGCCACCTTCTGCATCGTCTCCCAGCCCTGCTCGGTGAGATGGGCGAACAGGCCGCGCCGGTCGCCGGGGCACTCCTGGCGGAGCACCAGCCCGGCGTTCTCCATCCGGGTGATCTGGTGCGAGAGGCGGCTCTTGGACTGGAGGGTGGCGGTGGCCAGGTCGGTCATCCGCATCCGGCGCTCGGGCGCCTCGGAGAGCACCACCAGGATCTCGTAGTCGTTGATCGCGAGATCGTGGACCTGGAGCTCCCGGCTCAGCTGGTAGTCGAGCAGCTTGCTGACCTCCAGGTGGGCCCGCCAGAACCGCTGCTCACGGGCGTCGAGCCAAGGGGTCTCCCCCTCGGCTGTCGAGGAGGAGACCTCCGGCGCTTCGGTCACATGCGTATCCATGACAGACAGCATAGCCGAAATTGTTCAATGTTGTACGAATCTACGGCCCCGGGCCGCCTACAGGCCGAAGCGCCGGCCCAGGTCGCCCAGGTTCACGTTGCCGAGCCCCGGGACGTTGACGTTCGGCAGCTGCTGGCCGCCGCCGTGGGCGCCCTGGTGCGGCACGCCGCTGCCGGGCACGCCGGCCTCCGCGTGCACCACGCCCACCGAGCGCTCGGCCATCAGCGTCTCGCTGGACTGCAGCAGCACCTGGCCGGCCCCGATGAACTCGAACTGGTGCTCCTCGCCGGACGCCCCGCCGATCCCGGTCAGGTGGCGCAGCCCGCCGATGATGCCGTGCATGTAGCTGTGGTCGTAGTGGTGGCACGGCGCCGGGCAGTCCGCCCAGCCGACCAGCGCCTGCGGGTCGACCCGGATCGGCGGCTCGACGAAGTGCACCGGGCCGTTGGAGGCCGCGACGAACTTGCCGGTCCCGATCAGCGTGAGGAAGCCGGGGATGATCGACTGCTTGAGCTGCAGAGTCGGCTCGAACGCCAGCAGGTTGCCCGAGCGGACGGTCAGGTTGCCGTTCTCCAGGTCGTACGAGTTCAGGTCGAACGCCCGGTCGGCCAGCAGCAGCTTGCCGCGGCCCTCGGCGACCACCCAGTCCGAGGCGTGCAGCGGGGAGTTGAAGTTCCGCTCCAGCATCTGGTCGATCACACCGCGTCCGATGCCCGAGAAGCGCATGTCGCCGTAGTAGGCGATCATCTTGCCCTTCTGCAGGTAGTACGCGCCGTTCAGGTCGACCGAGAAGGCGTACGGGTTGACGTTGTCGTTGACCGGCAGCGAGCCCGCGTCGTGCACCGTCGGGCCCTCGCCGCCCGGCGCGGCGTACGGCAGCGGCGCGCCGAACTGGCCCTGCGGCGGGGCGCCGTAGCCCGGCATCGCGGCCTGGGTCTGCTGGTACGCCTGCTGCGGCGGGTAGCCCTGCTGCTGCGGCGGGTAGGGCTGCCCCTGCTGGGGCGGGTACGGCTGGCCCTGCGGCGGGTAGGGCTGGCCCGGCTGGGGCGGGTACGGCGGCTGCTGGCCGTAGGGCTGCTGCCCGTACGGGGGCTGCTGAGGAGGGTAGGACATCAGAGCTTCACCTCGCTCGCCTGCACGTACACCATGCCGTGGCCGGACAGCTCCAGCTGGAACGCCTCGCCCGAACCGCGGCCGATCATGTCGCGCCACCCGAGGGCGCTGGACAGCTTGTTGGTCACCTGGCCGCGGTGCGCCACGTAGGCCTGCGGGTCGACGTGCACCGGCTGGCCGGGGGAGATCGGCAGCTCGATCACGCCGCCGTGCGCCATCACCGCGACCGAGCCCTGGCCGTCCAGCTTGGTGGTGAACAGGCCCTGGCCGGTCATCTGGCCGCGGACGATGCCCATCACGCCGCCCTGCTGGCCCATGAACATGGTCGACTGCTGCAGCGAGCCGTCGAAGGCGAGCAGCCGGTCGGCCTCCACGTAGAGGGTGTCGCCGGTCAGGTCGATCACGTGGACGTTGTGGCCGCCGTGGCCGAACATCACGCTGCCCTGGCCCTCGACGGTCATCAGCGGGGTGTCCTCGTTGGCCACCCGGCGCCCGATCATCGCGAGCGCGCCGCCCTGGCCGCCCATCAGGTTCGGGGTGAAGGTGACCTCGCCGGTGTAGGCGAGCATCGCGCCGCGCTGGCTGAAGACCCGCTGGCCGGGGAAGACCTTGGCCTCGATCATCTTGTTGTTGATCTTCGTGAACGGCATCAGACGTCACCCCCGAAGGTCAGCTTCTCGGACGGCTGGACGTAGACCAGGCCGTCGCCGGTGAACTCCACCTGCATCGCCTCGCCGCCGCCCTCGCCGATCAGCGTGGTCCAGCCGGCGCCGGACTTCAGCGCCCGGTTGAGGTTCCCGGTGTGCGCGATGTACGCGCCCGGGTCCACCCGCAGCGGCATCCCCTGGGAGACCCGGAGGATGATCGCCGGGCCCTTCGAGGTGAGCGCCGCCCAGCCGTGTCCCTCCACCTTGGTGGTGAACAGGCCGTTGCCGGACGCCATGCCGTTGAGCCCGGTGAAGCTGGTGCCGGTGTGCAGGGTCGCCTCGGTGCAGAGCAGGTTGTCGGACTCGACGTAGAGCGTCTCGCCGTTCAACCGCACCAGATTGACCTCGGTGGCCCGGTCGGCGAAGTAGCAGGTGCCCTGCCCCTTCACCTCCATGACCTCCATCTGCTCACCGGTCAGCCGCCGGGTGACCATGCCGCGCAGGCCGTCGCCGCCACCGGAGAGCTTCTTGAAGCCCATCTGTCCGGTGTACGCGACCATCGTGCCGTTGCGGGCCTTGACCGTGTCCCCCGTCATGTCGACGGCGAGGACCTTTGACCCCTGGAGTCGAAACTGTGCCACGTCGGTGAATGTAGCGGTCGTCGCCGTCATCCGGGGAGAGGGGGCGGCGGCTCTGGTACCGACCCGGTACAAATTTCGGCCCGTCAGACGGCGGCCGGCGCCACCCCGGCCGACTCCTCGACCTCCAGCAGCGAGGCCGAGTGCCGCTCCGCCTCGAACGCGGCCAGGCCCCCGCGCAGCCCGAAGAGCCGCTTGGAGAGCAGGATCCAGAGCACCGCGACGATGTTCAGCACCAGCGTGCCGATCTTCAGCACACTGATGTGCTCGGTCAGCTCGTAGACCTCCAGCGGGAGGAAGGCGGCGGTGGCGACCACCGTCAGGTACTCCGCCCAGCGCTTGGCCGCCCACAGGCCGAAGGCCTCGACGATCTCGATCAGCGCGTACGCCACCAGCGCCGCGGCCACGATCAGCAGCGTCGAGTGCTGATAGTCGAAGGTCTTGCGGATGGTGTCGACGATCGGCGAGTGCTCCAGGTCCCAGTGGAAGTGGTCGGTGACCGGCCGGAACACGCTCAGGTTCTCGTCGAAGATCCGCCGCACCGCGTCCTGGCTGTTGGAGAACTTCCACACCGCCCAGGCCGCCACCAGCACCAGCAGGCCGCGCAGGCCCCGCTCGACGGCCAGGAAGCGCAGGATGAACAGGTCGCGCAGCGCCCGGCCGCGCGGCACCAGCGGCGCCTCGTCGGCCGGCCCCGAGCCGTGCGGGGCGCCGAGCGCGAAGTCCCCGCAGCGCAGGCAGCGCCAGGCCTCGCCGAGCGCGGTCGAGGCGTGCAGCCGCTCGCGCAGGCCGGCCTCGTCGGGCGCGTAGGTGATGTGGCCGCGCCGGGCGCAGGTGCGGCGGTCCCAGTCGAGCTTCAGCATGGTGTGCTCCCCCGTGTGACGGATCTCGTGCGGCAGCAGGATAGGGGGCCCCGCCGTCGCCGGTGTCAGGTCGGTGATAATGGACGACGGCTTGTGAGGCTGTTCACAAGCTCACAGCCCCCCATCAGCGAGGTACCCCCGTGAAGCCCAGCGCCGCCGTGCACCGCCTGCGACTCGTCTCCGGCCCCGAGGGCCTGTCCTTCCTGCTGCTGCTGACCTGCTCCGTGCTCAAGCGCACCACCTCGTTCAACGGCGTGCCGGTGATGGGCGCCGTCCACGGCGCGCTGTTCGTGCTGTACGTGGTCTTCCTGGCCCAGGCCGCGATGGCGCAGCGCTGGGAGGGCAAGCGCACCGTGGTGCTCTTCCTGCTGGCCGTGGTGCCGACCGGCGGCTTCTTCGCCGACCGGATGCTGGCCAAGGAGGAGCGCGGCGAGCAGGCGCTCGCCGCCTGACCCCGCCGAACGCCGGAGCGGCCGGGCCCTCGTCGTCGAGGGCCCGGCCGCTCCGTGCTGCCGTGACTAGACGTTCACCGCGGTCCACGCCTTGCCGACCGCCGTGTACTCGGCCGAGGTGGCGCCGTACAGGTCCTTGGCCGCGTTGAGGGTGGCGGTGCGGGCGGCCTTGTAGTTGGTGGTGGAGGTCATGTAGACGGTCAGCGCCCGGTACCAGATCTTGGCGGCCTTGTCCCGGCCGATCCCGGTGACGGCGGCGCCGTTGTAGGTGGGCGAGTTGTAGCTGACGCCGTTGATCGTCTTGGCGCCGCTGCCCTCCGACAGCAGGTAGAAGAAGTGGTTGCCGACGCCGGACGAGTAGTGGACGTCCTTGGAGCCGACGGTGGAGGACCAGTAGTCGGCGGAGGCGCCGTCCTTGGAGGGCTTGTCCATGTACCGCAGCGGGGTGCCGTTGCCGTTCAGGTTGAGCCGCTCGCCGATCAGGTAGTCCGGGGTGTCGGTGGCGAGGTTGGCGTAGAACTCGACCATGGTGCCGAAGATGTCGCTGGTCGACTCGTTCAGGCCGCCGGACTCGCCGGAGTAGTTGAGGCCCGCGGTGTTGGAGGTCACGCCGTGGGTCATCTCGTGGCCGGCCACGTCGATCGCGGTCAGCGGGTGGGTGTTGGACGCGCCGTCGCCGTAGGTCATGCAGAAGCAGCTGTCGGACCAGAACGCGTTCACGTAGTTGCTGCCGTAGTGCACCTTGCTGTAGGCGCCGACCCCGTCGTTGCGGATGCCGTTGCGGCCGTGCACGAGCTTGTAGTAGTCCCAGGTCTTCGCGGCGCCGAACTGGGCGTCCACCGCGGCGGACTGGCCGTTGGAGGCCAGGCCGTTGCCCCAGATGTTGTCGGCGTCGGTGTAGAGCGTGCCGTTCTTGTCGACGGTGTACATGCCGCCGCGGGTGTTGTCCTTCAGCTGGTAGACGCTGCCGGTCCAGTTGGTGGTCAGCGTGACCGTGCCGTCGAAGACGCCGTAGCCGGTGCCGGTGGCGTTGGTGGTCTGGATCTGCTCGTGCGAGGAGAGCAGTTCGCCGGTGGCGGCGTCGGTGACCAGCAGCTGGCTGCTGGGGGTGCCGTCGGCGCGCATGCCCTCGACGGTGGTGCGGTACGCCAGGCGCGGGGCGCCGGAGGCGGCCCAGACCACCAGCTGGGCGTCGCCGCCCTTGGAGACCGAGGTGAGCGCGGGCTCGTCGGCGTCCTTGGCGATGCCGACGGTGGCCTGGACGGCGCCCTTGGCCCCGGCGGCGGCCTGGCCGGCGGTGAGCTTCGGGGAGAGGGTCGCCGGGGCGATCGAGCCCTCGACCGCGCGGTCCACGGTCACCGCGCCCTTGGCGCCGGTGTGCACCACCAGGTCGCCGCCGAGCACCGGGAGCCCGGCGTAGGTGCGCTCGTAGCGGTAGTGGCGGGTGCCGTCGGCGTCGACGATCGCGTCCTTGACGACCAGCTTCTCCTGGCCGCCGAGGCCGAGCGCCCGGGCGGCGGAAGGGGCCTCGCCGCCGGCCGCGGCGAGCAGGTCGGCGCGCTGCTGTGCGGCGACGGGCGCGGGGGAGGCCTGGGCGGTGCCGGCGGCGACCTGGATCGCTCCGGCCAGCAGGGCGGTGGAGGAGAGGACGGCTCCGACTGTCAGCATGCGCTTCACGTTCCGGTTCCTTCCGGACCAGCCGCGGATGACGCGGCCGCACCTCGCTCCGGGGCACCGGGGTCGGCACCGACTGGGGGCGGAGCGGGTGCTGGACGTGCGGGTGGTGCTGGCTCCCGTGCGGTCGGACGGAGTCGGTTCGGTGGGGGTGGGGGACCGGCTCCGGTACGGGGTGACGGCCACTATGGCCGACGCCCCGGCGTAAATGACAGGTCTATGCCAAGAATTGGCCGGAACTCGCCAACTTCCCTGCGCGGTGCGGAAAGTGGTGCGCGGCAGCAGGGCTCCCCTCCGGAAAGCCCTGCTGCCGCGGGTCTGCGGGTCGGACGGTCGCTACGTCAGTTGACGTTGACCCCGGACCAGGCGGCCGCGACCGCGTTGTACTCGGTCGAGCCGGCGCCGTACAGGTCCTTGGCCGCGTTGAGGGTCGCGGTCCGGGCCCCGGCGTAGTTGGTGGTGGAGGTCATGTAGACGCTCAGGGCGCGGTACCAGACCTGGGCGGCCTTGTCCCGGCCGATGCCGGTCAGGGTCGAGCCGTTGGAGGTCGGCGAGTTGTAGCTGACGCCGTTGATGGTCTTGGCGCCGCTGCCCTCGGCCAGCAGGTAGAAGAAGTGGTTCGCCACGCCCGAGGAGTAGTGGACGTCCTTGGAGCCGACCGTGGAGGACCAGTAGTCGGCCGAGCCGCCGTCCTTGGAGGGCTTGTCCATGTACCGCAGCGGCGTGCCGTCGCCGTTGATGTTGATCAGCTCGCCGATCAGGTAGTCCGGGTTGTCCTTCGGCAGGTTGGCGTAGAACTCGACCATGGTGCCGAAGATGTCCGAGGTGGCCTCGTTGAGGCCGCCGGACTCGCCGGAGTAGTTGAGGCCGGCGGTGTTGGCGGTGACGCCGTGGCTCATCTCGTGGCCCGCGACGTCCAGCTCGGTCAGCGGGTGGGTGTTGGACGCGCCGTCGCCGTAGGTCATGCAGAAGCAGCTGTCGTCCCAGAACGCGTTGACGTAGTTGCGCCCGTAGTGGACCCGGCTGTACGCGCCGACGCCGTCGCCGCGGATGCCGGCCCGGCCGAAGGTGTTCTTGTAGAAGTCCCAGGTGGCGGCCGCGCCGTACTGGGCGTCCACCGCGGCCGACTGGCCGTTGGAGACCGCGCCGGTGCCCCAGGCGTTGTCGGCGTCGGTGTAGAGGGTGCCCTTGCCGGAGGTCTTGTTGGCCAGGTTGGTGGTGTACTGGCCGCCGCGGGTGGCGTCCTTCAGCTGGTAGGTCGACCCGGAGAGCGTGGTGGTCAGCGGGACGTTGCCGACGAAGACGCCGTTGCCGGTGCCGGCCGCGGTCTGCACCTGCTCGTGGGTGGAGAGCACCTCGCCGCTGGCGGCGTCGGTGACGATCAGCTGGCTGCTGGGGGTGCCGTCGGCGCGCATGCCCTCGACGGTGGTGCGGTACGCCAGGCGCGGGGCGCCGGAGGCGGCCCAGACCACGAGCTGGGCGGAGCCGGCCTTGGTGACCGAGGTCAGTGCGGCCTCGTCCGCGTCCTTGGCGACGCCGACGGTGGCGGCGACCGCGCCGGAGGCCTTGGCGACGGCCTGGTCGGCGGTCAGCTTCGGGGTGAGCGACGCGGGGGCGACGGTGCCCTTCACCGCGCGGTCGGTGCCCTTGACGTTGCCCTTGGCGTCCTGGTGCACGACCAGGTCGCCGCCGAGCACCGGCAGGCCGCCGAGGGTGCGCTCGTAGCGGAGGTGGCGGGAGCCGTCGGCGTCGACGATCGCGTCCTTGACGACCAGCTGCTCCTGGCCGGAGAGGCCGAGGGCCTTGGCGGCGGCGGGGATCTGCGTGCCGGCGAGGGCGAGCAGCTCACCGCGCTGGTGCGCGGCGGCGCTCTGGCCGACGGGGGCGGGGGCGGCCTGGGCGATGCCGGCGCTCACCTGGATGGCGCTGGCGAGGACGGCCGAGGCAGAGAGAACGGCTCCGACTGCGAGCTTGCGCTTCACGTACGGGTTTCCTTCCGGACCTACCGCATGGGGGCGGTTGCGCCGCTATCCGGGGCACCGGGGTTAGTGCCTGCTGGGGCGGATTCGGGCGCTGACGTGCTGCTCCGTGCGGTCAAGAGGCGCCGGACCGGTGGGGTGGCCGGGCGGTGCCCAACGGAGCTGGCGAGAAGCATGACAATCGGACAAATGAAAGGACAGGTGGGCAGCAATAGTTGGCAAACTCTCGCCAACGCCCGATGAACGCAGGTCAGCCGCACCGGGCGGTTCAGCCGCGAACGAAGGCTCCCCGGTCTGCGAATTCCGCCAACTGCGGCCATTTCACTGAATATTGCGGGAATATCCGCCGTAAAGAATCGCCACGGGCGGACTCGCGGACCCGTTGGCGTGATCCCGCCAACCCCCGGCCTTGTCCACCATCGTGGACACCTGGTACCCCTCCGGGCCCCCGCCGGTACGGTGGGGACGTGCCCAAGCCCCTCGCCCTCGACTTCGACCCGATCGCGCGCGCCGACGAGCTGTGGACCCGCCGCTGGGGCGGCGTCCCCTCGATGTCCGCGATCACCTCGGTGATGCGCGCGCACCAGATCCTGCTCTCCCGGGTGGACGCCGTGGTCAAGCCCTACGGCCTGACCTTCGCCCGGTACGAGGCACTCGTGCTGCTCACCTTCAGCCGGACCGGCGAGCTCTCGCTCTCCAAGATCGGCGAGCGGCTGATGGTCCACCCCACCTCCGTCACCAACACCGTCGACCGCCTGGAGAAGGCCGGCCTGGTCGCCCGCCGCCCCAACCCGCTGGACGGGCGCGGCGTCCTCGCTGCCATCACCGCCCGCGGCCGCGAGGTGGTCGAGCAGGCCACCCGCGAGCTGATGGCCGTCGACTTCGGCCTGGAGGGCTACGACGAGCAGCAGTGCCGGCAGGTGTTCGAACTGCTCCGCCCGCTGCGGATCACCGCAGGTGACTTCAGCCCGGCGGCCGGCGAGGGGCCCGGCGAGGAGCAGGCGTAGGGCCGGTTACCCTCGATGCCATGAAGCAGAGTGTGCTGACCCGCTACCGCGCCCTGGCCTACGTCACCGGCGTCCTCCTGATCCTGCTCGCCCTCGGGATGGTCGCCAAGTACGTCCTGGAGATCGAGGGCGCGGCCGGGTTCACCACCGCCGTGAGCATCGCGCACGGCTGGCTGTACGTGGTCTACCTCGCACTCGCCTTCGACCTGGGCACCAAGGCCAAGTGGCCGCTCCCCAAGCTCGCCTGGGTGCTGCTGGCCGGCACGGTCCCGACCGCCGTCTTCTTCGTCGAGCGCAAGGTCAGCCGCGAGGTCGCCCCGCTGATCACCGCCCCGGAGCCGGTCGCCGCCTGACCGCTCCCCGCCACCTCTGCCGGGCGCCCTTCCGTACGGGAGGGCGCCCTTCGCCGTGCCGGGGCTGTCAGTTCAGGCCGGGGAAGGCGTTCAGCAGCAGGGTGGTGAAGCGGCGGATCCACTCGGGGGTGATGGGTTCGCCGCTGACCAGGAGGCGGTGCTCGACCGTCCCGGCGATGGTGTCGAAGATGATGTCGATCTCTTCGCAGGCGGTGGCCGGGTCCTCGTCCGGGCCCATCTCGCCGCGGGCCTGCGCGTTGGCGCGGCCGAGCTGGACCAGGACCTTCTGGGGCTCGACGATCCGTTCGCGGATGCGCTGCTGGAGCTGCCGGTCGCGGGTGCCCTCGGCGAAGAGGGCGAGCAGGGCGGCCTGCGTCTCGGGCCGGCTCAGCAGGTCGGCGAACTGCGCGACGACCGCCTCGATGTCGGCCTGGAGGCTGCCCAGGTCGGCGCACTCCAGCTGGTCGAAGAGGATCGCGATGGCGTCGACGACCAGCTCGTTCTTGGACGGCCAGCGCCGGTAGAGGGTGGTCTTGGCGACCCCGGCGCGGACCGCGACGTCGCCCATGGTCAGCCCGCCCCAGCCGAGTTCGGCGAGCGCGGCGCGGGTGGCGTCGAGGATGGCGAGGTCCGCGGCGGCGCTGCGCGGCCGCCCCTTGCCGCGCGCGGGGGCCGCGCCGGCGCCCGGCGCGTCGGGCTGCTGGGTGGTGGGGGCCACCGCGCCTCCTTGCGGCTCTGCAGGTTCACCCGGATCTGTTTACCCGGAAGTAACTTGTTTCGGCCACGGTAGCGACCGCCTGGCCCCGACGGCATCCGGCGGCGCCGGGAAAGTGGGACAGCTCACGTCGCCGAACCGCCGCGGGGGCTTGCGGGACCGGCCCCCGGGGCAGATACGCTACGACCTGTAGCGAAAGAGCGACAACCGGCGTGCCCTCGCCCCATGGGATCGGGCGGGCGCGCGGCGCGGGTGGGGATCCGCGCCGGGGAACACCACCGCACGACCGCTACGCGCAGAGCGCACGGCTCGCTCCGGCATTTTCCGTGCGGATGGCGCCCGCCACCGGCGCCGACGGGGGAGGATGGTGCCATGCAGTCACGGAATTCGCGTCTCAACAACTCCGCCCTGCGCGGCGCGGTGGATCTCGCAGCGGTGAAGGCGGCCGGCGAGGCCGCCCAGAAGGCCGAGCAGGCCCGCGCGGAGCGCGCCCGCCAGGCGGAGGCCGGCGGCACTCCCGCCCCCGCCGGGTACCGCCTGGTCCTCGACGTCACCGAGGAGACCTTCGAGGACGAGGTCGTGCAGCGCTCGTCCGAGGTCCCGGTGGTGGTGGACTTCTGGGCCGAGTGGTGCGGCCCGTGCAAGCAGCTCAGCCCGATCCTGGAGCGCCTGGCCGAGGAGTACGCCGGCCGGATCGTGCTCGCCAAGATCGACGTGGACGGCAACCAGCTGCTGGCGCAGCAGTTCGGCATCCAGTCGATCCCCGCGGTGATGGCCGTGGTGGCGGGCCAGCTCGTCCCGCTCTTCCAGGGCGCGGAGAACGAGGCCAACGTCCGCAAGGTGCTGGACCAGTTGATCGCGGTGGCCGAGCAGCGCTTCGGCATCGTCGGCCTCCAGGGCGCCTCGGGCGCCGAGGGCGAGGCGCCCGCGGCACCGGCCGTGCCCGCCGACCCGGCGCTGGAGGCGGCGCACGACGCGCTGGACCGCGGCGACCTCGGCGGCGCCGTGCAGGCGTACAAGAACGTGCTGGCCGAGCGGCCGGGCCACGCCGAGGCGAAGCTGGGCCTGGCCCAGGCCGAGCTGCTGCACCGGGTGGAGTCGCTGGACCCGCAGCAGGTGCGGGCCGACGCCGCGGCCGGCCCGAAGGACGTGCCGGCGCAGCTGCGCGCGGCCGACCTGGACCTGGTCGGCGGCCACGTGGAGGACGCGTTCGGGCGCCTGGTGGACACCGTGGCGAAGACCTTCGGCGACGACCGGGACACCGCCCGGGTCCGGCTGCTGGAGCTGTTCGAGGTGATCGGTCCGGAGGACCCGCGGGTGATCGCCGCGCGCGGTGCGCTGGCCCGCGTGCTGTTCTGAGCCACCGGCCCGGGTGGCACGGCAGGTGACCTGCGGTGTCTCCGGGGATTTGGCGACAAACGCGCGTAATCCGGCCGGGTTTACCAAATCTTGATAACACCCCTCTCTGTTCACCCTGGGTGATCGAGAGGGGTGTTTCGTCCCTGTTTCCGGTGGGTGTCGCCCCGGGTCCAAGTGGAGGATGTCACTCCGTGTGACGGCGCCTTCGATTCCATGATCAAAGCCATCTGTTGTTGGATTACCCGTCAGTAATGGACCCCTTGTGCTTCGCCCGGGATTCAAGCACGATCGGCGACGCCCGGTCCCTCTTCCCAGAGGGATCCCCACCGGGTGACCGCCGGTCCCGGCCGGCGGCCCGAGGCCAGGGGGGTAACCGCAGATCCCACGCCGCGGTTCCTGTCCTCTCGTGGTCGCGCATCCCGCGCGGTCACACGGTTGTCGCTCGGGGGTGATCGCCGGCGTCGGCCCATTCGGCCATGACGCGCGGGCGCTCTCCGCTACCGAGGACGTAGCTCTCTCCCATCCCGGGCCGGTCTCCGTGCGGGACGCACCGGACCACCGGCCGGAGATGTACGTCCTAGAAGGAGGACACGCATGTCCCAGACTTACGGCAAGACCCGCTGGAAGCGCTTCGCCCTGGTGATGGTGCCCGGTGTGGCCGCCACCGCCGCGATCGGCGTCTCGCTGGCCAACAGCGCGCTGGCCGCCTCGTTCAGCGTCTCGGGCCAGCAGTTCAAGGTCACCACCGCCCAGCTGCACGGCTACGGCTTCTCGCAGTTCGGCTCGGTCGACGTCGGCGCCAACGGTGCCTTCCACCCGGTCGCGGTCTCGGCGTTCGACACCGCGACCATCAACAGCCTGTGCCAGTCCGTGGTGACCGACCTGTCGGCCCTCGGCCTCGGCAAGATCACCCTGCAGCTGAACGCGGGCCAGGACCCGGCCAAGCCGGTCCAGGCCGAGAACCTGCTGATCGACCTCGACCAGCTCGAGGCCGACGCCGAGTTCAAGAACATCAACATCGGCCAGGACGCCTCCACCCTGACGGGCTCCGCCCTGAACGGCTGGAAGACCCACAAGGCGCTCGGCCCGCAGGGCCTGCCGACCGGCGACAAGGGCTTCGCCCAGCGTGCCGACGAGGCGACCCTCTCCGGCGTCAAGCAGACCGCGTGGGCGACCTCGGCGGGCACCTTCAAGCTCAACGGCCTCAAGCTGAACCTCCTCAAGGGTGACGGCGCGGGCAAGGAGTGCTACTGATCCTGTCCCCGTGGGCGGGCCGTGAGGTCCGCCCCGCGTGACAGCCTCTCGGCCGGGAGCGGCAGCCGCCGCTCCCGGCCGTACCCCCACCCCGCTCCATCCCTCGTACGGATCTTCGAGGAGTCGCACCATGTCCAGCGCAACCGTCAACGCGTGGCCCGAGGCTGACGGTGAGCCCACCGGTCTGCGGGCGCGTTTCCGCGCCTGGCGGCGTTCCCGGCCGTTCTGGGGTGGCCTGCTGGCCATGATCGCCGGCCTGCCGATCCTGTACTTCCCTTACGCGCACCTGTCGTTCAACGGCATGACGGTGGCGATGTCGACCACCGCCGGTGCCGGCTCGATGCTCATCGGCCTGCTGATGATGGCCCTCGGCCTGACCGCGTGGTTCCAGCCGCTGGTCCGGGTGTTCTGCGGTGTCGCGACCACCATCCTGGCGCTGATCTCCATCCCGGTGTCCAACCTGGGCGGCTTCGGCCTCGGCCTGATCACCGGCCTGATCGCCGGTGGCCTGCTCTGTGCCTGGGCGCCGCTGAAGCCGGAGGCCGTTCCGGTCGAGGCGCCGGTCGCCGAGGTTCCGGAGGCCGACGCCCAGCTGGCCGCCATCATGGCCGCCGCTCCGCCGGTCGAGCAGACCGCCGTCGAGCAGACCGTCGAGCAGACCGTCCCGCGGCCCGCCGTCGAGCAGGCGCCGCAGACCGCCGCGCAGGCCGTCGACCCGGGGGAGCAGAAGTGACCGACCGAGACGAGCCGTCGGTGCCGGGCCCCCGGCACGCGGCGCCGAAGGCGGGCGTCCGCAGCCGGCTGCGCGGCCGGGCGATGGCGATAGCCGCGGTGCCCACCGCACTGCTGGTCGGTGCCGCCTACGCGCCGACCCTGGCGATGGCCGACACCCCGGCGGGGAAGGCCTGCGCGTCCACCCCGGACGCGGTGCTGGAGGAGACCCCGGTCCCCAAGAGCGAGATCAAGGTCCTTCCGGACTCGGGCACCGGCACCAAGAGCCCGGGCACCTCGGGCACGGGCACCGGCAGCAAGTCCACCGGCAGCAAGTCCACCGGCACCTCGGGCGGCACGACGAAGACCGCCGCCCAGGGTTCGGCCGCAGCCGTCCCGGCCCTGTTCACCACGCCGAACGAGCCGGCCGCCACGGGCGTCCAGCAGGTCGGCCTGATCGACGACCTGTTCAACGACATCTTCCACCCGGGCGGCACCGCGACCCCGAGTCCGTCGGCCAGCCCGGCGACCAAGTCGCAGCCCACCCCGGCCACCCCCGCGCCGTCCGCCTCCGCCTCCGCCTCCGCCTCGGCGTCGGCCTCGCCCTCCGCGGGCAAGGGCGGCTCCACCGCGCCCGCGCCGGGCACGGCCTCCGCCGCCCCGACCGCGGGCGGCAGCGCCCCGGCGGCCGCCGGCAAGGCGGCCGCGTCGCCGTCGCCGTCCGCGTCGGCCTCGGTCGGCCCGAACTGCCTGGTCTCCACCAAGGGCCTGGCCGCCGCGGCCGCGCCCGGCGACCACGTGGTGCCGGAGCAGAACTGGGTGCTGCACTCCTCGCGCCTCGCGCTGCACGGTTCGGTCTTCAACGGCGTCTACGACGTGAAGACGCCGACCGGCACCAAGCGGGTGCTGAAGTTCACCACCGCCTCGGTGGACATCGAGAACCTCGACATGTCGACGATCGAGGTCCCCGGCAAGACCTTCCACGTGAAGAGCCGCGCGGGCTCGACCTCGACCATGCGCAGCGGCCCGATCACCATGTACGTGGAGAGCCTGTCGGGCCACCTCTCGGCGATCTACGGCCTGCCGATCCCGATCGACCTGGGGGAGATCACGCTCACCCCGGACACCCTGCCCAAGTGGCTGTGGGACCTGATCGGTGCCGTCCCGCTCCCGCTGGACATCACCCTGGACAAGGCCAAGGCCGTGCAGGCCGGCCAGTTCGGCGGCACGCTGAAGATCCCGGGCATGCGCCTGTTCAACGACGACACGCCGTACGACGGCTGACCCGGCGACGACGCGACGACGAGGAGGCCCCCCGACCGTGACCGGTCGGGGGGCCTCCTCGCGTACGGGGGTCAGCCCTCGGAGCGGGTGCCCAGGTGGTGCACCTGCACCATGTTGGTGTTGCCGGGGACGCCGGGCGGGGAGCCGGCCGTGACGATGACGGTGTTGCCCTCGTCGAGGCGGTTCATCCGCAGCAGCTCCCGGTCGACCTGCGCGACCATCTCGTCGGTGGTCTCGACCTGCTCGGTGACGTAGGCCTCGACGCCCCAGCTCAGCGAGAGCTGGTTGCGGGTGGCCGCGTCCGGGGTGAACGCGATCACCGGGATCGGCGAGCGGTAGCGGGACAGACGGCGGGCGGTGTCACCGGACTTGGTGAACGCGACCAGCGCCTGGCCGTTGAGGAAGTCGCCCAGCTCGCACGCGGCGCGGGCGATCGAGCCGCCCTGGGTGCGCGGCTTGCGGCCCGGGTTGAGCGGCTGGAGGCCCTGCGAGAGCAGCTCCTCCTCGGCCTTCTCGGCGATCCTGCTCATGGTCTTGACGGTCTCGACCGGGTACTTGCCCACGCTGGACTCGGCGGAGAGCATGACCGCGTCGGTGCCGTCCAGGATGGCGTTGGCGACGTCGGAGACCTCGGCGCGGGTCGGACGCGAGGCGTGGATCATCGATTCCATCATCTGGGTGGCGACGATGACCGGCTTGGCGTTGCGGCGGGCGAGGGTGATCAGCTGCTTCTGGACCAGCGGCACCTTCTCCAGCGGGTACTCGACCGCGAGGTCGCCGCGGGCCACCATGATCGCGTCGAAGGCGAGGACGATCTCCTCCATCGCCTCGACGGCCTGCGGCTTCTCGATCTTGGCGATGACCGGGACGCGGATGCCGACCTCGTCCATCACCTTGTGCACGTCGTCGATGTCCGCGGCGTTGCGGACGAAGGACAGCGCGACCATGTCGACGCCCAGACGGAGCGCGAAGCGCAGGTCGTCCTTGTCCTTCTCGGAGAGCGCGGGGACGTTGACCGCCGCGCCGGGCAGGTTGATGCCCTTGTTGTTCGAGAGCACGCCGCCCTCGACCACCACGGTCTTCACCCGCGGGCCGTCGACGCTGACGACCTCCAGGGCGATGACGCCGTCGTTGATCAGGATCGGGTCGCCGGGCTTCACGTCGCCGGGCAGACCCTTGTAGGTGGTGCCGCAGATGTGCTGGTCCCCGGGCACATCCTCGGTGGTGATGGTGAACGTGTCGCCGTTGTCGACGGTCACCGGACCGTTGGCGAAGGTCGCCAGACGGATCTTCGGGCCCTGCAGGTCGGCCAGGACACCGATGGTCCGGCCGGTGTCCGCGGAGACCTGGCGGACCTTGCGGTACCGCTCCTCGTGCTCGGGGTGGGAGCCGTGGCTCATGTTCAGTCGGGCGACGTTCATGCCCGCCTCGACGATGGCCTTCAGCTGTTCATAGGAGTCCGTGGCAGGACCCAGGGTGCAGACAATTTTCGCTCGGCGCATATCCGTCAGTCTATCCGTTCGTGTTATCGGTACATTCGACTCGAATCGCCAGATATCGCCAACGAACATTCCGAGGGGTGGGATACTGACGAGTAGTCATTTACGGCTGATGGACCAGCGCGAACGCCTGCTGGGCGATCTCCAGCTCCTCGTCGGTCGGCACCACGGCCACCGCCACCCTGGCATACGCCGGGGAGATCATCCGCGCCTCGCCGGAGCGGACCGAATTGAGCTCCGGATCGACCGTGATCCCGAGCTCCTCCAAGCCGGCGCACGCGGCCGCGCGCACCGGCGCGGCGTTCTCGCCCACGCCCGCCGTGAACGCGACCGCGTCCACCCGGCCGAGCACCGCGTAGTAGGCGCCGAGGTACTTCCGCAGCCGGTGCACGTAGGCGTCGAAGGCCAGCCGCGCGTCGGCGTCGCCCTCGTCGGCGCGGCGCATGATCTCGCGCATGTCGTTGTCCCCGCACAGGCCGAGCAGGCCGCTGCGGCGGTTCAGCAGGCTGTCGATCTCATCGACCGTCAGCCCGCCCACCCGGTGCAGGTGGAACACCAGGCCCGGGTCCACGTCGCCGGAGCGGGTGCCCATCACCAGGCCCTCCAGCGGGGTCAGGCCCATCGAGGTCTCCACGCAGACCCCGCCGGCCACCGCCGAGGCGGACGCCCCGTTGCCCAGGTGCAGCACGATCACGTTCACCTCGGCCGGGTCCTTGCCGAGCAGCCGGGCGGTGGCCCGCGAGACGTACTGGTGGGAGGTGCCGTGGAAGCCGTACCGGCGCACCCGGTGCGCGTCGGCGGTCTCCCGGTCGATCGCGTACCGGGCCGCGTACTCGGGCAGCGTCGCGTGGAAGGCGGTGTCGAAGACCGCCACCTGCGGCAGGTCGGGGCGCAGCGCGCGGGCCACCTCGATGCCGGTGATGTTGGCCGGATTGTGCAGCGGCGCCACCGGGATCAGCCGGCGGACCTCGGCCAGCACCTCGTCGGTGATCAGGGTCGGCGCGGTGAACCGCTGCCCGCCGTGCACCACCCGGTGGCCGATCGCGGCCAGCGCCGGGGAGTCCAGGCCCACCCCGTCGGCGGCGAGCTCGCCGGCCACCGCCTTCAGCGCGGCCGCGTGGTCCGGGAAGACCTCGAAGCTCTCCCGCCGCTCCCCGCTGCGCGGGGTGTGGGCCAGCCGCCCGCTCGACTCGCCGATCCGCTCCACCAGGCCGGCCGCCAGCCGCGCCCCGTCCAGCATGTCGATCAGCTGGTACTTGACCGAGGACGAGCCCGCGTTCAGGACCAGGACGTGCGTGCCTTCACTCACAGCTCGGCTCCTTCGGAGGCGTCCAGCCCCTGGGCCTGGACGGCGGTGATCGCGACGGTGTTGACGATGTCCTCGACCAGGGCGCCGCGGGAGAGGTCGTTGACCGGCTTGCGCAGGCCCTGCAGCACCGGGCCGACCGCGACGGCGCCGGCCGAGCGCTGCACCGCCTTGTAGGTGTTGTTGCCGGTGTTCAGGTCCGGGAAGATCAGCACCGTCGCCCGGCCGGCCACCGGGGAGCCGGGCAGCTTGGTGGCGGCGACGTGCGCGTCCACCGCCGCGTCGTACTGGATCGGACCCTCGACCAGCAGGTCCGGGCGCAGCTCGCGGACCAGCTCGGTCGCCTTGCGGACCTTGTCGACGTCCGCGCCGGAGCCGGAGGTGCCGGTGGAGTAGGAGAGCATCGCGATCCTGGGCTCGACGCCGAAGCGGGCGGCGGTGGCGGCGGACTGGATGGCGATGTCGGCCAGCTGCTGGGCGTCCGGGTCCGGGTTGACCGCGCAGTCGCCGTAGACCAGGACCCTGTCGGCCAGGCACATGAAGAAGACCGAGGAGACGATCGCCGCTCCCGGGGAGGTCTTGATCACCTCGAACGCCGGGCGGATCGTCGCCGCGGTGGAGTGCACCGCGCCGGAGACCATGCCGTCGGCGATGCCCTCCTGCACCATCAGGGTGCCGAAGTAGGAGACGTCGGTGACCACGTCCAGCGCCCGCTCCACGGTCATGCCCTTGTGGGCACGCAGCTTGGCGTAGAGCTCGGCGAACTGCTGGCGCAGCGGGCTCTCGGCCGGGTCGACGATCCGGACCCGGGCGCGGTCGGCGTTCTCCTCCGGGCCGGGCAGCGCGATGCCGGCCGCGGCCGCCGTGCGCCGGACCGCCGCCGGGTCGCCGAGCAGGGTCAGGTCGCAGATGTTGCGCCGCAGCAGGATCTCGGCGGCGCGCAGCACCCGCTCCTCGGTGCCCTCGGGCAGCACGATGTGCTTGCGGCGGCCGCGGGCCCGCTCCAGCAGCTCGTGCTCGAACATCATCGGGGTGGTCCGCTCCGTCCGGACCAGCTCGATCCGCCTG
Source organism: Kitasatospora sp. NPDC048365 (assembly GCF_043200835.1). Classification (NCBI taxonomy): domain Bacteria; kingdom Bacillati; phylum Actinomycetota; class Actinomycetes; order Kitasatosporales; family Streptomycetaceae; genus Kitasatospora; species Kitasatospora sp. NPDC048365. The sequence continues at coordinate 312,621 of NZ_JBICYJ010000001.1, forward strand.
GTCAACTCGGCCGTGTCCACGTGGAGTTCGAACAGGCCGAGGGCGATCTCTGCCTTCCGTGGGGAGCTCGGGCCGATCCGGCCCTCCAGGTGGGTGAGCGTCGCGGCGGTCGGCCAGCTGCCCTCCGGGACCACCGCCACCGGGGTGCCGGGGGCGAGCCGGGCGGCCAGCGCCATCACGTTCGGGCCCGGGTGCTGGCCGAGCGTCAGCAGCACGCCGGCGATCGGCGGGGCGCCGGCCGCGTGCGCGGCGAGCGAGCCGATCACCAGGTCCGCGCGGTCCCCCGGGGTGACCACCAGCGCGCCCTCGGTCAGGGCGGTCAGGAAGGTCGGCAGCATCGCGCCGCCGAAGACGAAGGAGCGGACGTCCCGGGCCAGGCCAGCCGCGTCGCCCAGCAGCACCTCGGCGCCGGTTGCCTCGACCAGCTGGGCCACCGTGGGGGCGGCCAGCGCCAGCTCCTCGGGGATCACGTAGACCGGGACCGGGAGCTTCTCGCTGAGGGTGCGCTGCACCTGCTGCTTGGCGGTGGGCGCCACCCGGTTGGCGATCACCGCGAGGGTGGAGCAGCCGAGGTCGGTGTACGCGCGGTGGGCGTTGCGGACCTCGGCGATCACCGCCTGCGGGTCCTCGTTCTGGCCGCCCACCACCGGGAGGACCCAGGCGCCGAACTCGTTCGCCAGTCGGGCGTTGAAGGCGAGTTCGTCGGGGATGTTGGTGTCGGCGAAGTCCGTGCCCAGCACCAGCACCGCCTGGCACCGGCGCTCCAGCGCGCGGAACCGGTCGACCAGCGCGGAGACCAACTCGTCCTGCCCCTGGGCGGCCTGCAGGGCGGCCGCCTCCTCGTAGGTCAGGCCGTACAGCTCGGCGGGCGGGACGTCCAGGCGGTAGCGGGTGCGCAGCAGCTCGACGACGTGGTCGGAGCCAGCCTCGCCGGGTGCGTGCGCGTGCACCAGCGGGCGGAACACCCCGACCCGGTCCACCTGGCGGGTGAGCAGTTCCATGACCCCGAGCTCGACGGCCTGCCGGCCGTCCCCCCGGTCGATCCCGGTCACGTACACGCTGCGCGCCACGTGGGTGTCTCCCATCCCGTCGTCCCAGGTGCTGGCCAATTCGACCATACCTTCGCATTCGGGACTGCCGTACGCACTCAGGTGAACCCGATGGGGGCAAGGGACGAAGGTCACTCGCCCCCCGGGCGGTCAGTCCTGTCCGGCGGGGCGCAGCCAGAGGGTGGCGAGCGGCGGGAGGAGCAGCTCGGTGGACCGGGGCTGGCCGTTCCACGGCGTGGCCTCGGCCTTGACGGGGTGGGAGTTGCCGAGGCCGCTGCCGCCGTAGGCCTCGGCGTCGGTGTTGAGCGCCTCCTCCCACAGCTGCTCGGCGCCGTCGAGCTGGGGCAGGCCGATCCGGAAGTTGTGCCGGACGACGGGGGAGAAGTTGCAGACCGCGACCAGCGGGGTGCCGTCGGCGGCGTACCGGACGAAGGAGAGCACGTTGTCCTCCGCCGCGCCGCCGTCCAGCCAGCGGAAGCCGGCCGGGACGGTGTCCTGCTCGTACAGGGCCGGGGTGCTCCGGTAGACCCGGTTGAGGTCGCCGACCAGTTCGCGCACGCCGCGGTGGTCGGCGGCGGCCGGCCACCCCTCCTCCAGTAGCCACCACTGCGGGCCGTGCTCGTGGTCCCACTCGGCACCCTGCGCGAACTCCTGCCCCATGAAGAGCAGCTGCTTGCCGGGGTGGGACCACATGAAGCCGAGGTAGGCGCGGTGGTTGGCCCGCTGCTGCCACCAGTCGCCGGGCATCTTGGAGACCAGCGCGCCCTTGCCGTGCACCACCTCGTCGTGCGAGATCGGCAGCACGTAGTTCTCCGAGTAGGCGTACACCATGGAGAAGGTGATGTCGTTGTGGTGGAACTTGCGGTGCACCGGCTCCTTGGACATGTAGACCAGCGAGTCGTGCATCCAGCCCATGTTCCACTTCAGGCCGAAGCCCAGGCCGCCGGTGTCGGTGGGGCGGGTGACGCCCTCCCAGGCGGTGGACTCCTCGGCGATGGTCACCACGCCCGGGCAGCGCCGGTAGACGGTGGCGTTCATCTCCTGCAGGAAGGAGGCGGCGTCCAGGTTCTCCCGGCCGCCGTACTGGTTGGGCGTCCAGGCGCCGCCCTCGCGGGAGTAGTCGAGGTAGAGCATGGACGCCACCGCGTCCACCCGCAGGCCGTCGACGTGGAACTCCTCGCACCAGTACACCGCGTTGGCGACCAGGAAGTTGCGCACCTCGGTGCGGCCGTAGTCGAACTCCAGCGTCCCCCAGTCGGGGTGCTCGGCGCGCAGCGGGTCGGCCGGCTCGTAGAGCGGCTCGCCGTCGAAGCGGGCCAGCGCGAAGTCGTCCTTCGGGAAGTGCGCGGGCACCCAGTCGACGATCACGCCGATGCCGTGCCGGTGCAGGGTGTCCACCAGGTGCTTGAAGTCGTCCGGCGACCCCAGCCGGGAGGTGGGGGCGTAGAAGCCGGAGACCTGGTAGCCCCAGGAGCCGCCGAAGGGGTGCTCCATCACCGGCATGAACTCCACGTGGGTGAAGCCCAGTCCGGCCAGGTAGCCGGGCAGCACCTCGGCGATCTCGCGGTAGCTGGTGAGGTCCGGCCGCCAGGAGGCCAGGTGCAGCTCGTAGACCGACATCGGCGCGCGGTGGTGCACGGTGCGGGCCCGCTCGGCCATCCAGGAGTCGTCGCCCCAGGTGTAGTCCGACGTCGCCACCACCGAGGCGGTCTCCGGCGGGACCTGGGTGGCGCGGGCCAGCGGGTCGGCCTTCTTCAGGACCCAGCCCTGGCGGGTGTGGACCTCGTACTTGTAGACGGCGCCGGCGGCCAGGCCGGGGACGAACAGCTCCCAGATGCCGGAGGAGCCGAGCGAGCGCATCGGGTGCCCGGTGCCGTCCCAGTGGTTGAAGTCGCCGATCAGCCGGACGCCGGCCGCGTTGGGCGCCCAGACGGCGAAGGAGACGCCGGTGATCCCCTCGACCGTCCGGACGTGCGATCCCAGCGCCCGCCAGAGCTGCTCGTGGCGGCCCTCGGCGATCAGGTGGAGGTCCAGCTCGCCCAGGGTGGGGGCGATCCGGTAGCCGTCCTCCTGGAGGATCGGCTCGGCCCCGGGGTAGTGGACCCGCAGCTGGTACGCCGGGAACTCCCGCCCGGCCAGCAGGCCGGTGAACAGGCCGCCGTGCTGGTGGGTCAGCTCGGCCGGGCCCTGCTCGGTCTCGATCACGATCCGCTCGGCGAACGGCCGCAGCACCCGGATCGCGGTGCCCTCCGTGGTGAGGTGGGCGCCGAGCAGGGCGTGCGGGTCGTGGTGGCCGCCGGAGACGAGGCGGTCGACCTCGCCGGGCGGCAGCGGCGCCTCGGGAAGGCGGAGGACCGCGCCCGGCACCGCCTCGGCCCGCCGCGGCGCCGCGGGCTCCCGCCGCCGGGCCGCCCGTACGGGCGCCGGTTGCCCGGCACCGTCGTTCAGGAAGGTGGCGGGCACGGGGGTCGAGCGGTCGCGCTTGGGGCCGAGCGGTGTCACGGCGGGTCCTCCGGGAGGGGGGTGTGTCGAGGGTTCGTCAGACAGTCAGGGCCAGGCGGTTGATGGCGGCCAGCGGGATGGGGAGCCAGCTGGGCCGGTGCCGGGCCTCGTAGACGACCTCGTACACCGCCTTGTCGATCTCCAGGGCGCGCATCAGTTCCGGCGTGGCGGCCGGGTCGGTGCCGCCGCCCGCCGTGTAGCCGGCGCAGTACGCGGCCCGGTTGCGGGCCGCCCAGGCGGAGGCCAGGTGGGCGAGCTCCGGATCCGGGCCGGGGGTGCCGGCCAGCAGGTGGGCGGCCGCGTAGTCGAAGGAGCGCAGCATCGCGGCGACGTCGCGCAGCGCGGGCTGCGGCAGCCTGCGCTCGGCGAGCGGCTTGGCGGGCTCGCCCTCGAAGTCGAGCAGCACCCAGCCCTGCGGGGTCCGCATGGCCTGACCGAGGTGCAGGTCGCCGTGGATCCGCTGGACCTGCAGGCCCTCCAGGTGGTCGGCGGTGAGCTGCTGGAAGGCGTTGCGCAGCGCCGAGCGGTAGCGCAGCAGGCCGGGCACGGCGCCGACCGCGGAGTCCAGCCGGTCCTCCATCGCCTCGACCAGGCGGCCGATCGCGGCGCGGTCCAGGCGGGCGGTGGGCATGGTGCGGGCCAGCACCCGGTGCACCTCGGCGGTGGCCCGGCCGAGCCGGTGCGCCTCGATCGCGAAGTTGCCGGGGGAGGGGTCGCCCTTGAGCCGGGCCACCTGGTCCAGGGCCAGCTCCCAGCCGTCCTCGGCGTCCGGGAGGTAGCGCTGGAGCAGGCCGAGAGTGGCCGGTTCGGAGCGCTCCAGCCGGCACTCGAACCAGGCGGCGACCCGGGGGATGCGGGTCGAGCCGGCCCGGGAGAGGGCGAGCGAGAGCTCCAGGTCCGGGTTGGTGCCGGGGCTGATCCGGCGGAAGAGCTTGAGGATGAGGGAGGTGTCGTAGATGACCGAGGAGTTCGACTGCTCGGCGGTGGAGGCCCGGCCGGGGATGTTGCTGGGCAGGCCGGAGCCGGGGGTGCGCCGGAAGGAGAGCGAGCCGAAGCGGTCGCCGGTGGCCAGGTGCTCCAGCAGCCGGCCGGTCAGCTCGGGGTCGTGCACCGCGTCGTAGAGCGTCGCACCGTCGTAGGTGCCGCCGTCCAGCCGGCCGAGCACCGCGCCCGGGCCGATCCCGGTGGGCGGCTGCGAACGGATCCCGAGGAGCAGCTGGTAGACGTCGCCCGAGGCGGCCGCGCCGCCGCCGTGTTCGACCCGCAGCAGCAGGTGCAGCAGGGCCGGGTCACCGACCTGGAGCGGCGTGCCGACCACGGGGGTCAGCCCGCTGATCGCCCGTCCCTTGCCGGCGTACCAGCGCTGGGTGGGGAGCCAGGCGGAGATCAGCGGCAGGGCTGCCTGGACGAGCTCGCTGACCCCCGCGGCGGTTCTCCGGACCCCGGTGCCCGGGCGCGTCCCGACGGCCGCGGGGGCCCCCTCGGACGGCTCACGGTGCACGTGGGCTTGAGAACGGGAGGTTTCGGACATGACTCCCTTTCCCCGGAAGCGGGCCCAGTGCCCGACGGTCGTGGCCGGGCCCGTCAGTCTTCCGGATTTCGGCGGCGCGGACGGCGACGGCACGCGAGCGCGGCTCGGGTGTCACGCCTTCGTGTGGGTGGCCGTTGGGCTGTTCTGCGTACGCGGTGGTGCAGAGACCTCCGGGGGTGCGGAGTTGCGGCTCACGCGCCCCCTTGCGCGCCCCCGGAGGTGGGTGCCCGGACAGGGCCTGGCGGACGTTGCTGACGGATCGTTACTTCGTAGACCTACCGGTCCGTGTTCACTTGCCGTTCTTGCGCAGCTGGAACCAGTAGAAGCCGTGGCCGGCCAGCGTGAGCAGGTACGGCCACTCGCCGATGGAGGGGAAGCGGACGCCGCCGATCAGCTCGACCGGGTACCGCCCCCCGTACTGCCGCAGGTCCAGTTCGGTCGGCTGCGCGAACCGCGAGAAGTTGTTCACGCACATGACCAGGTCGCCCTCGTACTCGCGCACGAAGGCCAGCACCGCGGGGTTGCTGGAGGGCAGCTCGGTGTAGCTGCCGAGGCCGAACGCCGGATTGAGCTTGCGGATCTCGATCATGCGACGCGTCCAGTGCAGCAGCGAGCTCGAACTGCTCTGCTGCGCTTCGACGTTGGTCACCTGATAGCCGTACACCGGATCCATGATGGGCGGCAGACTGAGCCTGCCCGGGTCGGCGGAGGAGAAACCCGCGTTGCGGTCGGGCGTCCACTGCATCGGGGTGCGGACGCCGTCCCGGTCGCCCAGCCAGATGTTGTCGCCCATGCCGATCTCGTCGCCGTAGTACAGCACCGGCGAACCGGGCAGCGAGAGCAGCAGGGCGGTGAACAGCTCGGTCTGGTTGCGGTCGTTCTCCAGCAGAGGTGCGAGCCGGCGGCGGATGCCCACGTTGGCCCGCATCCGCGGGTCCTTCGCGTACTCCGCGTACATGTAGTCGCGCTCCTCGTCGGTGACCATCTCCAGGGTCAGCTCGTCGTGGTTGCGCAGGAAGATGCCCCACTGGCAGCCGGAGGGGATCGCCGGGGTCTTGGCCAGGATCTCCGAGACCGGGTAGCGCGACTCCCGCCGGACCGCCATGAAGATCCGCGGCATCACCGGGAAGTGGAACGCCATGTGGCACTCGTCGCCGCCCGAGGCGAAGTCGCCGAAGTAGTCGACCACGTCCTCCGGCCACTGGTTGGCCTCCGCCAGCAGCACGGTGTCCGGGTAGTTGGCGTCGATCTCCTTGCGCAGCCGCCGGAGGAACTCGTGCGTCTCCGGCAGGTTCTCGCAGTTCGTCCCCTCGCGGGCGTAGAGGTACGGCACCGCGTCCAGCCGGAAGCCGTCGATGCCGAGGTCCAGCCAGAACCGCAGGGCCGCGATCACCTCCTCCTGGACCAGCGGGTTGTCGTAGTTGAGGTCCGGCTGGTGCGAGAAGAACCGGTGCCAGTAGTACTGCTTGCGGACCGGGTCGTACGTCCAGTTGGAGGTCTCGGTGTCGACGAAGATGATGCGCGCGTCCGGGTACTGCTTGTCGTCGTCCGCCCACATGTAGAAGTCGCCGTACGGCCCGTCCGGATCCGTCCGCGAGGACTGGAACCACGGGTGCTGGTCACTGGTGTGGTTGACCACGAAGTCGATGATCACCCGCATGCCCCGGGCGTGGGCCGCGTCGACGAACTCCACGAAGTCCGCCAGGTCGCCGAACTCCGGCAGCACCGACTTGTAGTCCGCCACGTCGTAGCCGCCGTCCCGCAGCGGCGAGGCCATGAACGGGGGGAGCCAGAGGCAGTCCACGCCCAGCCACTGCAGGTAGTCCAGCTTCGAGGTGAGCCCCCTGAGGTCACCGATCCCGTCGCCGTTGCTGTCCTGGAAGGACCGCACCAGCACCTCGTAGAAGACCGCGCGTTTGAACCACTCCGGGTCCCGGTCTCGGCTGGGCGTGTCGGCGAAGGTGTCCGGGACGGGCTCGTTGACTGTCACTGAGGGTTCCTCCGAACCGTGAGGAGGTGAGCCGGCTCGGCGGATGGGTCGAGCCGGACGTAGTTGTGCCGGCCCCAGGTGTAGGTGGCGCCGGTGAGCTCGTCGTGCACCGTCAGCGGACCCTCGAACCCGTCGAGCGTGACGGTGGCCTCCCGGACGTGGTGCGGGTCCAGGTTGACCACGGTGATCACGGTGTCCTCGTGACCCTCCTCGGTGAGCGCGCTCTTCGAGAAGGCGAGGACGTGCTCGCTGTCCGTGGGGTGGAAGCGCAGGCTCCGCAGCTGCTGGAGCGCGGGGTGCCGGCGGCGCAGTCGGTTCAGGGCGGTGAGCAGCGGGGCGAGGGTGTCCCGCGCGGTCCAGTCGCGCGGGCGCAGCTCGTACTTCTCGGAGTCCAGGAACTCCTCCGAGCCGGGGTGCGCGGGCTCGTTCTCGCACAGCTCGTAGCCCGCGTAGATGCCGTAGCTCGGGGAGAGCGTGGCCGCGAGCACCGCGCGGACGGCGAACGCCGCCCGGCCGCCGGTCTGCAGGTACTCGTGCAGGATGTCCGGGGTGGTGGGGAAGAAGTTCGGCCGCATGTAGGCGGCGGCCTCGCCGGTGAGCTCGGTCAGGTACTCGGTGAGCTCGGCCTTGTCGTTGCGCCAGGTGAAGTACGTGTAGGACTGGTGGAAGCCGATCTTCCCCAGGGTGTGCATCATCGCCGGCCGGGTGAAGGCCTCGGCGAGGAAGACCACGTCGGGGTCGGTGCGGGCGATGTCGGAGAGCACCCGCTCCCAGAAGCTGACCGGCTTGGTGTGCGGGTTGTCCACGCGGAAGATCCGCACGCCGTGCGCCATCCAGTGCCGCAGGACCCGGACGGTCTCCTTGACCAGGCCGTCGAAGTCCTGGTCGAAGTTGATCGGGTAGATGTCCTGGTACTTCTTCGGCGGGTTCTCGGCGTAGGCGATGGTGCCGTCGGGGCGGTGGGTGAACCACTCGGGGTGCTTGTTGACCCACGGGTGGTCCGGCGAGCACTGGAGGGCGAAGTCGAGCGCCACCTCCAGGTTGAGCGCGGTGGCCTCGGCGACGAAGTGGTCGAAGTCCTCGATGGTGCCGAGGTCGGGGTGGACGGCGTCGTGGCCGCCCTCGGGGGAGCCGATCGCCCACGGCGAGCCGACGTCGTGCGGGCCGGCGGTCAGGGAGTTGTTGGGGCCCTTGCGGTAGGCCCGGCCGATCGGGTGGATCGGCGGCAGGTAGACCACGTCGAAGCCCATCGCGGCGACCGCGGGCAGCCGCTCGGCGGCGGTGCGCAGCGTCCCGGAGACCGGGGCGGACGTGCCGGACGGGTCCACCACCGCGCCCTCGGAGCGCGGGAAGAACTCGTACCAGGCGCCGTACAGCGCGCGCTGGCGGTCCACCTGGAGCGGCAGCGGGCGGGTGGCGGAGACCAGCTCGCGCAGCGGGTAGCGGGCCAGCAGCGTCAGCACCTCGGGGGCCAGCGCGGCCGCGTACCGGCTGAGCGGCGGCAGGCCCGGGTCGCGCAGCGCGTCCACCGCGGCCAGCACGTGGTGGCGGCCCTCCTTCTTCGGCACCCCGCCCGCGGCGCGCTCCAGCAGGGCCGCGCCCTCCTCCAGCACCAGCGCGGTGTCGATGCCGGCCGGCAGCTTCACCGCGGCCGTCTTGCGCCAGGTGGCGACCGGGTCGCTCCACGCCTCCACCAGGTACGACCAGCGGCCCGCGGCGGTCGGCGTGACGTACGCGCCCCAGCGGTCGCTGCCCTCGGACAGCTCCCGCATCGGGGTCCAGGGGCCGCTGCGGCCGCGCGGGTCGCGCAGGACCACGTTCGCGTTGACCGCGTCGTGGCCCTCGCGGAAGACGGTGGCGGAGACCAGGAAGCGTTCGCCGACCACGGCCTTGGCCGGACGGCGTCCGGCGTCGACGAGGGGGGTGACGTCCAGGACGGGGATGCGGCCGATCACGGTGTCGCTCTCTGTCGTCTTGCGGGTGGTGCTCTTGCGGGGGGTGGCCTTGCGGGGTGCGGACTTGCCGGCCTCGGGCGAGCCGGTGGCGCCGGCGGTGCCCGCCGCCGCCGTCCGGCGCGGTGCGGCGGCCTTGCGCGGGGTGGTGGCTTTGCGGGGTGCGGCGGCCTTGCGCGGGGCCGGGAGCGGTGGCTCCACGGCAGTTGACGGTGTGTCGGTCCCGTCCGTCGGCAAGGTGGTGGACTGGTCCCGCGTGTCGCCGTGCATGCCAAGCTCCTGCCCGAGATCGGCGGCAGCTCCCACCGACCGCGTGCCGGGGGAGTACCGGAGTACTGCTGGGTGAGGAAGGACGCGCGACCGGAGCGTGCCCGCGCCGACGGCCCTGACCACCTGCCCGACGACCGGCGCGCGCCACTCAGGATGCGCCCCGGAGTGACCCAACCCACCCGAAAACGATCGGGTCGGGGTGGAGGACACGCGGGAGCGCACCAGCTGGAGCCGAATGGGCTAAGGGGGATGAGGGTTCGTCAACGAGGCATGCTTCGGGCGCCGGGCAGCGAGGGGCGCCTTCCGGTTCGCACTCCCCGCGGCACCAACGACCTTTGTGCATCCTTGCACCACCGGCAAGACCTGCGTACGGGTAAGCGTCTCATTTCGGACGGTGGCCAGAGGTGAATCAGACACCGGAAATGCCACCGTCTCGAAGTGTTCATGCGCCCAGGGCGCACCTGTTGCCAGGTGCGCGCCCCCAATGCGCCCCTGTTCGCCCCAGCGCGCCTGAAACGATCTCACCAATGCGCCGAACGGGTGTGCACTACGGCAACTGACGCCCACTCAGGCGCATTCCGGCGGTTACGCTTCACGCCGTGAAGGCCATCCGCAGATTCACCGTCCGCACCGTCCTGCCCGAAGAACTGCAGCCGCTGCACGAGCTGGCGCTGAACCTCCGCTGGTCCTGGCACCCGGAGACGAGGGAGCTCTTCCGCTCCGTCGACCCCGAGGTGTGGGCCGCGGTCGGGGAGGACCCGGTCCGGTTGCTCGGCGAGGTCCCGGCGGCCCGGCTGGCCGCCCTGGCCACCGACCGGCGCTTCCTGCGCCGCCTCGGCGACCTCGCCGACGAGCTGCGCGACTACCTGTCCGGGCCCCGCTGGTACCAGTCGACCCGGAGCGGCGACGCGGCCGGCGAGCTGCCCGCCGCCATCGCCTACTTCTCGCCCGAGTACGGCATCGCCGCCGCGCTCCCGCAGTACTCCGGCGGCCTCGGCATCCTGGCCGGCGACCACCTCAAGTCCGCCTCCGACCTCGGCGTCCCGCTGATCGGCGTCGGTCTCTTCTACCGGCACGGCTACTTCCGGCAGTCGCTCTCCCGGGACGGCTGGCAGCAGGAGCGCTACCCGCTGCTCGACCCCGACGAGCTGGCCGTCACCCTGCTCCGCGAGCCGGACGGCACCCCCTGCCGGGTCGACCTCGCACTGCCCGGCGGCCGGCAGCTCGCCGCCCAGATCTGGCGCGCCCAGGTCGGCCGGGTGCCGCTGCTGCTGCTGGACTCCGACATCGAGGCCAACAGCGCGGCCGAGCGCAACGTCACCGACCGGCTCTACGGCGGCGGCAGCGAGCACCGGCTGCTGCAGGAAATACTGCTGGGCATCGGCGGCGTGCGCGCCGTCCGCACCTACTGCCGGCTGACCGCGCACCCCGAGCCGGAGGTGTTCCACACCAACGAGGGCCACGCCGGGTTCCTCGGTCTGGAGCGGATCAGCGAGCTGGTCACCGCGCAGGACGGGCTGGGCTTCGCCGCCGCCCTGGAGGCCGTCCGGGCCGGCACGCTGTTCACCACCCACACCCCCGTCCCGGCCGGCATCGACCGCTTCGACCGGGACCTGGTCGCCCGCCACTTCGGCGGGGACGCGGCGCTCCAGGGCGTGCCGGTCGACCAGGTGCTCGCCCTCGGTGCCGAGAGCTGGCAGGGCGGCGACCCCAAGCTGTTCAACATGGCCGCGATGGGCCTGCGGCTCGCCCAGCGCGCCAACGGCGTCTCCACCCTGCACGGCTCGGTCAGCCGCGAGATGTTCAGCGGCCTGTGGCCGGGCTTCGACCCGGAGGAGGTGCCGATCACCTCCGTCACCAACGGCGTCCACGCGCCGACCTGGATCGACCCCGCCGTGGTGCGGGTCGGCGCGACCGTGCTCGGGCACGAGCGGGCCGAGGACGCCATCACCGTCGGCGAGGCCAAGCGCTGGAACGAGCTGGAGAAGATCGGCAACCCGGAGATCTGGGAGCTGCGGCGTGCGCTGCGCGCCCAGCTGGTCGACGAGGCCCGGCTCCGGCTGAAGGCCTCCTGGCAGCAGCGCGGCGCCGGCGAGGCCGAGCTCGGCTGGGTCGGCTCGGTGCTCGACCCGGACGTGCTCACCATCGGCTTCGCCCGGCGGGTGCCCTCGTACAAGCGGCTGACCCTGATGCTGCGCGACCCCGCGCGGCTGAAGGCGCTGCTGCTGCACCCCACCTCACCGGTGCAGATCGTGGTCGCCGGCAAGGCCCACCCGGCCGACGACGGCGGCAAGCGGCTGATCCAGAAGCTGGTCGCGTTCGCCGACGACCCCGCGGTGCGGCACCGGATCGTCTTCCTGCCGGACTACGACATGGCGATGGCCAAGGCCCTCTACCCCGGCTGCGACGTCTGGCTGAACAACCCGCTGCGACCGCTGGAGGCCTGCGGGACGTCGGGGATGAAGGCCGCCCTCAACGGCTGCCTCAACCTCTCCATCCTCGACGGCTGGTGGGACGAGTGGTACGACGGCCAGAACGGCTGGGCCATCCCCACCGCCGACGGCGACGAGAGCCGGCTCGACCCCGACAGCCCCGAGGCCGTGCGGCGGGACGACATCGAGGCCGCCGCCCTGTACGACCTGATCGAGCACCAGGTCGCCGCCCGGTTCTACGACCGCGGCGCGGACGGGCTGCCGCACCGGTGGATCTCCATGGTCCGCCACACCCTGGTCACCCTCGGGCCCAAGGTGCTGGCCGGCCGGATGGTCCGCGAGTACGTCGAGCGGCTGTACGCCCCGGCGGCGGACGCCGAGCGCGAGCTGGCCGCGGCGGACTACGAGGGCGCGCGGACGCTCGCCGAGTGGAAGGCCCGGGTCCGGGACGGGTGGCCCGCGGTGCGGGTCGAGCACGTCGAGGCGGACGGGCCCGGCGAGGCGCAGGAGGTCGGGACGGCACTCGCGCTGCGGGTCCAGGTCGCGCTCGGCACCCTGCAGCCGGAGGACGTCGAGGTCCAGGTCGTCTCCGGACGGGTCGACGAGGCGGACGGCATCTCGGACGCGGCGGTGCTCGCGCTGAAGCCGGCCGGCGGGCCCGACCTGGACGGGCGGATCAAGTACGAGGGCCTGCTGGAGCTGGCCCGGACCGGCCCGTTCGGCTACACCGTCCGGGTGCTGCCCGACCACCCGCTGCTCGCCTCCCCGGCGGAGCTCGGCCTGGTCGCCCTCCCGGCGGAGACGGCGGGGATGGACAGCGGCATGCTGCGCTGACGCGCGGCGACGGGGAGCGCACCGCCTCCGGGGCGGTGCGCTCCCCGGCCCTTCACTGCTTCCAGGTGTGCCAGAGGTCCGCGTACGGACCCTCCGCGGCGAGCAGTTCGTCGTGGGTGCCGAGCTCGGTGAGCCGGCCGGACTGCATGACCGCGACGCGGTCGGCGTCGTGCGCGGTGTGCAGCCGGTGCGCGACGGCGATCACGGTGCGGCCGTCCAGGACGGCGGCCAGGGCGCGTTCGGTGGCGCGCGCGGTGCGCGGGTCGAGCAGCGCGGTGGCCTCGTCGAGGATCAGCGTGTGCGGGTCGGCGAGCACGACCCGGGCCAGGGCGAGCTGCTGGGCGTGGGCACCGTCGAGGTGGTGGCCGCCGGCGCCGAGTTCGGTGTCGAGGCCGTCGGGGAGATCCGGCTGCCAGCCGACGGCGTCGAGCGCGGCGGTCAGGGTGGCGTCGTCGGCGTCCGGTGCGGCGATCCGCAGGTTGTCGCGGAGGGTGCCGAGGAAGACGTGGTGCTCCTGGGTGACCAGGACGACCTGGCGGCGGAGGCGTTCGGGGCCGAGGTCGGCGACGGGCGTGCCGCCGACGGTGACGGCGCCGTCGCGGGGGCGGTCCATGCCGGCGAGCAGCCGGGCGAGGGTGGTCTTGCCGGAGCCGGACGGTCCGACGACGGCGAGGCGCTCACCGGGACGGACGGTCAGGTCGACGCCGTGCAGCACGTCGTCGTGGCCCTCGTACGCGTACCGGACGGCGCTGACCTCGATCCGGTCGTCGGCCGGTTCGCCGCCGTCGGCGGGGGACTCGGCCGGAAGGTCGGCGAGCCCCTCGACCCGGGCGTAGGAGGCGCCGCTGGACTGGAGCTGCTCGATCCAGACCACGACGGTGTCGAGCGGGTTCTCCAGCTGGCGGACGTACAGCGCGGCGGCGACGGCGGCGCCGAGGGTGACCATGCCGTGGGTGTGCAGGAAGGCGCCGGCGAGCAGCACCACGACCACCGGGACGGTGTACGAGACGCTGACGATCGGGAAGAAGACGTTCCGCAGGAAGAGGGTGCGCTCCCGGGTGCGGCGGCAGTCCTCGACGGCGTCCTCACCGGTGGCGGTGCGGCGCGCCTGGAGGCCGAGCGCCTCGACGGTGCGGGCGCCGGAGGCGGTGGCGGCGATGGCCTCGGCGAGGGTGGAGGTGGCGGCGCCCTCGGCGAGGTAGGCGGTGCGGGCGCGGCGCAGGTACCAGCGGGCGCCGAGCCAGATGCCGGCCATCCCGACGGCGCCGCAGGCGCCGAGCACCGGCTGGACGGTGAGCAGGGCGCCGACGATCAGCAGGACCTGGACCAGGGCGATGAAGACGTCGGGGGCGGCGTCGCGCAGCGCGGTGCCGACGGCGGCGACGTCGGTGGTGCCGCGGGTGGTGAGGTCGCCGGTGCCGGCGCGTTCGACGGTGGCGGGGGGCAGGGCGAGGGCGCGGTCGACGAACTGCTCGCGGATCCGGGCGGAGGTGCGCTCGCCGAAGCGGTGGGCGGCGTACCGGGCCTGGCGGCCCAGCAGCAGCTGGGCGAGGGCGGCGGCCAGGATGGCGAGGGCGAGCCGGTCGACGGCGGCGGCGCCGGCCCCGGCGGTGACCCGGTCGATGATCCGGCCGAGCAGCCAGGGGCCGACCAGCCCGGCGAGGGCGGCGAGCGCGTTGAGGGCGAGGAGCCAGGTGAAGCCGCGCAGGTCGCGCCGGATCAGGGCGAGGGTGGCGCGGCGAACGGCGGCGGGTCCGGCGACGGGCAGGTCGGTCATCGGACGGTCTCCTCGGCGGTCCGCGGCGCGGGCAGGTCGGTCGCGGGCAGGTCGGTCGCGGGCAGGTCGGCCGCGGCGCCCGCGGGTTCGGCGTCGTCGCGGGAGACCAGGGCCCGGTAGCCGGGGTGGTCGCGGAGCAGGTCCCGGTGGCGGCCGGTGGCGACGACCTTGCCGTCGACCAGGTGGGCGACGGTGTCGGCGCGGTCGAGCAGCAGCGGGGAGACACCGGTGAGCAGGGTGGTCCGGCCGGTGCGGGCGGCGCGCAGACCGGCGGCCATCGCGGCCTCGGTGTGGGCGTCGACGGCGGAGGTCGGTTCGACGGCGAGCAGGACGTCGGGCTCGGCGGCGAGCGCGCGGGCCAGCCGCAGGCGCTGGCGCTGACCGCCCGAGAGGTTGCGGCCCTCCGCGTCGATCCGGGAGTCCAGGCCGTCGGGCAGGCCGCGCAGCACGTCGAGGGCGGCGGCCGCGTCCAGCGCGGCGAGCAGGGCCTCGTCGGTGGGCCGGCGGCGGCCGGAGAGCACCTCGCGCAGGGTGCCGGCGAAGACCGCGGCCTCGTTGTCGGCGACCAGGATCCGGTCCCGGACGGCGGGCAGCGCGACGGTGTCGAGGCGGTGGCCGCCCCACTCGGCGGCGGACGGGGCGAAGCGGGCGAGCCGGTCGACCACGGCGGCGCTGTCCTCGGGGCGGGCGCAGGCGAGCACGGTGAGTCCGCCGGGGGCGAGCTCCAGGCCGGACTCGGGGTCGCGCAGGACGGCGGGCGACTCGGGCGCCGGGCGGCCGTCGGGGGTGGTGCCGGGGTCGAGCCCGAGGAAGCGGACCACCCGGCCGGCGGCGACCAGGCCGCGGCTGATGTCCTGTCCGCTCTCGATCAGGAACTGCACCGGGACGACCAGCACCGCGACGTAGCCGTAGACGGCGACCAGTTCGCCGACGGTGATCTCGCCGCTCGCGGCCATCCGGGCGGCCAGCCAGGTGACGGCGGCGAGGAACAGGGTGGGCAGGCCGACGCCGAAGGACTGCAGCCAGCTGGTGACCGCGCCGACCCGGTAGCCGTCGGTGAGCAGCCCCTGGGAGTCGCGCCGGTAGCGCGCGGCGTAGGTCTCCTTGCCGCCGAGGCCGCTCAGCACCCGCAGCCCGCCGACCATGTCCTCGAAGCGGGCGGCCAGCAGGCCCTGGCGTTCGCGGTAGCTGGACTCCGCTCCGCGCAGCCGGCCGAGCAGCGGCCCGACCAGGACCACCATCAGCGGGACGCCCAGCAGTACGACGGTGGCCAGCAGCGGGGAGATGGCCAGCAGCAGCCAGGCCACGGCGGCCAGGGCGACGACCGAGCCGACGCCCGGACCGACGAAGGTCAGGGTGCGGGCGATCTGGCCGACGTCGCCGATGCCGATGGTGACCACCTCGCCGGAGGTGACCAGCCGGGGCAGCGCGGCGCCCAGCCGCACCGACTGACGGATCACCACCCGGACGGTGCGGAAGGTGGCGTCCATCCGGATCCGGGTCATGGTGCGGTGGCGCAGCATGCTGATCCAGGCGTTGACCACCCCGCAGACCAGGATCACCGCCGCCCAGCCGACCACCCGGCCCGGCCGGTCGGCGCGCAGGCCCTCGTCGATCGCGCGGGAGAGCAGGTACGGCTGCAGGGTGAGCATCAGCATCCACGTGGTGCCGAGGATGCCGCCGGCCGCCACCCGCCCCTTCTGGCTGCGGGTCAGCCACCAGAGGTAGCGGGCGGGGCCGCGGGTGTCCGGGGTCCCCGGTTCGTTCCGATCGTCCACGCAGCGCACCCTAGCCGTCCCGGCACTTGGCAGGCTCCCGCATTTCCCTTATCGTCACCCTGACGTTAATCAAGGAGGGGTCATGTCGCTCGACTGGACCGAACTGCTGGGCTTCGCCACCGGCGCGGCGTGCGTCGCACTGACCGTCCGGGCGAGCGTCTGGAACTTCCCGGTCGGCATCGCCAACTGCCTGTTCTTCCTGGTGCTCTTCACCGACGCCAAGCTGTACGCCGACGCCACGCTGCAGATCGTCTTCCTGGCGCTCGGCGTGCACGGCTGGTGGCAGTGGCTGCGCGGCGGCGAACGGCACGGCCGGCGGGAGATCCGCACCGCCGGCCCGCGCACCGTCGCGCTGACGGCCGCGCTGCTGGTCCCGGTGACCGCGGGCCTGACCCTGGTGCTGGCCCGCGCCGGCGACAGCGCGCCGTTCTGGGACGCGCTCACCACCGCGCTCTCGCTCGCCGCCCAGTGGCTGCTGAACACCAAGCGGATCGAGACCTGGTGGTTCTGGATCGCCGCCGACCTGGTCTACATCCCGCTCTACCTCGCCAAGGGCCTCTACCTGACCGGCGCGGTCTACGTACTGTTCCTCGCGATGTGCCTGGCCGGCCTGCGGGCCTGGCAGCGCGAACGGACCGACCTCGGCCGGATGGCGGTGGCGGGCGCATGAGCCGCTTCGGGCACGGGCTGGTGATCGGCAAGTTCTACCCGCCGCACGCCGGACACCACTTCCTGATCCGCAGCGCCGCCGACGCCTGCGAGCGGGTCACCGTGGTGGTGATGGCCGCCGACGTCGAGTCGATACCGCTGGCCGCGCGGGTGGCGTGGATCCGCGAGGCCTGGGCCGCCGAACCCCGGGTACGGGTGGTCGGCACCGTGGACAACCTGGAGGTCGACTACGACAGCGAGGAGATCTGGGCCGGACACGTCGCCCTGATGCGGGACGCGGTCAGGTCGGTGGAGGGGCCGCCGGTGGACGCGGTGTTCAGCTCCGAGCCGTACGGGGTCGAGCTGGCCCGCCGCTTCGGCGCCGCGCCGGTGGTGCTCGACCGGCCCCGGGACACCTTCCCGGTCTCCGGGACGAAGGTGCGGGCCGACCCGGTCGCGCACTGGGCCGACCTGGAGCCGCCCGTCCGCGCCTGGCTCGCCCGCCGGGTGGTGGTGCTGGGCGCCGAGTCCACCGGGACGACCACGCTCTCCCGCGACCTCGCCGAGGCGCTGCGCGCCCGCGGCGGTCCGCACGGCCCGACCGGCTGGGTGCCCGAGTACGGACGGGAACTGACCGTGGCCAAGCTCGCCGTCGCCCGCGCCCTCGCCCCGGCCGGCGGACCCGCGCCGACCGTCTTCGACCTGGACTGGGGCGACCCGGACTTCGCCCTGGTGGCCCGGCGGCAGACCGAGGCGGAGGAGAGGGCCGCCCGCGCCGGAGGGCCGGTGCTGGTCTGCGACACCGACGCGCTGGCCACCACCGTCTGGCAGGAGCGGTACGTCGGCGCGGCCACCCCCGAGGTGCGGGAGCTGGCCGCGGCGATGCCCGCGCGGGCGCTGTACCTGCTCACCTCGGAGGCGGGGGTCGCCTTCGAGGACGACGGCCTGCGCGACGGCGAGCACCTGCGGGCCTGGATGAACGGCCGCTTCCGCGAGGTGCTCGCCGCCCAGCCGGTCTCCTGGATCGAGGTCACCGGCACCCGCGAGGAGCGCCTGGCAACGGCGCTGGCGGCGGTCGACCGCCTGCTGGCGGAAGGCCCGGGCCTGGCCGACCCCCTTGGCTAGCGCCCTGCTGTTGCTTTACACCAGGCTGTCGCGCCAGGTCTGGTGGAGGGTGGCGAAGCGGCCCTCGCCGGCGGTGAGGTCGGCGGGGGTGCCGTCCTCGACCACCCGGCCCTGGTCCATCACCAGGACACGGTCGGCGATCTCCACGGTGGAGAGCCGGTGGGCGATGATCACCGAGGTGCGGCCGGCCAGGACGGTGCGCATCGCGCGTTGCACCGCCTGCTCGCCGGGCACGTCCAGCGACGAGGTGGCCTCGTCCAGGATCAGCACGGCCGGGTCGGCGAGCAGTGCCCGGGCGAAGGCGACCAGCTGGCGCTGGCCGGCGGAGATCCGGCCGCCGCGCTTGCGGACGTCGGTGTCGTAGCCGTTCGGCAGGGCGGTGATGAACTCGTGCGCGCCGATCGCCCGGGCGGCCTCCTCGACCTCCTCGCGGGTGGCGTCGGGCCGGCCGATGGCGATGTTCTCGGCGACCGTCCCGGAGAACAGGAAGGACTCCTGGGTGACCATCACCACGTTGGCGCGCAGGGTCGGGGTGGCCAGGTCGCGCAGGTCGACGCCGTCCAGGGTGACCCGGCCGTCGGTCGGGTCGTAGAACCGGGCGAGCAGCTTGGCCAGGGTGGACTTGCCGGCGCCGGTGGCGCCGACCACGGCGGTGGTCTGCCCGGCGGGCAGCACCAGGTCGAAGGTGGGCAGCACCTCCTTTCCGGTCCGGTAGGCGAAGCGGACGCCGCGGAAGCCGACCTCGCGGCCCTTCCCGGCGGCGTCGGGCAGCTCGACGGGCGCGGTGGTCTCGGCGACGGTCGGCTCGTGGGCGAGCAGGCCGGCCATCTTCTCCAGCGCGGCGGCGGCGGACTGGTAGCTGTTCAGGAACATCGCCAGCTGGTCGATCGGGTCGTACAGGCGGCGCAGGTAGAGCACGAAGGCGGTGAGCACGCCGAGCTCCAGGCTGCCGTCGGTGACCAGGTACGCGCCGTACAGCACGACGGCGGTGATCCAGACGTTGGCGGTGGCCCGGGACAGGCCGACGTAGCGGGCCATCTCCAGCAGGCCGTCGGCGGTGGCGGCGGCGGACTGCTGGTTGACGGCGGCGAAGGCCTTCTCGTTGGCGGCCTCGCGGCGGAAGGCCTGGACCGGGCGGATGCCGTTCATGGTCTCGGTGAAGCGGACGATGAGCGCGGCGACCGCCGTCCGGGAGCGCCGGTAGACCTGCTGGGAGCGGCGCCGGAAGGAGCGGACGATCAGGTACATCGGCAGGAAGGAGATCAGCGCGGCGAGGCCGAGCCGCCAGTCCATCCAGATCAGCACCACGGTGATGTAGCAGACCGACAGGCCGACCATCAGCAGTTCCTGCAGACCCTCGGCGAGCAGCTCGCGCAGGGCGTCCACGTCGCTGGTGGCGCGGGAGATGATCCGGCCGGAGGTGTAGCGCTCGTGGAAGTCGAGGCTGAGCCGCTGGGCGTGCCGGAAGATCCGGCTGCGCAGGTCGAGCAGGATGTCCTGGTTGATCCGGGCGCTGACCCGGATGAAGGCGCGCTGCAGCACGGTGGCGACCAGCGCGCAGCCCAGGTACGCGGCGATGACCGCGATCAGCGGGCCGCTGTCGTGGTCGCGCAGCGCGGGGATGCCGCGGTCCATGGCGAGCGCGACCAGCAGCGGGCCGGCCTGCATGGCGGCCTGCTGGACGAGGATCAGCAGCACCGCGCCGGTGATCCGGCGGCGGTGCGGGCCGAGCAGTTCGCCGAGCAGGCGGCGCGGGGCTCCGGGCGGGACGGGGATGTCCTCGTCCTCGGCGGCGGGGGGCAGCGCGGGGTCCTCGGAGGGTGGGAGTTGCTCCTCGGCCGGTTCCGCGGGGGCGACGGTGGTGGTCATCGGGGCAGGGACCCTTCGAGCTCGGGGGCGGCCTCGCCGGACATCAGGGCCCGGTAGGCCGGGGAGCTGTGCAGCAGCTCCTGGTGGGTGCCGACGGCGGCGATCCGGCCGTCCTCCAGCAGGGCGACCCGGTCGGCCAGCAGCACGGTGGACGGGCGGTGGGCGACCACCAGGGCGGTGGTGGAGGCGAGCACCTGGCGCAGCGCGCGCTCGACCAGGGCCTCGGTGTGCACGTCGAGGGCGGACAGCGGGTCGTCGAGGACCAGGAAGCGCGGGTCGCCGACCACGGCGCGGGCCAGCGCGAGGCGCTGACGCTGGCCGCCGGACAGGCTCAGGCCCTGCTCGCCGACCTGGGTGTCGGTGCCCTCGGGCAGCTTCTCCACGAAGCCGGCCTGGGCGGTGTCCAGCGCGACGGCGAGCCGGTCGGGTCCGGCGTCGGGGGCGCCCATCAGGACGTTCTCCCGGACGCTCGCGGAGAACAGGGTGGGCTCCTCGAAGGCGACCGAGACCAGCTCGCGCAGCCGGGCCCGGGACAGGTCGCGGATGTCGGTGCCGTCCAGGGTGATCGAGCCGCCGGTGGTCTCGTACAGCCGGGGGATCAGCGCGGTGAGCGTGGTCTTGCCGCAGCCGGTGGTGCCGACCAGGGCCATCGTCTCGCCGGGGCGGACGTGCAGGTCGATCCCGTCGAGCAGGTCGGGGGTGTCGTCCGGCGCGTCCGGGTAGCGGAAGCGGACGCCGGTGAAGCGGATGCCGCTCTCCTGGGCGGGGACCAGGCCGCTGGGCTCGGCGGAGGCCTCGGGCTCGTCCATCACCTCGAAGAAGCGGTCGGAGGCGCTGGCGGCCTCGGCGGCGAAGCCGAGCAGCCAGCCGAGCGACTCCACCGGCCAGCGCAGGGCGAGCGCGGTGGAGAGGAAGGCGACCAGGGTGCCGGCCGACATCGAGCCGTCGGCGACCTGCCAGGCGCCGACCGCGAGTGCGCAGCCGAGGGCCAGCTCGGGCAGGCCGACGATGACCGCCCACAGGTTGCCGAGCAGACCGGCCCGGCGCAGCTCGGTCTGCTTCAGCTCCAGGCCGAGGCGGCGGAACTCCTCGGCCATGGTGCGGTGCCGGCCGAAGGCCTTGAGGATCCGGATGCCGAGCACCGACTCCTCGACCACGGTGGTCAGGTCGCCGTTCTGGTCCTGGGCGAGGCGCGAGGTGACCTGGTAGTTGCCCTCGAAGCGCCGGGTGTAGACGATCAGCGGCAGCGCGGGCAGCAGGGTGATCAGCGCGAGCCGCCAGTCCAGCACGAACATCAGCGCGGTGCCGGTCAGGAAGACCGTCGAGTTGACGATCAGGAAGACCAGCGGGAAGACGAAGAACAGCCGCATCACGAACATGTCCGCGGTGGCCCGGGACAGCAGCTGGCCGGAGGGCCAGCGGTCGTGGAAGGAGACCGGCAGCCGCTGCAGCTTGGCGTAGAGGTCGCCGCGCATCGCGGTCTCGACCCGGGCCATCGGCCGGGCCAGGATCACCCGTCGGGTGTAGAACAGCGCCGCCTCGGCCAGGCCCAGCGCGAGCAGCAGCCCGGCGAGCGGCCAGAGCGCGGCCAGGTCGCGGTGGGCGATCGGGCCGTCGACGATCGAGCGCAGCACGATCGGCACGGCGAGCACGCTCAGCGAGGCCAGCCCGGCGGCGGCCACCGAGCCGGCGATCCGCCAGCGGGCGACCCGGGCGTAGGGCCACAGGCGGAGCAGGGAGCGTACGACGGAGTGCCGCGGCGGGGTCGTCACGGCTGTTCGGTCTGGTGAGAGTCCGTCGCCGTCCGCGGGGGTGGGCGGGGCGGCGGTCTCTTGGTTCTCGGCCATCGCCGAGAGGGTAGGCCGCCGCACCGACATTTCTCACCAGGTTTTTCGCACCTGTTGTCGAGAACCGGCCATGGTCGGACGGGTGCGAAGCGACAGGAGGGGCTCTAGGGGCCGACGGCCCGCAGGAGTTGGAGCGAGCGGGCGCCGAGGGTGACCCGGGCCAGCGCCTTGTGGACGCCGTCCGGCTCGTCCGGCAGGGCGGTGTCCACCAGGACCCGGTAGCCGGTCGCCCAGGGCTCGCCCGGCAGGGTGAAGGCGAGCGGCTGGTGCCCGGCGTTGAGCAGCAGCAGGAAGCTGTCGTCGAAGACCTCCCGGCCCCGCAGGTCGCGCTCGGACATGGCGCTGCCGGAGAGCAGCATGCCGAGCGCATGGGTCGGCGCGAACCAGTCCGCCTCGGTCATCTCCCGCCCGGCCGGGGTGAACCAGCCGAGGTCGCGCGGCCCGCCCGGACCGGCCGTCCGGCCGGAGAAGAAGGCCCGCTGGCGCAGCACCGGGTGCTCGCGGCGCAGCCGCACCAGCCGGCCGGTCAGCTCGCAGAGCGAGCGCCACTCCGGCTGCTCCAGCAGCGACCAGTCCAGCCAGCTCAGCTCGGCGTCCTGGCAGTAGGCGTTGTTGTTGCCGCCCTGGGTGCGGCCCAGCTCGTCCCCGGCGGTGATCATCGGGACGCCGGTGGAGAGCAGCAGGGTGGCCATCAGGTTGCGCAGCTGGCGCCCCCGCAGCCCGGTCACCGCGGGGTCGTCGCTCTCGCCCTCGGCGCCGCAGTTCCACGAGCGGTTGTCGTCGGTGCCGTCCCGGTTGGACTCGCCGTTGGCCTCGTTGTGCTTGCGGTTGTACGAGACCAGGTCGCGCAGGGTGAAGCCGTCGTGCGCGGTGACGAAGTTGACCGAGGCGTACGGCCGCCGCCCGCCGCGCTGGTAGAGGTCGGAGGAGCCGGACAGCCGGTAGCCGAGCTCCCGGACGTCCGGCCGGGCGCCGCGCCAGAAGTCCCGGACGGTGTCCCGGTACTTGTCGTTCCACTCGGCCCACAGCGGCGGGAAGCCGCCCACCTGGTAGCCGCCCGGGCCGACGTCCCACGGTTCGGCGATCAGCTTGACCCGGCTGAGCAGCGGGTCCTGGGAGACCGCGGCCAGGAACGGGTGGTGCATCTCCACGCCGTCGCTGCCCCGGGCGAGCGCGGCCGCCAGGTCGAAGCGGAAGCCGTCCACGCCCATCTCGGCCACCCAGTACCGCAGCGAGTCGGTGATCAGCCGGATCACGTGCGGCTGCCGGGTGTCCAGGGTGTTGCCGCAGCCGGTGTAGTCCGCGTAGCCGCGCCGGGAGCGGTCCAGCCGGTAGTAGCCGCCGTTGTCGACGCCCCGGAAGGACAGCGAGGGGCCCATCACCCCGGACTCGGCGGTGTGGTTGTAGACCACGTCGAGGATCACCTCGATGCCGGCCGCGTGCAGGGCCCGCACCATCCGCTTGAACTCGCCGACCTGCTGCCCCCGGCTGCCGGCCGCCGCGTAGCCGGCGTGCGGGGCGAAGAAGCCCAGGGTGTTGTAGCCCCAGTAGTTGGTCAGTCCGCGGGCCTGCAGGTGGTCCTCGCTGACGTGGTGGTGGACCGGCAGCAGCTCCACCGCGGTCACCCCGAGCCGGGTCAGGTGCTCGACGGCCGCCGGGTGCGCCAGCCCGGCGTAGGTGCCGCGCAGCTCCGGCGGCACGCCGGGGTGGCGCATGGTGAAGCCGCGCACGTGCACCTCGTACAGCACGGTCTCGGCCCAGGGGGTCTTCGGCCGCTGGTCGTCGTACCAGTCGTCGTCGTCGTGGACCACCACCGCCTTGGGCACGTACGACGCCGAGTCGCGGTTGTCGCGGACCGTGTCGGCGACCTCCCGCTCGGGCCAGCCGCGGACGGCGGCGCAGGTCGCGTCGTGCGCGGTGTACTGCCCGTCGATCGCCCGCGCGTACGGGTCGAGCAGCAGCTTGGCCGGGTTCCACCGGGCGCCGGTCCACGGGTCCCAGCGGCCGTGCACCCGGAAGCCGTACAGGGTGCCGGGCAGGACCCCGGGCAGGTACCCGTGCCAGGTCTGGAAGTCCTGCTCGGTGAGCCGGTGCCGGCTCTCCCGGCCCTCCTCGTCGAACAGGCAGAGGTCGACCGCCTCCGCCCCCGGCGCCCAGAGCGCGAAGTTGGTGCCGCTGGTGCCCTCCGGGTCGGTCCGGAACCGGGCGCCCAGCGGCTGCCAGCTGCCCGGCCAGGGCGTGCCCGTCCAGGGGGTGTCCGTCCCCAGCTCCCGCCACGCGGTCATGGAACCCTCCCAGCCATACGGGGGCCCGTCCCCGTCTCCCTGTTGTTCCCTGATCCGATGCCTTCGTCACCCATTGATCCGTAGCGTGACGCACCGTGATCAATTCTGCCTCGTGCCCACCGGGAGGCCTGCGAAAACGTTCCCTCGTGTCCACGGCCGGTACAGGTCGTTAGACCGACCGGTATCGAGTGGATCTAGTACAGGCGGAGGCCCGCGATGCGCCCCGGAGTTCGGGTCTGGGCACGGCGGTCGGCGGCGGCCGTCCTCGGGCTGCTGCTGGTCGGCTGCTCGGCCGCCCGGCCCGCGCCCGCCTCCGCCGACCGGGTCGGGCCGGCGGCGCCCACCCCGGCGGTCTCCCGGGCCCAGCTCGCCGCCACGCCGGCCGACGGCAGCCAGGACGTGGCTCTCGCGGGCGCGGTCCGGGTCACCGTCGCCCAGGGCCGGCTGCTGTCGGTGAGGCTCGCCGACGACCGGGGCGCCGAGGTGCCCGGCACGATCGGGCCGGACGGCACCGCCTGGGCTCCGACCGGGCGGCTCGCGCTCGCCACCGCGTACACCCTGGACGCGGTCGCCGAGGACGCCTCCGGCCTGAAGGCCGCCCAGCACACCGGCTTCACCACGCTCGCCCCGGACCGCACCTTCGCCGCCTTCTTCACCCCCGAGGACGGCTCCACGGTCGGCGTCGGCATGCCGGTCTCGCTGCGCTTCACCCGCCCGATCACCGACCGCGCGGCGGTGGAGCGGGCGATCACCGTCACCGCCGACCCGCCGGTGCCGGTGGTCGGCCACTGGTTCGGCAACCGGCGGCTGGACTTCCGGCCCCAGCGGTACTGGGCGGCCGGCACCCGGGTCACCCTGGCGCTGCGGCTCAAGGACGTGCAGGGCGCCCCCGGCTTCGTCGGCACCCAGGCGAAGGACGTGCACTTCACCGTCGGCCGGTCGCAGGTCTCGGTCGCCGACCTGGACAGCCGCACCCTGTCCGTCCGGCAGGACGGCAGGCTGCTGCGCACCCTGAAGATCAGCGGCGGCAGCCCGGAGCACCCCACCTACCTCGGCGCGATGGTGGTCTCGGAGAAGTACGCGGTGACCCGGATGAACTCGCAGACCGTGGGGATGGGTGACGAGTACGACATCAAGGACGTGCCGCACGCGATGCGGCTGACCGGCTCGGGCACCTTCGTGCACGGCAACTACTGGGCGCCCCGCGAGGTCTTCGGCAGCGCCAACACCAGCCACGGCTGCATCGGGCTGGCGGACGTCAAGGGCGGCTCGGCGGACTCCCCGGCCGGCTGGTTCTTCGAACACACCCTGCTCGGCGACGTGATCGAGGTGCGCGGCCCGGCGGGCGACCGGGTGCCGCCGGACAACGGCCTGAACGGCTGGAACCTCGGCTGGGCCCAGTGGGTCGCGGGCAGCGCGCTGGGCGCGCGCTGACCTCCTGCGCACGGGGTTCACGGAACCGGCACCGGCCTCCCGCCCAAGATTCACTCGAACGGGCCCGTTATCCTGCCATTCCCCGGTGCAACCAACCCGGGCGCACACGCGTGTATTCGCTGTGGATACCGGGAGGGGAGACGACCGAGTGAAGCCGGTTCAGGCGGCCGAAGCCGCGACGAGTACGACTGCGGGCGCCGGACGGGGCCGCGCGGCCCGCGTGGGTGTGGCCGCACTGGTGGGTGGCGCGCTGCTGCTGACCGCGGCCTGCGGCGGCGGCGGAGGTGCCAAGGGCGGCGGCTCGGCCGACGGCGGCGGCGGAGGTTCCGCGAGCGCGGCCAGCAGCCCGGCGGCCCCGAAGGTCTCGGCCGCCCAGCTGACCGTCACCCCCAAGGACGGCGCCGAGGACGTGGCCCCCAAGGACGGCGTCCAGGTCAGCGTCGCCTCCGGCACGCTGGTCAGCGTCGAGGTGACCGACAAGAACGGCAAGGCGGTGGCCGGCGCCATCTCGGCGGACAACCTGACCTGGAAGCCCAGCGAGTCGCTCGCCGTCGGCACCACGTACAAGGTGAACGTCCAGGCGAAGGACGCGGCCGGCCTGGTCGCCGCCTCCACCACCAGCTTCACCACGCTCACCCCGGCGAAGACCGTCGCGACCAACGACAACATCGCCGACAACGGCACGTACGGCGTCGGCATGATCGTCTCGGTGAACTTCAGCAAGTCGGTGAAGAACAAGGACGCGGTCCTCAAGGGCATCACCGTGACCGCCGCCGACGGCACCGTGGCCAAGGGCCACTGGTTCGGCACCCAGCGCCTGGACTTCCGTCCGCAGGAGTACTGGAAGCCCGGCACCAAGGTGACCGTGAAGTACCGGCTGAAGAACGTCGAGATCTCGCCCGGCGTCTACGGCGACGTGGACAAGGACGAGCCCTTCACCATCGGCCGCTACCAGGTCTCGGTGGCCGACGCGGGCAGCCACATGATGACGGTGAAGAAGGGCGACGGGTCGACCCAGCAGATCCCGATCACCGCCGGTGACGACCAGAACCCGTCCTGGAACGGCACCATGGTCGTCTCCGCCAAGGAGAAGGTGACCCGGATGAACTCCGCCACCGTCTCCAACATCAAGGGCGAGGAGTACGACGTCCCGGACGTCCCGCACGCGATGCGGCTCACCGCCACCGGCACCTACGTGCACGGCAACTACTGGGGCAACGCCTTCGGCAAGTACAACGCCAGCCACGGCTGCATCTCGATGCAGGACGCCAAGGGCGGCGACGACGCCTCCACCGCGGGCAAGTTCTTCGCCTCCTCGATGATCGGCGACGTGGTGCAGATCAAGAACTCCAAGGGCGCGACCGTCTCCGGCGACAACGGCCTGAGCGGCTGGACCGTGCCGTGGGCCCAGTGGTGACCTGCTGAGACCCCCTCGACGGCCCGGCCGCTCCTCGGAGCGGCCGGGCCGTCGGCGTTCGTTCTCCCATCGTGACCGAATCCGGACCTGGCGTCTGCAACTTCCTGATGGGGTAGACCGTGTAAAGAGCTGACAGGCCGGGGCGGATCGCCGGAACGGGGCCTGCAGCGGAGAGCGGTGGGGAGTTGGCGAAGGTGGAGTCGACGCGGGGAACGCGCAGGGGCCTGGCCGTGGGGGCGCTCGGCGGCGCACTGATACTGACGGCGGCGCTGACCGGGTGCAGTGCGGCCGGCGCGAAGGCGAAGGACCCCGCGGGCGCCGCCCCGGCGGCCGCGAAGCTGGCGGAGTCGCCCAAGCCGACGGTCTCGGCCGCCGTGGTGACCGTCGAGCCGGCGACCGGGGCCAAGGACGTCAAGCCCGCCGGGGCGCTCAAGGTCTCGGTGACGAGCGGCAAGCTGACCACCGTCAAGGTCACCGCCCCCAACGGCACCGAGGTGCCCGGCGCGGTCGCCGCCGACGGCCTCAGCTGGGCGCCCACCGGCAACCTCCAGGTCTCCACCCAGTACCGGGTCAGCGCGCTGGCCGTCGACGCCCAGGGCGTCACCGCCGGCACCGAGAGCACCTTCACCACGCTCACCCCGGCCAAGGACGCGGGCGCCAGCGACAACATCACCGACGACGGGACGTACGGCGTCGGCATGATCGTCTCGCTGCGCTTCGAGCGCGCGGTCAAGAACCGCGACGCGGTGGTCAAGGGCGTCACCGTCGAGGCCTCCGACGGCACCGTGGTGCGCGGCCACTGGATGGACGACAACCGGATCGACTTCCGCCCGGAGAAGTACTGGACGCCGGGCACCAAGGTGACCGTGAAGTACCGCCTGAAGAGCGTCGAGACGGCCCCCGGCGTGTACGGCGGCGTGGACAAGGACGAGCCCTTCACCATCGGCCGCTCGCAGGTCTCCACGGTCGACGTCAACACCCACCGGATGGCCGTGGTCCGCGACGGCCAGCAGGTCGACTCGGTGCCCTTCACCGCCGGCAAGCCGGGCTTCGACACCTGGAACGGCTCGATGGTGGTCGAGGCGATGGAGGGCCGCACCCGGATGACCTCCAACGGCATCACGGCCGCCGGCTCCAACGACGAGTACGACCTGGTCGTCCCGCACGCCATCCGGCTCACCGACAGCGGCACCTACGTCCACGGCAACTCCTGGAGCTCCGCCATCGGCGTCTCCAACGGCAGCCACGGCTGCATCGGCCTGCGGGACACCGAGGCGGGCAGCGAGAGCTCCGCGGCGGGCAAGTTCTACCAGTCGACGATGGTCGGCGACGTGGTCACGGTGATCAACTCCAAGGGCCGCACCGTGTCGCCGGAGAACGGCCTCGGCGGCTGGAACGTCCCCTGGGGCTCCTGGTGACCGCCCGCCGGTGACCGTCCGCTTTCGCCCGGTTCCGCTCGGTTCCGCTCGAGTGAACTTTCGGTTGCGTTCGGCATATGCCAAGTGACTAGTGATCGTTTGCTCATTGTCCGTACGCGCCCGCTTGCGTTCCGCAATGATGGCCCCATGGCGGGAATCGGCGAAGCGACTCTGGCGTCACATCGGTTGGCACCAGCGGGCGATGACGATCTGTCGGAGACCGGTGGTCGGGTGGTGCTGGCAGATCTGGAACGGATGACGTCCGAAGAGCTGGAGCGGGCGTGCGTCGCGCTGCTCCGCGATCCCGCCGAGCCGCGGGAGGCTCCGCTGCCTTCCCGGCCGGCCTCGGCCGCGGTGGCGCGCCGCACGGTGCTCGCCCTGCTGCGCCTCTGGGGGCTCCACCAGCTCCTGGAGGCGGGGGAGTTACTCACCGGCGAGCTGGTCGCCAACGCCGTCCGGCACACCGGCGGCCGGATCGTCGGACTGCGGGTGATTCGCAGACCGGGCTGGCTGCGCGTCGAAGTGCGGGACTCCTCACGGGCGCTGCCCTGCCTGATCGTCGCCAACGAGACCGGCTACGCCACCGGCAACGGGCTCAAGCTGGTCGACTCGATCGCCGAGCGCTGGGGGGCGGACCTGCTGCCCCGCGGCAAGGCCGTCTGGTTCGAGCTGAAGGTGCGCGAGCGGGCCGGATCGGCCAACTCCCAGATGTGACCCACTCGTTCGAGTGAAGAGACAGTGCGGGGCCCCCGTCCACCGTGTGTGTGGTCTGGGGGCCCCTGCCATGTCACCGCGCCGGCCGAGGGGGTGCGTGCCACGCGGTGCAGACGGCCGAACCGGGTCCGGGAGGCCGTGGATCAAGAAGTCGGGGGTGTTTGTCCGACTTGCTCTACTCTCGCACGGCCTCACCCGCTGGAACAAATTGGATCCGAAGGTTTGTGGCTTACTTCACCTTCATATGCTAGGTCATGGTGTGGCCAGTGCCTCGGCGGGCGAGAGCCGGGCCGCCCGGACGGCGGGGTAGAGGCCGGCCAGCCCGCCGATCAGCAGCGTCGCGGCGATCCCGCCGGCCGCCGCCCACAGCGGCACCACCGTCGGCCAGCCCCGCGACACCGCGTACCCCGCGGTCGCCACCGTGCCCAGCGCCGCGCCGACCAGCCCGCCGAGCGCCGACAGCAGCAGCGACTCGGTCAGGAACTGCACCCGGATCTGCCCGCGGGTCGCGCCCAGCGAGCGCCGCAGTCCGATCTCGGCCCGCCGCTCCAGCACCGAGATCACCATGGTGTTGGCCACCCCGATCCCGCCCACCAGCAGCGCCACCGAGCCGAGGCCCAGCAGCAGCCCGCTGAGCGCGGTGTCGGTGGCGCGCTGAGCGGCCAGCGCGTCCGAGGGTCGGGAGACCCGGACCGCGGACGGCGACTCCGGGTTGGCGGTGGCCGCGAGCACCGACCGGACTGCCTCCACCGCGGGCGGCGCGGCTCGGACGTACAGCTGGGTGGGATGCCCGTCGAAGTGCAGCAGCCGCTCCGCCGAGGGCCAGCCGATCAGTGCCGCCGAGTCCAACTCGGAGGCCAGCGGCACCGGTTCGAGGATCCCGGCGACCGAGTACCACTGCCCGCCCAGCCACACCCGGGTGCCGGGGACGGTGATGCCGAGCCGGTCCGCGGCACGGGAGCCGAGCACCACCCCCGGGTACTCCTCGGTCGCCGGGTTCAGCCAGCCGCCGGTGCGCACCCGGGCGCCCACCGCGGTGGGCAGCTCGGCGCGGGCGGCGAGCACCGCGATGGAGTTGGTCCACCCGTCAGGGATGTGGTCGTTGCGGTAGACGGCGGTGTTGGGGATCCGGCCGACCGCCGCGACGGACTCCACCGGGCCGACCCGGCGCACCATCGCGGGTGACTCGACCGGCAGCCGGGCGGCCGTGCCCAGCAGGTCGTTGCCGGGACTGACGGTCAGCAGGTTGGTGCCGAGCCGGTCGAGCGTCCGGTCCAGGTCCGCCCGGCCGGAGCTGGAGATCCCGATCACGGCGAGCATCGCCGCGATGCCGATCGCGATGCCCAGCGCCGAGAGCACCACGCGCAGCGGACGGGCCCGCAGCCCGGCGGCGCCGACCCGGGCGACGTCGGCCGGGCGCAGCCGGGCGGGGGTCCAAGTCATGCGGGGAAGCCTTCCGGACGGGCGGCCGTGACCCGGCCGTCGTGGACGTGGACCTGGCGCGGCAGTCGGGCCGCGGTCTCCAGGTCGTGGGTGATCACCAGGACGGTGGTGCCGGCCCGGTGGAGTTCGTCGAGGACGCCGAGCACCGCCGCGCCGGAGGCGGAGTCCAGGTTGCCGGTCGGCTCGTCGGCCAGCAGCAGGGCCGGATCGCCGACCACCGCGCGGGCGATCGCCACCCGCTGCCGCTCGCCGCCGGACAGCTCGTGCGGCCGATGGGTGAGCCGGTGGCCGAGGCCCACCCGGACCAGGGCCGCCTCGGCCGCCGCCCGCCGGCCGCGCATCGGCACTCCCGCGTACAGCAGGCCGTCCGCCACGTTGTCCAGCACCGGGATGCCGGGTGCGAGGTGGAACTGCTGGAAGACGAAGCCGATCCGGCGGGCCCGGAGCGCGGACAGCCGCCGGTCGGAGAGGGTGGCGATGTCGTGGCCGTCGATCACCACGGTGCCCTCGGTCGGCCGGTCCAGGGTGCCGATGATGTTCAGCAGCGTGGACTTGCCGGAGCCGGACCGGCCGACGATCCCCAGCAGCTCGCCCCGGCCGACGGCCAGGTCCACCTCGCGCAGGGCGGTGACGCCGCCCGGGTAGCGCTTGGAGACGCCGCGCAGCTCCACCACGTTCGGACGGTCGGTCATCCGGGCAGCCCCACCGTCAGGTCGGCCGCCAGGTCGGGGCCGCTGACCTCGACCCGGCCGTCGGCGAACAGGCCGGTCCTCACCGCCACCGTGCGGGTCGTGCCGCCCTCCACCAGTTCCAGGCCGTACCCGCCCTCGGCCAGTGCCAGCAGCGCGGCCACCGGGACGGTGAGGACGTCCTTGCGCTCCTCGCCGTTCCACCGGATGTCCACCGGGGAGCTCTCCAGCGGGCCGAGTGCCGCCTGGTCGGCCACCGTGAGGGTGACCGGCAGGGTGGCGTTCTGGGCGGCGGGTGCCGCGCCGCCGCCCGCGGCGGCGCCACCCTCCCCGTCGGCCTGGCCGGACGAGGCCTGGCTGCCGATCCGGGCCACCACGGCCTCGGTGGTGCGGCCGCCCGGCACGGCGACCTGCACCGTGCGGCCGGCCACCGCCCAGGCCGCCTCGTTCACCCGTACCTGCGCGGTGACCACCTTGGCCGGGCCGGTGGCGGTGAGCACGTCTCCGGTCGCGTCCGCGCCGATCCGCGCGGTGCGCGCGGCGATCCGGACCGCCTCGGGAGCGAACACCACCGCGTCGGCCGTGAGTTGACCGGTCTCCGGGCGGCCGAGCGCCTTCTGCCAGCGCTTCACCGCCGCCACGGTGGTGGCCGAGAAGGTGTCGTCCACGGTGAAGCCGGTGTAGCCCAGGGCCGCCAGGTTGCGCTCGAACTGCTCCACGTCCGGGCCCTTGGCGTCCAGGCCGAGCGTCCGGTACACCGGCAGGCTGCCGTACATCAGGACCACCGGGAGGTTGTCGGCGCGGAGCAGCACCTCGCCGCGGGAGACCGTGGCGCCCACCTCGGGCAGCCAGGTCACGGTGCCCCCGGCCCTGGAGCGGATCGGCGTCGCCGTGCCGTAACCCAGTTCGCCGGTGAGCGAGTTGGTGGTGGCCAGGGTCTGCCGGGTGATCTTCGTGGTGACCGCCGGGCCGTGCGCGGCCGGGGCCTGCGCCGGTCCGCCGCCCGGGCGCAGCAGCAGCGCTCCGCCCGCCGAGGCCGCCGCGATCGCCACCGCGGTGGTGAGCAGTCCGAGGCGGCGGCGCCGCGAGGAGGTTCCGCTCATGCGCCCGGCACTCCGGACTCCAACGCGTACGGCTGCACCGAGCGGCACGCCTCGGCGGCGGACGCGCGGGCCGGGTCGGTCTTCAGCCGGGCCGCCAGCTCGTCGGTCAGCGCGGGCTCCCCGGTGGCCGGATCCGGGTCCGGGTAGTAGGCCAGGCCGTGCTCGCGCATGCAGGCCGAGTACCTCCGCCGGGCCTCCAGGTCCTGCGCCGAGAGCTTGGACGGTGCCGCCGCGGCGGGCTGGTACTGCCGGCACTTCTCGGTCGCCCGGGCGATCCGGTCGACCGGGTTCTTCTCCTTGTCGATGACCGGCTGGCCGTCCGTGCCGTGGGTGAGCACCACACCCTCGCCGCGCAGGCAGTCGGTCAGCTTCCTGGCCTGCTCGGCGCTGTCGGCGGTGGCGGTCGCGGAGGCGCCGCCGGCGCTGGCGACCTTCGGCGGTTCGGCGGTGGACCCGCAGGCGCTCAGACCGAGCGCGGCCAGCAGCGCCAGCGCGGCGACGGTGGGACGGACAGGTGGCATGGCGGGACTCCCGGGTGCTCGCATCCTCGATGGGGCACCAGGACAGCCCACGGCCTGTAAGCCGCCCGTGAGCGAAACCGCTTACGGTTTCCTTACTGTCCGTGCGGCAAGGTGCCCGGGACACACGGGGGAAGGAGACCGGATGCGCGTGCTGGTGGTCGAGGACGAGGTCCTGCTGGCCGACGCGATCGCCGAGGGCCTGCGCCAGGAGGCCCTGGCCGTCGACCTCGCGTACGACGGCGCGGCCGCGCTGGAGCGGCTCGGCGTCAACGAGTACGACGTGCTGGTCCTCGACCGTGACCTGCCGAAGGTGCACGGCGACGAGGTCTGCCGGCAGGTGGTCGCCCACGGCTGGGAGGTCCGGGTGCTGATGCTGACCGTCTCCGGCGAGATCTCCGACCGGGTCACCGGCCTGTCCCTCGGCGCCGACGACTACCTCACCAAGCCCTTCGCCTTCGCCGAACTCGTCGCCCGGGTGCGGGCCCTGGGGCGCCGCTCGCGGCCCGCGGCGCCGCCGGTGCTGTCCCGCGCCGGGCTCACCCTGGACACCGGGCGGCGCGAGGTGTTCCGCGACGGCCGGTACATCGCGCTCTCCCGGAAGGAGTTCGCGGTCCTGGAGGAACTGCTGCGCGCCCAGGGGCAGGTGGTCTCGACGGAGCAGCTGCTGGAGCGGGCCTGGGACGAGAACATCGACCCGTTCACCAATGTGGTCCGGGTCGCGGTGATGACCCTGCGCCGCAAGCTCGGCGAACCCCAACCGGTCCTCACCGTGCCCGGCGTCGGGTACCGGATCCCGTGAACCGCCTCGCCTCCGCCCGGCGGTGGACCGTCCGGGTCCGGCTCACCCTGCTGTACGGCGCGCTGGTCCTCGCCTCCGGCGTCGGCCTGCTCTCGCTCAGCTACGCGCTGCAGGAACGGGTCGTCGCCGACCGGCTGTCCGACGCGCTGGCCACCGCCGCGCTCGGCACCGAGAGCCCGAGCGGGACCGTCGGCAGCGACGGCCGGGTCAGCTACTCCGAGGAGGACCAGCGCCGGGCCACCGAGCAGAAGGCCCGGCTGCACGCCGTCGCCGAACGGGTCCGCAGCGACTTCCGCGGCGAGATCCTGCCCCCGCTGCTCACCAGCAGCGCCCAGGCGCTCGGGGTGTTCGCGATCGGCGGCCTGGCGGTCGGCTGGGTCGTCTCCGGCCGTACGCTGCGCCCGATCCGGCGGATCACCACCACCGCCCGCCGGGTCGCCGAGGGCAGCCTGGACCAGCGGATCGCGCTCGACGGCCCGCACGACGAGCTGCGCGAGCTGGCCGAGACCTTCGACGCGATGCTGGCCCGCCTGGAGTCCGCCTTCGACGGGCAGCGCCGGTTCGTGGCCAACGCCGCGCACGAGCTGAAGACGCCGCTCGCCATCAACCGCACCCTCATCGAGGTCGCCCTGAACCGGCCCGACGCCACCCCGCAGCTCGCCCGCCTCGGCGGCTCCCTGTTGGAGGTCAACCGCCGGCACGAGCGACTGATCGACGGGCTGCTGGCGCTGGCCCGGTCCGAGCAGCGGGTCGCCGACGCCGTCCCCGTCGACCTGGGCGCGCAGCTGAGCAGCGCCGCCGACGGGGTGCGGGAGGAGGCCGCGCACGCCGGGGTCGAGCTGCGGCTCGATCCCGGCGTGACACCGCTGCGCGGGGACCCGGCGCTGCTGGAGCGGATGGCGCAGAACCTGCTGCAGAACGGGATCCGCTACAACGTGTCGGACGGATGGGTGTCGGCCAGGACCGAGTCGACCGGCGGCCGGGTGCGGCTGCTGGTCGAGAACAGCGGGCCGCTGGTGCCCGCCGAGGACGTCCCGGCGCTGTTCGAGCCGTTCCGCCGGCTCGCCGACCGGGTGGGATCGGCCCAGGGCACCGGTCTCGGCCTGTCGATCGTCCGCTCGGTGGCCCGGATGCACGGCGGCGAGGCGACCGCGACCGCGCGCCCGGCCGGCGGACTGCTGGTCGAGATCACGCTTCCGATGGAATTGTGAATTCCACCCTTCGGCCCCGTTGCGGCAAAAGGTTAGTCCGTATCCGAATGCCGTTCCCGGTGATATGGTTCGGAATGGCGTGCGGGGCCGTGTCGAGCTAGCCGAGTCGATTTCTCTGGGGGATGGGAATGACCAGTGCAGAGGCTTTGCGTGAACGGATCGACGAAGTCGTCAGGAGCGTCGACCAGATGAGTCCGAGGGAAATCGCGGTATTCTCCCTGCTGCCGACCGGTGCGACCAACCGGGAAGT
The DNA here is from genome assembly GCF_043200835.1 of Kitasatospora sp. NPDC048365. Classification (NCBI taxonomy): domain Bacteria; kingdom Bacillati; phylum Actinomycetota; class Actinomycetes; order Kitasatosporales; family Streptomycetaceae; genus Kitasatospora; species Kitasatospora sp. NPDC048365. The sequence continues at coordinate 347,509 of NZ_JBICYJ010000001.1, forward strand.
GGCCCGGGAGCTCAGCATTTCCGAGCGGACGGTGAAGTTCCACGTCGCCGCGATCCTGCAGAAGCTCGGTGTGCGCTCCCGGGTCGAGGCCGCGATCGCCTCGTACGTCTGGCGCGGACGCCGGGAGAGATGAGCGACCGGCGGGTCAGCGGGTCAGCGCGGCGGCCAGCTTCAGCCGCTCGTCCAGCTGGCCCCTGGCCCGCCGGAGAACCTCGCCGTTCCGTTCGATCTGCCGCTTCTGGTAGGCGACTTCGACGGTCGACCAGATGCCCACCAGGTTGACCTCCCGCTTGCACGCCACATCGGCCTCGGCGGCGGCCACCGCCTCGGGGGCGTTCGCGCTCGCCGGGGTCAGGCCCAGTTCCTTCAGCGGGGAGACCGGGTTCTCCGCGTGGAAGCCGGCGTGCGCCAGGCAGGACGACCAGGCCGCGACCGCGGCGCGGACCCGGGAGTCGGCCTTGGAGTCGTTGTACGCCTGCACGGCCAGGTTGAAGACCAGCTGCGGGTCGACGGTGTCCGCGGCCGGCGCGAAGAGCTTGAGCCGCGACTCGGTCAGGCAGCCGCCGACCGGCACCCTGGCCCCGCCCAGCACGCGCTCGCTGCCGCCCGAGCGCTCGGCGTCCTGCTGGTTCCTCGGCAGCGCGGACGGGGCCAGCTTCTCCTCGCCGAACAGTGCCAGTGCCTCGTCGCTGCCCGGGGCGGGCGTGCTGCGGGTCGGCTTCTCCCCGGGCGGCACGGCGTAGCCGTCGCGGGCGGCCACCGAGGCGTCGGTGAGGCCGTAGCGCCGGCTGTTCTCCTCCTCGCCGTCCGGCCCGGCCGGGCGCGGCGCGAACCGGAATCCGAAGCGCTGCATGCACTGGTCGATCAGGGCGTCCTGCGCCTTCTCCAGCTCGCGGTGCCGGGCCGCGTCCACGTCGTACGACTGCAGCGGGTACACGACCCGGCGCGCGTCCAGCAGGGTCGGGAAGGCGGGCACCTCCGGCTCGGCGGAGGCGCGGCCGGACGGCTGGGCGCACGCGGCGGTCACCAGCGCGGCAGCGGCAAGGATCAACGACAGACCGACCGGCCGTCGGGTCATCTCGGGCTCCAGGAATGGTGGTTGGCCGACAGAACGGCCGTCCGGCCCCCGCGCGGGGGCCGGACGGCCAGGGGTCGGGTCAGCGGTAGTACGCGGACGAGACCTTGTTCTTGAAGTTGGTGCTCGCGTTGCTGCTCACACCGGCGTCGATCCAGCCGTGCACACCGCCGCGGTTGGCGTCGGTGTAGACGTCCCAGGTCAGGGTGTCGCGGTTCCAGTACGACTCGGCGTTGTCGTTGGCCGAGATCGAGGTGCCCGGGAAGGTGTCGTTGCTGAAGTCGGCGTCGCTGACGTACAGGTCGAACACGTAGCTGCTCTGGTTCTGCAGGAAGTACAGCCCGAGCTCACCGGGAGTGAGGCTGCCGTCCTTGCCGGCGGCCGAGGCGGTGCCGGCCGTGGCCAGCGCGCCGGCGCCCAGAGCGGCGACCGCGACCCCCACCGCGACGGAACGGCGGATTGCATTTCCGATACGCATGGAATTCTCCCCACGTGATTTGCGGGGGCCGATGCCCCCGCCGGAGAAGAGTTCAACACGGAGTAAAAGCCGGCGTACAGCTGTCTCTCGGTACAGCTGTACGCCGGTACAGGGTGGAAAAGCGACAGGAATTGGTCAGCACTCGATGACGTTGACGGCGAGGCCGCCGCGCGAGGTCTCCTTGTACTTGATCTTCATGTCGGCGCCGGTCTCCTTCATGGTCTTGATCGCCTTGTCGAGGGAGACGTGGTGCCGGCCGTCGCCGCGCAGCGCCATCCGGGCGGCGGTGACGGCCTTGACCGAGGCCATGCCGTTGCGCTCGATGCAGGGGATCTGGACGAGGCCGCCGACCGGGTCGCAGGTGAGGCCCAGGTTGTGCTCGATGCCGATCTCGGCGGCGTTCTCGACCTGCTCGGGGCTGCCGCCGAGGACCTCGGCGAGGCCGCCGGCGGCCATCGAGCAGGCGGAGCCGACCTCGCCCTGGCAGCCGACCTCGGCGCCGGAGATGGAGGCGTTCTCCTTGAAGAGCATGCCGATCGCGCCCGCGGCGAGCAGGAAGCGGACGATGCCGTCCTCGTCCGCGCCGGGGATGAAGTTCAGGAAGTAGTGCAGGACGGCCGGGATGATGCCGGCGGCGCCGTTGGTGGGCGCGGTGACCACGCGGCGGCCGGAGGCGTTCTCCTCGTTCACGGCCATCGCGTAGAGGGTGACCCACTCCATCGCGTTGGCCGGGCCGATGCCCTCGGCACGCAGCGCGCGGGCCCCGGCGGCGGCACGGCGGCGCACCTTGAGCCCGCCGGGGAGGATGCCCTCGCGGGCCATGCCGGCGGCGACGCACTCCTGCATCACGGCCCAGATCTGCAGCAGGCCGGAGCGGATCTCGGCCTCGCTGCGCCAGGCCTTCTCGTTCTCCAGCATCAGCCCGGAGATGGACAGGCCGGTCTCGCGGGTGAGCCGCAGCAGTTCCTCGCCGGTGCGGAAGGGGTAGCGCAGCTGGGTGTCGTCGGGGACGACGCGGTCGGCGCCGATGGCGTCCTCGTCGACGACGAAGCCGCCGCCGACCGAGTAGTAGGTCTTCTCCAGCAGGGTGGAGCCGTCGGCGGCGAACGCCCACAGGGTCATGCCGTTGGCGTGGTACGGCAGGGCCTTGCGCCGGTGCAGGATCAGCTGGGTGTCGGGGTCGAACGGGATCTCGTGGGTGCCGAGCAGCATCAGCCGCTTGTCGGCGCGGATCCGCTCGACGTCGAGGTCGGCCCGGTCGACGTCGACGGTGCGGGGAGAGTTGTTCTCCAGGCCGAGCAGGACGGCCTTGGGGGTGCCGTGGCCGTGGCCGGTGGCGCCGAGCGAGCCGAACAGCTCGGCGCGCAGCGTGGCGACGTCGGCGATCAGGCCTTCGGACTTGAGGCGGCGGGCGAACATCCGGGCCGCACGCATCGGGCCGACGGTGTGCGACGACGAGGGGCCGATGCCGATGGAGAAGAGGTCGAAGACGCTGATGGCCACGGAGGGACGTCCTTGTCTGGTCTCGTGGGGTAAACAGAGGGCGGTGACATGGGACGGGGCACCGCGCGCACTGTCCAGTGTGCGCGGTGCCCCGGAAAACCACGGGTGCCGGCCCGGTGAGGCCGGTCACCCGGTGCGGCTTACAGCTCGGGGTAGAGCGGGTGCTTCGCGGCCAGGGCGGTGACCCGGGCCTTGAGGGCGGCGGCCTTGGTCTCGTCGAAGCCCGGGAGGAGGGTCTCGGCGATGACGTCGGCGACCTCGCGGAAGTCCTCGGCGTCGAAGCCGCGGGTGGCGAGGGCCGGGGTGCCGATGCGCAGGCCGGAGGTGACCATCGGCGGGCGCGGGTCGTTCGGGACGGCGTTGCGGTTGACCGTGATGCCGACCTCGTGCAGGCGGTCCTCGGCGTCCTGGCCGTTGAGCTCGCTGTTGCGCAGGTCGACCAGGACCAGGTGCACGTCGGTGCCGCCGGACAGGACGGTGGCGCCGGCGGCGGCCACGTCGTCCTGCAGGAGGCGCTCGGCGAGCAGCTTGGCGCCCTCCAGGGTGCGCTGCTGGCGCTCCTTGAACTCCTCCGAGGCGGCGACCTTGAAGGCCACGGCCTTGGCGGCGATCACGTGCTCCAGCGGGCCGCCCTGCTGGCCGGGGAAGACCGCAGAGTTGATCTTCTTGGCCCACTGCTCCTTGCACAGGATGACGCCGCCGCGCGGGCCGCCCAGGGTCTTGTGCGTGGTGGTGGTGACCACATCGGCGTACGGCACCGGGGAGGGGTGCAGGCCGGCGGCGACCAGGCCGGCGAAGTGCGCCATGTCGACCATGAGGAGGGCGCCGACCTCGTCCGCGATGCGGCGGAACTCGGCGAAGTCCAGCTGGCGCGGGTAGGCGGACCAGCCGGCGATGATCAGCTTGGGCTGGTGCTCCTTGGCGAGGCGCTCGACCTCGGCCATGTCGACCTGGCCGGTCTTCTCGTCGACGTGGTACGCGGCCACGTTGTAGAGCTTGCCGGAGAAGTTGATCTTCATGCCGTGGGTCAGGTGACCGCCGTGGGCCAGGTTGAGGCCCAGGATGGTGTCGCCCGGCTGGATCAGCGCGAACATGGCGGCGGCGTTGGCCTGCGCGCCGGAGTGCGGCTGGACGTTGGCATGCTCGGCGCCGAACAGCTCCTTGATGCGGTCGATCGCGATCTGCTCGACCACGTCGACGTGCTCGCAGCCGCCGTAGTAGCGGCGGCCGGGGTAGCCCTCGGCGTACTTGTTGGTCAGGACCGAGCCCTGGGCCTCCATGACCGCCACCGGGGCGAAGTTCTCGGAGGCGATCATTTCGAGGGTGGTCTGCTGGCGGTGCAGCTCGGCGTCGACCGCGGCGGCGATCTCCGGGTCGAGCGCGTGCAGGGACTGGTTGAGAACCGTCATGAGGTGGATCTCCCCGTGGAGCGGGTGGGCGGAGGCGGGGCGGCCGCCGCGCTGCGGCCGCCCCCGGGACACGAGTCGGGTCAGCCGCCGATGAAGGCGGTGTACTCCTCGGCGCTGAGCAGCTTGTCGGTGGCCTCGACGCGGACCTTGAACAGCCAGGCGCCCTCGAAGGCCTCCGCGTTCACCAGCGCCGGGTCGTCGATGACGGCCTGGTTGACCTCGGTGACCTCGCCGGTGGCGGGGGAGAACAGGTCGCTGACCGACTTGGTGGACTCGAGCTCGCCACAGGTCTCACCCGCGGTGACGGTGTCACCGACCTCCGGGAGCTGGACGTACACGATGTCGCCGAGGGCGTCGGCGGCGTGGGCGGTGATGCCGACGGTCGCGACGGCGCCCACCTCAGCGGTGGTCAGCCACTCGTGCTCCTCGGTGTACTGCAGGTGCGTGGGGTTGCTCATGACGTCATTCTCCAGGATCGCAAGAGGGTAGGGCGGAGCCGTCCGCTGAGCGGACCGGGCAGTGAAGGGGGGAGGAAGCTCAGCGGGCGCGCTTGTAGAACGGCAGCGCCACGACCTCGACCGGCTCGTGCTTGCCGCGCACGTCCACCGCGACCGCGGTGCCCGGCTCGGCGTGCGCGGCGTCCACGTACGCGATGGCGATCGGCTTGCCCAGGGTGGGGGAGGGCGAGCCGGAGGTGATGGTGCCGATCGGGGTGCCGTCGGCGGCGACCACGGTGTACTCGGCGCGCGGGACGCGCTTGCCGTCCGACACCAGGCCGACCAGCTTGCGCGGCGGGTTGGCCTCGGCCTGGGCGGCGGCGGCCTCCAGCGCCTTGCGGCCGACGAACTCGCCGCCGTTGGTGGTCTTGTCGAAGCGGACGACCCGGCCGAGGCCCGCGTCGAACGGGGTCAGCTCGGTGGTCAGCTCGTGGCCGTACAGCGGCATGCCGGCCTCCAGGCGCAGCGTGTCGCGGCAGGACAGGCCGCACGGCACCAGGCCCTTGTCGGCGCCGGCCTCGGTGAGGGCGGTCCACAGGTGCGCGGCGTCGGCCGGGGCGCAGAAGATCTCGAAGCCGTCCTCGCCGGTGTAGCCGGTGCGGGCCAGCCAGACGTCCTTGCCGGCCACGGTGGCGGGCAGCAGGGCGTAGTACTTGAGGCCGGGCAGGTCGGCGTCGGTGACCGAGCCGAGGATGCCGTTGGCCTCCGGGCCCTGGACGGCGATCAGCGCGTAGGCGTCGCGGTCGTCGCGGACCTGGACGTCGAAGCCCTCGGTGCGGGCGGTCAGCGCGTCCAGCACCACCTGGGCGTTGGAGGCGTTGGCGACCACCATGTACTCGTTCTCGGCGGTCCGGTAGACGATCAGGTCGTCCAGGATGCCGCCGTCCTCGCGGCAGATCATGGTGTAGCGGGCGCGCAGCACGCCGAGCGCCGAGATGAAGCCGACCAGCGCGTGGTCCAGGAACTCGCCGGCCTGCGGGCCGGAGACGGTGATCTCGCCCATGTGCGAGAGGTCGAAGAGACCGGCCTTGGTGCGGACCGCGAGGTGCTCCTCGCGCTCGCTGCCGTAGCGCAGCGGCATGTCCCAGCCGGCGAAGTCGGTCATGGTGGCACCGAGCGAGCGGTGAAGCGCGTCGAGCGCGGTGAGGCGGAGGGACATGACGGCAGAGCTCCTTGGCTGCATATGGGCATGCGGGGGTGGAGTCTCCCCGTCTGTCGTCACAACCTGAGAGCTTCACCGCATCCAAGGATGGCGGCTTGCACCGTGGGTGGGCGCACGGCGCGGCCGTGTCCACTTTCCAGATGTGCCTCGCCCGTGCGGTATGGGTGCCTGAGAGATTCCGGGGAGGACTTGCTCCTTCGGCGCCGGTCGCGCCCCCGACAGGGGCGTTCCGGCTCTCCCGCGCGGGTTCGAGCGGCCAGTATGAAGTTCGGCGCGCACATCATGGCATGCCCGGCGCCCGGTAGGGGAGTGCACCCCGGCGGATACGCTTCTCACAGCAGTGGATCTGAAGGGGTGGACCGATGGATTTCCCGGTGGGTGAGGCTCCGCAGGGCGGCGCGTGGCCGGCCAACGAGCTGGAGCAGGTGCTCACCGCGGCGCTCGGCGATCCGGGGGCGACGCCCCGGGTGATCGAGGTGCTGGGCCGCAGCCAGGTGTGGATCCCGCTGCCGGCGGGCGCGGACCCGCAGGGCGAGTCGCTGGACCTGCCGACCATCGAGCTGGCCGGTGCGCCGTACGTCCCGGTGTTCTCCTCGCAGGAGGTGTTCCTGCGGCACGCGCCCGGCATGGCCTTCGCGGTCGCCCCGATGTGGGAGTTCGCCCGCGGACTGCCGCTGGGCATCGGGATCGCGGTCAACCCGGAGGCCCCGGTGGGCATCCCGGTGCCGCCGGAGGGCGTGGGCGAGCTGCGCCGCGGCCCGCAGGGCGACCGCTGGGCGGCCGAGGGGATCCAGGAGGGGGCCCGGGTGGCGCTCAAGGAGCCCGATCCGCACCAGGAGCCGTTCGCCTTCCTGGCCGCCGTGACCACCGAACTCGCCGCACTTCCGGGCGTGCTGACGGCGCGTCGGGCGCTGGCCCGGGTGGAGGGCGAGCCGACCCTGCTGTACGTCGGCGTCCAGCTGGACCCGGCGCTGCCGGCCGACCCCGCGGAGGTCAACCAGGCGCTCGGCCGGGCACTGGGAACCGCCGCCCCGGCCTGGCGCGTCAACCTGGTGCTGTTGGACCTGGTCGCGGACCCGGTGGTCGAGTGGCTGCTGACCCGGGTGCAGCCGTTCTACGTCCGGCCGTGACGGGGCGGCGGCGGTGACCGGCCAGTAGGGGGACGGCGGCATGACGAGTGTCCGGCCCGCCCCATAGGGTTGGCCCGACACCGCAGGGCGGACGGAAGAGGGCGACGTGACGGGAGCAGCCGGCGACCCGGGCGCGATCGAGCGCGCCCTCAGAGAGGTCGCACCGGAGCGCTGGGCGGCGTACGAGACGCTGCTGCGGGCGCTCGCCGAGGGCAGGGTCTGGATGCTGCTCTGGCACGGCACGCCCGGCAGCCCGGACGCCCAGTACGGGAACATGGAGATCGGCGGGATGGGGTACGCCCCGTGCGTCACCTCGCCCGAGCAGCTGGCGGCCAGCGGCTGGTCGCGCGGCCACGAGGTGATCTCCGGCCTGGAGATCGCGAACGCGCTGTACCGCACCCGCTGGGGCCTGTGGCTGGACCCGCACCGCCCGGGCGGCGGCGTCGGCATCCCCTGGGCGGACCTGCGCCGGGTCGCGGTCGGCCTGGACCGGCTGCCGGCCGGCCCGCTGCGGATCTCCGAGCCCCAGCTGCCGGCCCCGGCGTTCTACGCGGTGCTGCAGCAGCAGGCGGGCGAGGTCCGCCCGCTGCGCTCGCTGCGGGTGGCCTGGGTGCAGCCGGCCCTGGGCGAGCCCTACCTGGCGGTCGGGCTGGACCTGTACGACACCTCGCCGCCGTCGATCGAGGCGGCCCGGGCCCTGGTGCTGCGCGCGGCCGCGCAGGCGCCGGACGTGCCGGCGGTGTCCACCGTGATGCTGGCGGACGAGTTCGACCCGGTCGCGATGTGGATGTGGGCGCACGGGCGCCCGGTGTTCGACCGGGGCGCGCAGTACGGCGGCGCGCCGGGCCAGGCCGGGCCCCCGCAGTCGTACGCCGGTTTCGGTTACTCAGCGCCACCGCAGCAGGCGCCCGCCCCGGGCTGGCCGCAGCAGCCGTGGCCGGGTTATCCGGGCCGCTGAAAAACCTTCGTACACCCCCGCATTGACCTTTTGTCAGGTCGGCGGGGGTTTCTGCTGTCCGGGCTGCCACCTGGCACTATTCCGCCACTGGCGAGGTCTCGTCAGCGTGCGTCTTGACGGACATGTAACACGTATGTGAAGAGCGATATACCGCGGCAACGATCGTGCATGCCGACAGATCACGGTTGGGCATCTCTCCTCGATGGGGGCTGGCGCCCGGTGCTCGCCATGACAGAGAGTGCTGCGCAACCCGCCTGTTGCGCACATCGCACGAACTTCTGCACCGCCGCTAGGTGTTCGGCACCACCGCAATCCGCACAGCACTGCACCGCACCCGTTGCAACCGCTGCGACTCCGTGGGCCGGCCACCGTCGGCGAGGGGAACGAACTGACTCATGACCACACCCACCGAGACCATCGGCGCCGAAGCCGAGCCGGTCGCCGCCGCGGCCAAGCAGATCGAGGGCCGCTCGCTCGGCCGGATCGCCTGGACCCGCTTCAAGCGTGACAAGGCCGCCCTCGCCGGCGGCGTGGTGGTGATCCTGCTGGTGCTGCTCGCGGTGCTGGCCAAGCCGATCGAGGCCGTCTTCGGGCTCGACCCGAACAAGTTCAACCAGGACCTGCTGGACGCCAACCTCGGCGGCATCCCGGTCGGCGACTTCGGCGGGATGAGCTGGAGCCACCCGCTCGGCATCGACGTCCAGTACGGACGCGACATCATGACCCGCATCATCGAGGGCTCCTGGGTGTCGCTGCTGGTCGCCTTCTGCGCCACCGTGCTCTCCAACGTGATCGGCACCGCGCTCGGCATCATCGCCGGCTACTACGGCGGCCGGGTCGACACCGTGATCAGCCGGCTGATGGACATGTTCCTGGCCTTCCCGCTGCTGCTCTTCGCGATCGCCATCTCGGCCTCGCTCAAGGACGGCGCCTTCGGCCTGCACGGCACGCCGCTGCACATCGCGGTGCTGATCTTCGTGATCGGCTTCTTCAACTGGCCGTACATCGGCCGGATCGTCCGCGGCCAGACCCTCTCGCTGCGCGAGCGCGAGTTCGTCTTCGCGGCCCGCAGCTTGGGCGCCCGGACGCCGTTCATCCTGTTCCGGGAGCTGCTCCCGAACCTGGTCGGCCCGATCCTGGTCTACTCGACCCTGCTGATCCCGACCAACATCCTCTTCGAGGCCGGCCTGAGCTTCCTCGGCGTCGGCGTCGAGCCGCCGCAGGCCTCATGGGGCGGCATGCTCGCGGACGCGATCGTGTACTACCAGGTGGACCCGCAGTTCATGCTCGTCCCCGGCCTGGCGATCTTCGTCACGGTGCTCGCCTTCAACCTGCTGGGCGACGGGCTGCGAGACGCCCTCGACCCCAAGAACAACTGACCTCGGGTCAGGTATCCACCGCCACCCTCGCTCCTAACGTCAAGGGGTTGATCTCTCCCATGCGCAGGTCCCGTATCACCGCGCTGACCGCGCTCGCCGCGGCCACCGCTCTGGCCCTCACCGGCTGCTCGAGCAGCAAGGGCGGCAGCGGCGACTCCGGCGGCACCAAGGCCTCCGGTGCCAACGCGGCCACCAAGGCGGTCGTGAACGTCTCGGACAAGAAGGGCGGCACGGTTGTCTACGAGCACTCCGACGTGCCGGACTCCTTCGACCCGGGCAACACGTACTACGCGTACATGTACAACTTCTCGCGCCTGTACGGCCGCCCGCTGACCACCTTCCAGCCGGCCGCCGGCGAGGAGGGCAACAAGCTCGTCCCGGACCTGGCCGAGTCGTTGGGCAAGGTCAGCGCCGACGGTCTGACCTGGACCTACAAGCTGCGTGCGGGCCTGAAGTACGACGACGGCTCCGCGATCACTTCCAAGGACGTCAAGTACGCGGTCGAGCGCTCCAACTTCGCGCCCGACGTGCTGTCCAACGGCCCGACCTACTTCCACGACCTCCTGGTGGACAACCCGGAGCCGTACCAGGGCCCGTACAAGGACAAGACCGGCGACCTGAAGTCGATCGAGACCCCGGACGACACCACCATCGTCTTCCACCTGAAGCAGCCGTTCGCGGACTTCGACTACCTGGTCTCCGCCCCGCAGACCGTGCCGGTCCCGCAGGCCAAGGACACCGGTGCGGACTACGTGAAGCACATCGTGTCCTCCGGCAGCTACAAGTTCGCGAGCTACGAGGACGGCAAGGAGGTCAACCTCGTCCCGAACACCAACTGGGACGCCAAGACCGACCCGATCCGCAAGCAGCTCGCCGACAAGATCCAGGTCAAGCTGAAGATCGCGCAGGCGACCATCGACCAGGACCTGCTGGCCGGCAACGCCCAGGTCGACCTGGCCGGCAAGGGTGTCGACCCGCAGACCCAGGCCAAGATCCTGCTCGACCCGAAGCTCAAGGAGTCGACCGACAACGCCTACGGCGGCCGTCTGGTCTACACCGCGATCAACACCAAGGTCGCGCCGTTCGACAACATCGAGTGCCGCAAGGCCGTCCAGTACGCGATCGACAAGGTCTCGGTGCAGACCGCGATCGGCGGCCCGATCCGCGGTGACATCGCCTCCACCGTGCTGCCCCCGGACATCCCGGGCCACCAGGACTTCAACCTCTACGAGACCGCCGGCAACAAGGGCGACGAGGCCAAGGCCAAGGAGGCCCTGAAGGCCTGCGGCAAGCCGGAGGGCTTCACGACCAACATCATGGCCCGTCAGGACCGCTCGACCGAGGTCGCCTCGGCCACCGCGATCCAGGCGGCCCTGAAGAAGGTCGGCATCACCGTCGAGATCCAGCAGTTCCCGCAGGGCAAGTACTTCTCGGACTTCGCCGGTGTCCCGGCGTACACCCAGGAGCACAACACCGGTCTGATCATGATGCAGTGGGGCGCCGACTGGCCGACCGGCTACGGCTTCCTGCAGCAGGTCGTCGACGGTGACGCCATCAAGAAGTCCGGCAACACCAACCTCTCGCAGCTGAACGACCCCGCGATCAACAAGCTGCTGGACGACGCGATCACCAACCCGGACCGGGCCGCCCGCGAGAAGATCTACGGCGACATCGACAAGAAGACCATGGAGGCCGCGGTCATCGTCCCGCTGACCTACTACAAGGTCTTCCTCTACCGCCCGGCCGGCGCCAGCAACCTGGGCTCCACCCCCGCCTTCTCGGGTCAGTACGACTACCTGAACATCGGTCTCACCAAGTAACTCCTGGCTCCAGACCCTGGCTCCACACCCCTGAAGGCAGGTGAAGGCAGCGGCGCCCGCCGCCGACCCGGACACCCCGGGCGGAGGCGGGCCGCCGCGGCCGCACAACTATGCTCGCCTACATCATCCGAAGGATCGCCGCAGCCGTCCTGCTGCTGCTGGTGGTCAGCGCGATCACCTTCGCGATCTTCTTCGTGCTCCCGGCCCTGGCCGGTGAGACCACCGACCAGCTGGCCGCCCAGTACGTCGGCAAGAACCCGAGCCCCGAGGCGATCGCCGCGGTCAAGCAGAACCTCGGCTTCGACCAGCCGCTCTACGTCCAGTACGGGCGTTTTCTCAAGGGCCTGGTCAGCGGCGCCGAGTACCAGTTCGGCCCGGACCCGGTCACCTGCAACGTCCCCTGCTTCGGGTACTCGTTCAAGAACCACGTCGAGGTCTGGCCGGAGATCTCCTCCCGGATCCCGGTGACCTTCTCGCTGGCCATTGGCGCGGCTTTCATCTGGCTGCTCTCCGGTGTCGCCACCGGTGTGGTCTCGGCCCTGCGGCCGCGCTCGTTCTTCGACCGCGCCTCGATGGGCATCGCCCTGGCCGGCGTCTCCGCCCCGATCTTCTTCACCGGCCTGCTGGTGCAGTGGCTGTTCCACTACAAGTGGGTGGTCTTCGACAACATCGAGTACGTCGAGTTCGCCGAGGACCCGTTCGCCTGGGCCGGCCACCTGATGCTCGCCTGGATCTCGCTGGCCTTCCTGTACTCCGCGCTCTACGCCCGGCTCACCCGCGCCGGAATGCTGGAGACGATGAGCGAGGACTACATCCGCACCGCCCGGGCCAAGGGCCTGGACGAGAAGAAGGTCGTGGTCCGGCACGGTCTGCGCGCCGCGCTGACCCCGATCATCACCATCTTCGGCATGGACCTCGGCCTGCTGCTCGGCGGCGCCCTGATCACCGAGCAGGTCTTCTCGCTCAAGGGCATCGGCGCCTACGCCGTCCAGGCCATCGGCGAGAACGACCTCCCCAAGGTCCTCGGCGTCACCCTGGTCGCCGCCTTCTTCATCGTCATCTGCAACCTCCTGGTTGACCTCCTGTACGCCGCTGTCGACCCCCGCGTGAGGCTGTCATGATCGAGCCCGAGAAGCCGTCCTCCGGGGCCTTCCTCTCCGTCCGCGACCTGCGGATCCACTTCGACACCGACGACGGCCTGGTCCGCTCGGTGGACGGGGTCAGCTTCGACCTGGAGCGCGGGAAGACCCTCGGCATCGTCGGCGAGTCCGGCTCCGGCAAGTCGGTGACCTCGCTCGGCATCATGGGCCTGCACAACTCGCGGCGGGCCCGGATCACCGGCGAGATCTGGCTCGACGGCGAGGAGCTGATCGCGGCCGGCCCCGAGCGGGTGCGCAAGCTGCGCGGCCGCGAGATGTCGATGATCTTCCAGGACCCGCTGACCGCGATGCACCCGTACTACACGGTCGGTCAGCAGATCGTGGAGGCCTACCGGGTGCACCACCCGGAGGTCAAGAAGAAGGACGCCCGCAAGCGCGCGGTCGAGATGCTCGACCGGGTCGGCATCCCGCAGCCGGACCGCCGGGTGGACGACTTCCCGCACCAGTTCTCCGGCGGCATGCGCCAGCGCGCGATGATCGCCATGGCACTGGTCAACGACCCCTCGCTGCTGATCGCCGACGAGCCGACCACCGCGCTCGACGTCACCGTCCAGGCCCAGATCCTCGACCTGATCCGGGACCTGCAGCAGGAGTTCGGCTCCGCGGTCATCATCATCACGCACGACCTCGGCGTGGTCGCCGAGCTGGCCGACGACATCCTGGTGATGTACGGCGGCAAGCCGGTCGAGCGCGGCCCCGCGGCCACCCTCTTCGAATCCCCCGAGCACCCCTACACCTGGGGCCTGCTCGGCTCGATGCCCCGGCTCGACCGGGAGCTCCAGGACCGGCTGACCCCGGTCAAGGGCACCCCGCCGAGCCTGATCAACGTGCCGTCCGGCTGCGCCTTCCACCCGCGCTGCCCGTACGCCGAGCTCACCGGCGGGCGGTCCACCAGCGAGCTGCCGGTGCTGGCCGAGGCCGCACCCCGGCACCACGCCGCCTGCCACCTGCCGATCGCCGAACGCCACCGGATCTTCACCGAAGAGATCGCGCCCCGGCTGTGAGCACGTACCACCCACTTGGAGACAACCGATGACGGACAGCCAGACGGCGGCCGAGCCCGTGAAGGTGCCCGCACCCGCGCCCGCCTCCGACCGCGAGCCGCTGCTCCGGGTCACCGGCCTGACCCGGCACTTCCCGGTCACCAAGGGCCTGCTCAAGCGCCAGGTGGCCGCCGTCCGCGCGGTCGACGGGATCGACTTCACCGTCAACGCCGGTGAGACCCTCGGCGTGGTGGGCGAGTCCGGCTGCGGCAAGTCCACCATGGGCCGCCTGGTCACCCGGCTCGACGAGCCGACCAGCGGGAAGATCGAGTTCGAGGGCGTGGACATCACCCACCTCGGCGCCGGAGCGATGCGGCCGCTGCGCCGCGACATCCAGATGATCTTCCAGGACCCGTACTCCTCGCTGAACCCCCGGCACACCATCGGCACCATCGTCGGCGCGCCCTTCCGCCTGCAGAAGGTCGCCACCGAGGGCGGCGTCAAGAAGGCCGTCCAGGAGCTCCTGGAGCTCTGCGGCCTCAGCCCCGAGCACTACAACCGCTACCCGCACGAGTTCTCCGGCGGCCAGCGCCAGCGCATCGGCATCGCCCGGGCGCTCGCCCTCAAGCCCAAGATGATCGTCGCGGACGAGCCGGTCTCGGCGCTGGACGTCTCGATCCAGGCACAGGTGGTCAACCTGCTCGACGACCTGCAGAAGGAACTCGGGCTGACCTACCTGATCATCGCCCACGACCTCTCGGTGGTCCGGCACGTCTCGGACCGGGTCGCGGTGATGTACCTCGGCAAGATCGTCGAGATCGCCGACCGGGACTCGCTCTACGCGAAGCCCATGCACCCCTACACGACCGCGCTGATGTCCGCGGTGCCGGTGCCCGACCCGCGGCGCAAGGAGCAGCGCGAGCGGATCCTGCTCAAGGGCGACGTGCCCTCGCCGCTCAACCCGCCGTCCGGCTGCCGCTTCCGCACCCGCTGCTGGAAGGCCCAGGACATCTGCGCCACCCAGGAGCCGCAGCTCACCGCGGCGAAGGTCGGCCACCAGGTGGCCTGCCACTTCCCCGAGAACGGTGACTGAGTAGCCTCGACTCCGGCACGGCCTTCCGAGGCTGGAGAAAGTTGCATGGAGTTCGCCGAGTTCGAGCGGCGCGGCTGGGCGCTGCGCAGTGGCACCTATGACAGCGGGTTCGGGGCGATGACCGCGGCGCTGCACCCACGGCTGCTCGACGCCGTGGGTGCCGCCGCCGGCACCCGGCTGCTGGAGGTCGGCTGCGGGACGGGACGGCTGGCGGCGCTGGCCCACGGCCGGGGCGCCGAGGTGACCGCCACCGACGCCGTCCCGGAGATGGTGAAGGAGGCGGCCGTCGCGCTGCCCGGCATCCGGGTGCGGGAGGCCGCGCTGCCCGGCCTCCCCTTCCCCGACGGCGGGTTCGACGCCGCGGTGGGCGCGTTCGTGGTCAACCACGTGCCCGACCCGCCGGGCGCCGTCGCCGACCTGCACCGGGTGCTGGCCGCCGGCGGCCGGGTCGCACTGTCCTGCTGGGACACCCTGGCCCGCAACCGGGCGCAGGGGATCTTCTTCGACGCGGTCGCCGAGACCGGCGCGGCCCGCCCCGACGACCTGCCGAGCAGTTCGCCGTTCGCCCCGTACGCCACCGCCGAGGGCCTGGCCGGCCTGCTCACCGCCGCCGGCTTCACCGAGGTCGTGGTCGAGCCGGTCACCTGGACGCACCGGGTCGACCCCCAGCGCTGGTGGCAGGACGTGCTGTCCGGGACGGTCCTGACCTCCTCCCTGATCGAGGGCCAGCCCCCGGCCGTCGTCGAGCGGATCCACGCCGCCTACCACCGCCTGGCGGCCGCCCACCCCGACGGCCTGCCGGTCGCCGCCCTGCTGGCCTCCGGCACCCGCCCCTGACGGACCGGCTGGCCGAGACCGCCGAGGAGTACCTGATCTCGGGCGACCGCCGCCCGGTCTCGCCCGAGCAGGCCCGGCAACTGGCCGAGCGGATGTGGCTGGAGCGGGTGGCGGAGCAGGAGGAGTGGGACGGCGACACCGACCCGGACCGGCTGGGCCGTGCGTTCGCCGCGCTGGAGCGCTCCGGCATCACCGCCCGGGAGCACTTCACCTGCTGCCACTCCTGCGGGCAGAGCGAGATCCACGCGGCGGGCGCGCCGGACGCCCGCGGCTTCGTCCACTTCCACCAGCAGTCCACCGAGGGCGCCGTCGAGGGCTACGGCCTCTCGCTGTACTACGGCGGCTTCGACGGCTCGGAGGCGGCCGGCCTGCCGGTGCGCTGGGACGGCGACCCGGGCCGCGCCCTCGACGTGACCCCGCTGGACTGGCGCCGGCGCCTGGTCGGCTGAGCCGGGCCCGGGCGGGGCGCCCGCTAGCCCGACTGCGGCAAGCCTGTCCTTCGTCCGGCGGAGCACGGCCGCGCTGCTGTTGCCGCCGGGCGGGGCGGCTGCCTTGACTGGACGGTGTTCCCGGCTCCGTTCGAGGGGTGGCAGCGATGCTCTCGGCCCGCAGTCTGTTCATGGAGATCCACGACGACGACCAGGCCTTCCGCCTGTTCTGCTCGATCGCGGCGAAGGGCGAGGACCAGGGCGGCTGGGAGAACGGCCGGATCGCCAAGCTGGTCCCGGACCAGGTGCTGGCCCCCAAGGTCGCCCGGCACGGCGCCGACGAGGACAAGCACGGCCGGATCTTCAAGGCGCTGCTGCACAAGCGCGAACTGGAGACCGTCGAGGTCCCGGACGACACCGACTACACGATGATCCTGGAGCGTCAGGGCATCGGCCTGGCGCACAGCCGGCTGCGCCGCGACGAGATGCTCTCCGAACAGGACGTGATCACCTACCTCGCGCACAGCCGGGTCACCGAGCAGCGGGCGTCCGAGCAGATGCTGCTGCTGAAGAAGGTCTTCGGCGACCACCCGGAGATCGGCCGCGCGGTGCGGATGATCTCCAACGACGAGGACAACCACCTGGCGTTCTGCCACGAGGAGCTGCTGCGCCTGGCCGCCGAGGGCCACGGGCGGACCATCCTCGACACCCTGAACGAGACCGCCCGGGCGGAGATCCGCACCTACCGGGACGTCAGCCTGGCGGTGATGCAGCACATGGGCGAGCTGCTGCGCTGGCCGAAGGCCAAGTCCGCGGCGCTGGCGGCCGGCATCCACGGCGTGCACGCCTACGAGCGGCTCGGCGGCTGGCGGCGGATGACCCGGTTGTCGATGCCCGAGCGGCTGAACGCGCTGGGTGGACCGGCACCGCACGAGACCTTCGCCTAGCCTATGATTCACAGCCGTATCGGCAACCCAGCCTGCGTCTCGCAGGGGAAGCTCGGCAAGTGACCTCAGAGATCTTTCCGCACGGGGTCCAGCAGACGCTGGACCTCGTCGGCATCTTCGTCTTCGCGCTCTCCGGCGGCCTGCTCGCCGTCCGCAAGAACATGGACATCTTCGGCATCTGCGTGCTGGCCGAGGCGACCGCGCTCGGCGGCGGCGTGCTGCGCGACCTGGTGATCGGCGCCACCCCGGTCGCCGCCTTCACCAACCTCGGCTACTTCGTCACCCCGCTCGCCGCCGGGGTGGTGGTGTTCTTCCTGCACCCCGAGGTCGAGCGGATCAACCTCGCCGTGCAGACCCTGGACGCGGCCGGCCTCGGCCTGTTCTGCGTCACCGGCACCATCAAGGCGCACGACTACGGCCTCGGCTCGGTCTCCTCGGTCGCCTGCGGCATGCTCACCGCCGCCGGCGGCGGCGTGGTCCGCGACGTGCTCGCCACCGAACCCCCCTCGCTGCTGCGCTGGGACCGGGAGATCTACGCCGTCCCCGCGCTGATCGGCTCGGCCGTGGTCGCGATCCTGATCGCCACCGGGAGCCTCACCCCGCTGAGCGCCTCGCTCGCCGCCGTCACCGCCTTCGTGACCCGGCTGCTCGCCCTCAAGTACGGCTGGCGCGCACCTCGTGCTTGGCACCGCAACGGTTCTCGCACCAGCGAGGAGTAGGCGAGCCGCCGTACGCCAGCGAGATCGCCTCGACCGTGCACAGCAGCTCCGGCAGCAGCCGGCTCAGCTCGGTCGCGCTCACCACCCGGACCGGCGCCGAGATCGAGCACGCGGCGATCGCGCTGCCGTCCGTCCCGGCGATCGGCGCCGAGATGCAGTTCACCGACTCCTGGTATTCCTCCTCGTCCACCGCCCAGCCCCGGCGCTGAACCTCGGTCAGCTCCGCCCTGAACTCCTCCGCGGTGCGCACCGCCCGCCGGGTCCGGGCCGGGAAGCCCTGCTCCGCCAGCGCCGCCGCCAGCCGCTCCGCCGGCAGGCCCGCCAGCAGCACCTTGCCCGCCGCCGTCGCCACCACTGGGGCGCGCCGGCCGATCCGGCTCGCGTCGCCCAGCCAGGTCCCCGCCGTCTCCGGGTAGCGGGCCTCCACCTTGTCCAGGTAGAGCACCTCGCCCTCCTCCAGCACCGACAGGTGCACGGTGTGGCCGTAGCGCTCGTTCAGGGAGGCCAGGTACGGCGCGGCGACCTGGCGGATGTCGATGCCCTCCAGGGCCTGGTGCGCCAGCGAGAACATCCGTCCGCCCAGCCGGTACCGGTGGTCCGCCTGCCGGGTCACGAAGCCGTGCTCCTGCAGCGTCCGCAGCAGCCGCAGCGCCGTCGACTTGTGCACCCCGATCCGGGCCGCCGCCTGCTCCAGCGAGGCCGGCCCGTCACCCAGGGACGCGAGGATGGTCAGCGCCCGGTCGACCGTCTGCGACACCGTCGTCCACACCCCTTTCACACGCCGGTGAGCCTGGAGGCTAACGGCGCGTTGCAGAGGGTGCAATGGCCAAATCGTGACTCTGACGGCGCCTACACTGGAGCCGCTATGGCTTACCTGGACCACGCCGCCACCACGCCGATGCTGCCCGAGGCGATCGCCGCCATGAACGCGCACCTCGGCGTGGTCGGCAACGCCTCCTCGCTGCACGCCGCCGGCCGCCGCGCCCGCCGCACCGTCGAGGAGGCCCGCGAGTCCCTCGGCGAGTCGCTCGGCGCCCGCCCGAGCGAGATCGTCCTCACCGGCGGCGGCACCGAATCCGACAACCTCGCCGTCAAGGGCCTCTACTGGGCCCGCCGCGACGCCGACCCGGCCCGGGTCCGGGTGCTGTGCAGCCCGGTCGAGCACCACGCCGTCCTGGACGCCGTGCACTGGCTCGCCGAGCACGAGGGCGCCGCGGTCGAGTACCTGCCGGTCGACGGCCACGGGCGGGTCCACCCCGCCGAGTTGCGGGCCGCCATCGAACGCAACCCCGCCGACGTCGCCCTGGTCACCGTGATGTGGGCCAACAACGAGGTCGGCACCATCCAGCCGGTCGTCGAACTCGCGGCCGTGGCCACCGAGTTCGGGGTGCCGATGCACGCCGACGCGGTGCAGGCGCTCGGTCAGGTCCCGGTCTCCTTCGCCGAGTCCGGGCTGACCGCACTCACCGTCACCGGCCACAAGATCGGCGGACCGTACGGCATCGGCGCACTGCTGCTCGCCCGCAGCGCCGCACCCGTCCCGCTGCTGCACGGCGGCGGGCAGGAGCGCGACGTCCGCTCCGGCACGCTCGACGTGCCCGCCGCCGCCGCCTTCGCCGCCGCCGCGGCCATCGCCGTCGAACGGCGGGCCGAGCACGCCGCCGCCGTCGGGGCGCTGCGCGACGACCTGGTCGCCGCCGTGCTCGCGGCGGTGCCGGACGCCGTCCTCAACGGCGACCCCGCCGCGGACGGGCGGCTGCCCGCCAACGCGCACTTCTCCTTCCCCGGCTGCGAGGGCGACGCCCTGCTGATGCTGCTCGACGCCCAGGGCGTCGAGTGCTCCACCGGCTCCGCCTGCTCCGCGGGCGTCCCGCAGCCCTCGCACGTCCTGCTCGCGATGGGCGCCGACCCGCTGCTCGCCCGCGCCTCGCTCCGCTTCTCCCTCGGCCACACCTCCACCAAGGCCGACGTGGACGCCCTCGCGGTGGCCCTTCCCGGCGTTGTGGAACGAGCACGAAAGGCAGGGGCTCGGGCCTCTGTTCGATAGGCGGCTCCGCCGCGGGGCGATGCCGACCACGCGAGTGGGGTCGACCAGCGCGTAGGGCCGACCACGGGAGTGGCCGGGACCGTCACCGGCCGCAAGCGGCTGCCCGGCCACTCGCGCAGTTCCCCGCGCCCCCAGTTGGTTACCCTTGTGGGCATCATGACTGAATTCCCGGGTGCCCCCACCGCTCCGTCCGACGGCCGTCGCCTGCGGGTGCTGGCCGCGATGTCCGGCGGGGTGGACTCCGCCGTCGCCGCCGCGCGTGCCGCGGAGGCGGGGCACGAGGTGACCGGCGTGCACCTGGCGCTGTCGTCCAACCCGCAGTCCTTCCGGACCGGCGCCCGCGGCTGCTGCACCATCGAGGACTCCCGCGACGCCCGCCGCGCCGCCGACGTGATCGGCATCCCGTTCTACGTCTGGGACCTCGCCGAGCGCTTCCGCGAGGACGTCATCGACGACTTCGTCGCCGAGTACGCGGCCGGCCGCACCCCCAACCCGTGCCTGCGCTGCAACGAGAAGATCAAGTTCGCCGCGCTGCTCGACAAGGCCGTCGCCCTCGGCTTCGACGCGGTCTGCACCGGCCACTACGCCCGGATCGTCGACCTCCCGGACGGCATCCGCGAGCTGCACCGCGCGGTGGACGCCGCCAAGGACCAGTCGTACGTCCTCGGCGTCCTGGACGCCGACCAGCTGGCGCACTCGCTCTTCCCGCTCGGCGACACCACCAAGGACGCGATCCGCGCCGAGGCCGAGCGGCGCGGCCTGGCCGTCGCGAAGAAGCCCGACAGCCACGACATCTGCTTCATCGCGGACGGCGACACCCAGGGCTTCCTGGCCAAGCACCTGGGCACCGCCACCGGCGACATCCTGGACGTGGACGGCACCAAGCTGGGCGAGCACGACGGCGCGTACGGCTTCACCATCGGCCAGCGCAAGGGCCTGCGGATCGGCCGGCCGGCCGCCGACGGCAAGCCGCGCTACGTGCTCGACATCTCCCCGGTGAACAACACCGTCACGGTCGGCCCGGTCGAGGGCCTGGACGTCAGCGGGCTGACCGCGATCAAGCCGCGCTGGTGCGGCACCCCGGCGGCCGGCGAGGGCCGGTACACCGCGCAGCTGCGCGCGCACGGCGAGGAGGTGCCGGTCACGGCCACCCTCGCCGGGGACGAGCTGCAGGTCACACTGGACAGCCCGGCCCGGGGCATCGCGCCCGGTCAGGCGGTCGTGCTGTACGACGGCACCCGGGTGGTCGGCTCCGCGACCATCGCCACCACCACCCGCCCCGCGGTCCCGTCCCGGTAAACCCGTTCGACCGGCGTGGTAGACCTGATCGCATCATGAACATCACGGTCTTCTGCTCCGCGTACTCGCTCGACGCCCGCTACACCGCCCCGGCGGCCGAATTCGCCCGGCTGCTCGGCACGCAGGGCCACACCCTGGTCTGGGGCGGCTCGCACGCCGGCCTGATGGGCCTGCTCGCCGACGGCGTGAAGGAGGCCGGCGGCCGGCTGGTCGGCATCTCCGTCGAACTGCTCGCCCACAAGACCTACGAGGGCGCCGACGAGCTGGTGATGACCGCCGACCTGGCGGCCCGCAAGGCGGAGCTGCTGGCCCGCGCCGACGCGGTGGTGGTCCTGGTCGGCGGCCTCGGCACGCTCGACGAGGTCACCGAGGTGCTGGAGCTGAAGAAGCACGCGCTGCACGACAAGCCGGTCGTCGTCCTGGACACCGAGGGCTTCTACGCCGGGCTGCGCACCCAGCTGGAGCGGATGGACGCGGAGGGCTTCCTGCCGCGCCCGCTGGCCGAGCTGATCTCCTTCGCCGACACCCCCGCCGAAGCCCTCGCCCACCTCCAGTCCTGAAGGAGAGCCCGTCCGCATGGCTGCCCACCTGATCACCGGTGCCGGATCCGGCATCGGCGCCGTCGTCGCCGAACGTCTCGCCGCCCGCGGCGAGGAGCTCTGGCTGCTGGCCCGCGACGCCCGCCGGGCCGCCGAGCTGCGCGAGCGCTTCCCCGGGGCGAACACCCTGGTCGGCGACCTGGCCGACCCGGCCAAGCTGTCCTGGGCGTTCGGCCACCAGTCCCTGCCGGTGGAGCTGGACACCCTGCTGCACATCGCCGGCGTGGTCGAGCTCGGCACCGTCGGCGACACCCCCGTCAAGGCGTGGCAGCACCAGCTGAACGTCAACACGGTCGCCCCCGCCGAGCTGACCCGCCTGGTGCTCCCGCAGCTGCGCCTGACCCGCGGCCACGTGCTGTTCGTCAACTCCGGCGCCGGCCTGCGCGCCGACCCCACCTGGGGCTCGTACGCGGCCAGCAAGTTCGCTGTGCGGGCGCTGGCCGACGCGCTGCGGGGCGAGGAGCACGCCAACGGCGTGCGGGTCACCACGGTGTACCC
Source organism: Kitasatospora sp. NPDC048365 (assembly GCF_043200835.1). Taxonomy (NCBI): domain Bacteria; kingdom Bacillati; phylum Actinomycetota; class Actinomycetes; order Kitasatosporales; family Streptomycetaceae; genus Kitasatospora; species Kitasatospora sp. NPDC048365. The sequence goes on from NZ_JBICYJ010000001.1 coordinate 369,530, forward strand.
GGGCCGCACCGCGACGCCGATGCAGCAGAAGGTCCACCAGCAGGAGGGCGCGGCGTACGACCCGTCCCGCTGGATCGCCCCGGAGTCGGTCGCCACCGCGATCCTCACCGCGATCGACCTCCCGCGCGACGCCGAGATCACCGAGATCACCGTCCGCCCGGGCCAGTAGCGGCCGGCGGCGGGCCTTCCCCGGACGGCCCGCCCGGGAGGCCGGAACCGGGCCGCGCCGCGATGATCGAGGGGCTGCGCGCCGACCGCCGTCCGGGGCGGCGGCGCGCGCCGATCCGGCGGGAGGTCCTCGATGCCGAGGAACGACGACACGGCCATGCGCGCGGTCCCCGATGCCACCCCGGAGGAGCGGGTCGCGCTCGGCCGCGCCGCCCGCAAGCACTCGCCCCGCTCGGGCCACGCCGAGTACCGGCCGGCCGAGGACCGGCCCGATCCGCTGGAGATCCTCCAGGGCCAGTCGTCCCGGCGGGTGCCCGAGCTGGTGCCGATCCGCTACAGCCGGATGAGCGAGTCCCCGTTCCGCTTCTACCGGGGCGCGGCCGCCGTCATGGCCTCCGACCTGGCCGCCACCCCGCACTCCGGGATCAGGGCCCAACTGTGCGGCGACGCGCACATGCTGAACTTCCGGCTGCTGGCCTCCCCGGAGCGCCGGCTGCTGTTCGACATCAACGACTTCGACGAGACCCTGCCCGGGCCGTGGGAGTGGGACGTCAAGCGGCTCGCCGCCAGCCTGGTCATCGCCGGCCGGGCCAACGGCTTCGACGACGCCGAGCGCTCCGGCGTGGTGCGGGCCACCGTCCGCTCCTACCGCGAGTCGATGACCCGCTTCGCCGGCATGCGCGACCTCGACGTCTGGTACGCCCGGCTGGAGGCCGACGACCTCCAGGAGCTCGTTGCGGACAAGATCGCCAAGCAGGGCCGCAAGAACCTGGAGCGCGCCCTGGTGAAGGCCCGCACCCGCGACAGCCTGCAGGTCTTCGAGAAGCTGACCGAGGAGGTCGACGGGCAGCTGCGGATCGCCGCCGACCCGCCGCTGCTGGTGCCGATCGCCGACCTGCTGCCCGAGGTGGAGCGCAGCGCCCTGACCAAGCTCTTCACCGGCCTGGTCGAGCGGTACGGCAGCACCCTGGTCTCGGACCGGCGCACCCTGCTGCGGGACTTCAGGATGGTCGACGCGGCCCGCAAGGTGGTCGGCGTGGGCAGCGTCGGCACCCGCTGCTGGATCTTCCTGCTGCTCGGCCGGGACGGCCGCGACCCGCTGTTCCTGCAGGCCAAGGAGGCCGACACCTCGGTGCTGGCCCCGTACGTCGGCGCCAGCGCCTACAAGAACCAGGGCGAGCGGGTGGTGTCCGGGCAGCGGCTGATGCAGGCGGCCAGCGACATCTTCCTCGGCTGGGAGCGGGTGGAGGGCATCGACGGCCGCCGCCGGGACTTCTACGTGCGCCAGCTGCGCGACTGGAAGGGCATCGCGGTCGCCGAGCAGATGGCGCCCGCCGGGATGCGGACCTTCGGCGAGTTCTGCGGCTTCACCCTGGCCCGCGCCCACGCCCGCTCCGGCGACCGGATCGCGATCGCCGCCTACCTCGGCGGCGGCGAGTCCTTCGACCGGGCGCTGGCGGAGTTCGCCGAGGCCTACGCCGACCAGAACGAGCGCGACCACGCGGCCCTGCTCAAGGCCGTCCGGTCCGGCCGCCTGCCGGCCGCCGACCCCGCCGCCGAACGCGCCTGACCGCTCAGGCCGTAGGCTCGGGGCCGTGAGCACTGAGTACTCCTTCCCCGAGCTGAACGGCGCCGCGACGGCGGTCGGGTCGATGCCCGGCACCGACGCGCGGGAGGCCGCCAGGACCGTCGTCGGCGAGCTGGACCGGTTGCCGCACCTGCCCGAACTCCCGGCCCGGGGGCCGGGAGCGGACATGATCGGGCGCGGCGCCGGCCTGCTGGTCGAGCTCTTCGCGCAGACCGAGCCGAGCGGCTGGCGGTTCTCCGACCGCCCGGGCCGGGACACCCGGCGCGCCCACTCCTGGCTCGGCGAGGACCTGGACGCCCTGGAGGAGTTCACCCAGGGGTACGACGGCGCGCTCAAGCTGCAGGCGGTCGGCCCGTGGACGCTGGCCGCCTCGATCGAGCTGCACTACGGGGAGAAGGCGCTCTCCGACCGCGGCGCCTGCCGGGACATCGCCGGGTCGCTGACCGAGGGCCTGCGCCGCCACCTCGCGGACGTCCGCAAGCGGGTGCCCGGCGCGCAGCTCGTCCTGCAGCTGGACGAGCCCTCGCTGCCCGCCGTGCTGGCCGGCAGCGTGAAGACCGCCAGCGGCTTCCAGCGGCTGCGCGCGGTCGACCGGCAGCACGCCGAGCAGGCGCTGCGGGACGTGATCGGGGCGCTGGACGTGCCGGTGGTGGTGCACAGTTGCGCGCCGGGCGTGCCGATCCCGCTGCTGCGCCGGGCCGGTGCCGCGGCGGTGTCGCTGGACTTCTCGTTCCTGACGGAGCGTGACGACGACGACCTGGGCGAGGCGATCGAGGGCGGCACCGCGGTCCTGGCCGGTGTGGTGCCCTCCGCGGACCGGGAATTGTCCGACCCTGCCGGTAGTGTCCAGGGTGTCAGGACGTTGTGGCGCAGGCTGGGGCTGGATCCGGAGCTGCTGGGCCGCCGGGTGCTGGTGACACCGACGTGCGGGTTGGCGGGGGCTTCCCCCCGGTATGCCCGGGCGGCCCTGTCACACACCGTGAAGGCGGCGCAGAGCCTGGTGGACACGCCCGAGTAAGGGACTTGGAGGGCTCAGGTGGCGGTTGTCGAGGGCTGGGAGGAGATCCCGGCCGAGGTGCGCAAGCAGCACGCGGAGCTGGCGGCCGAGATCGAGGAGCACCGCGCCCGGTACTACGAGCACGACGCGCCGACCGTCAGCGACGCCGACTTCGACCGCCTGATGCGCCGGTTGGAGGCGCTGGAGGCCGAGCACCCGGCGCTGGTCACGCCCGACAGCCCCTCGCAGAAGGTCGGCGGCGCCGCCGTCGAGGGCTTCGCCAAGGTCGAGCACCGGGAGCGGCTGCTCAGCCTCGACAACGCGATGGACGACGAGGAGCTGGCCGCCTGGGCCGAGCGGGTGGCCGGCGAGCTCGCCGGGGTCGAGTATCACTACCTGTGCGAGCTCAAGGTCGACGGCCTCGCGGTCAACCTCACGTACGTCGACGGCGAGTTGGTGCAGGCCGCGACCCGCGGCGACGGCCGGGTCGGCGAGGACATCACCGCTAACGTCCGCACCATCGCCGAGATCCCGCACCGCCTGCGGGGGGAGAACGTCCCCGCGCTGGTGGAGATCCGCGGCGAGGTCTACTTCCCGACCGAGGCCTTCGCCGAGCTGAACGCCTCCTTCGCGGCGGAGAACGAGCGCCGCCGGGCGGTCAACGAGGAGCGCGCCAAGGAGGGCAGGCGCCCGCAGGCGATGGTCAAGCTGTTCGCCAACCCGCGCAACGCGGCCGCCGGTTCGCTCCGGCAGAAGGACCCGCTGGTCACCGCCTCCCGCCCGCTGCACATGGTGGTGCACGGCATCGGCGCCCGGGTCGGCTTCGAGATCGACTGCCAGTCGCACGCCTACCAGCTGCTGCGCGACTGGGGCCTGCCCACCGCCAGGCACAACCGGGTGGTCGGCACGCTGGAGGAGGTGCGTGCCTTCATCCGGCAGTACGGCGAGCAGCGGCACTCGGTCGAGCACGAGATCGACGGCGTCGTGGTGAAGGTGGACGAGATCGCCCTGCAGGGGCGGCTGGGTGCCACCTCCAAGTCCCCGCGCTGGGCGATCGCCTGGAAGTACCCGCCGGAGGAGGTCACCGGCAAGCTGGCCTCGATCATGATCGGCATCGGCCGCACCGGCCGGGCCACCCCGTTCGCGGTGCTCGCCGAGCCGGTGAAGGTGGCCGGCTCGATGGTGCAGTACGCGACGCTGCACAACCAGGAGGTGGTGAAGGCCAAGGGCGTGCTGCTGGGCGACACCATCGTGCTGCGCAAGGCCGGCGACGTGATCCCGGAGATCCTCGGCCCGGTCGAGGACCTGCGGGACGGCACCGAGCGCGAGTTCGTGATGCCCTCGCACTGCCACGAGTGCGGCACCGAGCTGCGGCCGATGGCCGAGGGCGACATCGACCTGCGCTGCCCCAACGCGCAGTTCTGCCCGGCGCAGGTGCGGGAGCGGATCGCCTACCTGGGCGGCCGGGAGTCGCTGGACATCGACGGGCTCGGCTACGTCGCCGCGACCGCGCTGACCCAGCCGCTGAAGCCTGTTGACGCTCCTGTCAAGAACGAGGGGGACATCTTCGGCCTGACCGAGGAGCAGCTGCTGCCGATCAAGGTCCTGGTCCGCGACCAGAAGACCGGCATGCCCAAGCTGGACGACCGGACCGGCCAGGAGAAGGAGGTCTTCTTCTTCGCCAACACCAAGGGCGAGCCGAAGAAGTCGCTCGGCCTGCTGCTGGAGAACCTGGACAAGGTGAAGGACCGTCCGCTCTGGCGCTTCCTCAACGGCCTGTCCATCCGCCACGTCGGCCCGGTCGCCGCGCAGGCGCTGGCCCGCGAGTTCCGCGACCTGGACCGGGTCTTCGGGGCCGACGAGGAGGAGCTGGCGGCCGTCGAGGGCGTCGGCCCGACCATCGCCAGGGCGATCCGGGAGTGGCACGCCGAGGAGTGGCACCGGGAGATCCTGGAGAAGTGGCGCGCCGCCGGCGTCCGCTTCGTCGAGGAGGGCGCCGAGGAGCAGGGCGAGCGGCCGCTGGAGGGGCTGACCGTGGTGGTCACCGGGACGCTCGCCGGGCACACCCGGGACGGCGCCAAGGAGGCGCTGACCTCGCGCGGTGCGAAGGTGACCGGCTCGGTGTCGAAGAAGACGCACTTCGTGGTGGTCGGTGACAACCCCGGGTCGAAGTACGACAAGGCGGTGCAGCTCGGCGTCCCGGTGCTGGACGACGCCGGCTTCGCCGTCCTGCTCGACCAGGGCGCCGACGCGGCCCGGGCGTTCCTGGGACTGCCGGTCGAGGATTCCGCGGAGTCCGTTTCCTGACGGGTCGTTATCGTCCTGATGCCGCGTCGCCGGGGTGTTGCCGCGCGAAGTCGGGCATTCTGTCACTGTGCAGCGCGCGGTGACCGGTGGCGCGCTCGGGGATGTCCGAAAGTGTGCCCTCCCGACGGACACCGGCTTACCCTGGGTGCAACGAACTGTCAGCAAGGGTGTGTGGTCCGGTCATGCCCGGACCCCGTGGGGACGCCCCTCGCCTGACGTCCGCCGGCACCGTGACGGTGCCTCACCGTAAGGCGGCCTGACGGGGCGGGCCCGACGGAGGACAGGGCTTATGGATCGTACGACCGGCGGCGCGCCCACACGCCCGCCGCAGGGGGTGGCGGGTGCGGTCCTGCTGCTCGGCGTGCTGCTGGCCGGCGCTGCGCCGCTCATCCCGCTGGCCGTCCTGGTCTACCGGTACGAGCCCGAGCTGCTGCCGCTGTTCGCCGTGCCGCTCGCGGTGCTGGTCGCGGCCTGGCGGATCGCCCGCGACCGCGCCCGGGACCAGCTCACCGACCCGCTGACCGACCTCCCCAACCGGCAGGCGCTGCTGCTCGCCACGCAGGAGGCGCTCACCCGGCACGACGCCGAACCCGGGTACCAGGTCGGGCTGATCCTGCTCGACCTGGACCGGTTCCGTTCGCTGAACGACGCGCTCGGCCACACCGCGGGCGACCGGCTGCTGGTCCACATCGCCCGCCGGCTGCACCGCGCGCTGCGCACCGGCACCGGCCACGGCCCGCACGGCGAGGGCGGGGACGAGCTGGCCGCCGCCCTGCCGCCACAGCCCGCGCAGCGCGGGGAGCGGCCGGTGGTGGCCCGGATGGGCGGCGACGAGTTCGCCGTGCTGCTCCCGGGCGTCGGCTCCACCGAGGTGCTGGAGCGGGTGGCCAAGGCGCTGATCACCGAACTCGCCGCGCCGATCCGCCTCGACGGGCTGCTGCTGGTGCTGGAGGCCAGCGCCGGGGTGTGCGTCTACCCGACGCACGCCCAGGACGCCGAGTCGCTGCTGCGCCGCGCCGACGTCGCGATGGGCCACGCCCAGCGCGGCCGCTCCGGCGTGGAGCGCTACGACGAGGCCCGGGACGTCGACACGCCGTACCGGATCGGCCTGCTCGGCGACCTGCGGCGGGCCCTGGAGCTGGCCGAGGTACAGCTGCACTACCAGCCGAAGGTCGCCTTCGACGGCCGGGTGGTCGGCCTGGAGGCGCTGGTCCGCTGGGACCGCCCCGGCCAGGGCCGGGTCCCCCCGGACGAGTTCATCAGCCTGGCGGAGTCCAGCGGCCTGATGCCCCGGCTGACCGACTACGTCCTGGAGACGGCGGTCGGGCAGCTGGCGCTCTGGCGGGCGCAGGGCCTGATGGTGCCGGTCGCCGTCAACGTCTCGCCGCGCGACGTGCTCAACCCGGGCTTCGCCCAGCGGGTGGCAGGCCACCTCAAGCGGCACGACGTGCCCGCCGACGCGCTGCAGCTGGAGATCACCGAGCGGCTGCTGCTGGACGACTCCCGGCGGGCCGCCGACACGCTCGACGAGCTGCGTCGGTACGGCGTGCGGATGTCGCTGGACGACTTCGGCACCGGGCACTCCTCGCTGGTGCGGCTGCGCAGCCTGCCGGTGGGGGAGTTGAAGATCGACCGGTCCTTCGTGTCGCGGATGGTCGCGGACGACCACGACGCGGCGGTGGTCCGCTGCTCGGTCGAGCTCGCCCACTCGCTCGGGCTGACCGTGGTCGCCGAGGGCGTCGAGGACGACGAGACGTGGGAGCGGCTCCAGGTGATGGGGGTGGACGCGGTCCAGGGCTGGCTGGTCTCCGCCGCGCTGCCCGCCGACCAGGCCACCGCCTGGCTGCTGGTGCACCAGACCGAAGCGCCGGACGTGGAGCGCCTCGCCCCGCAGTGAGGCGCCGCCCCGGCCCGCGGTGCCGGAAAATGCCTACCCGTGTGCCCATAGGATGGGGGTCTGACCCATGTAAGGAGAGGATCGCCGCATGGCTGGCATCACGCGCGAGGAGGTCGCCCACCTCGCCCGGCTGTCGCGTCTGGAGTTGCAGGCCGAAGAGCTGGACCACTTCGCCGAGCAGCTCGACGTGATCATCGGCGCGGTCGCCCGCGTTTCCGAGGTGGCCGGACAGGACGTCCCGCCGACCTCGCACCCGCTGCCGCTGACCAACGTCATGCGTGCCGACGAGGTGCGTCCGTCGCTCACGCCGGAGCAGGCGCTCTCCGGCGCCCCCGCCAGTGAGGACCAGCGTTTCCGCGTTCCCCAGATCCTCGGGGAGGACTGACCGAGATGACCGAGCTGATCAAGTTCACCGCTGCCGAGACCGCCGCCGCGATCTCCAAGGGCGAGGTCTCGGCCGTCGAGGTCGCCCAGGCCCACCTCGACCGCATCAACGCGGTCGACAAGAAGGTCAACGCCTTCCTGCACGTCGACACCGAGGGTGCGCTGAAGGCCGCCCGCACGGTGGACGACAAGCGCGCCCGCGGCGAGGAGCTCGGCCCGCTGGCCGGCGTCCCGCTGGCGCTGAAGGACGTCTTCACCACCAAGGGGATCCCGACCACCTGTGGTTCGAAGATCCTCGAGGGCTGGATCCCGCCGTACGACGCCACCCTGACCTCGCGTCTGAAGGACGCGGACGTGGTGATCCTCGGCAAGACCAACATGGACGAGTTCGCGATGGGCTCCTCCACCGAGAACTCCGCCTACGGCTCGACCGGCAACCCGTGGGACCTGTCCCGCATCCCGGGCGGCTCCGGTGGCGGCTCGGCCGCGGCGCTCGCCGCGTACGAGGCTCCGCTGGCGATCGGCACCGACACCGGTGGTTCGATCCGTCAGCCGGGCGCCGTCACCGGCACCGTCGGTGTGAAGCCGACCTACGGCTCGGTCTCCCGCTACGGCCTGGTCGCCTTCTCCTCCTCCCTGGACCAGGGCGGCCCGTGCGCCCGTACCGTCCTCGACGCGGCCCTGCTGCACGAGGCGATCGCCGGCTACGACCCGCTGGACTCCACCTCCATCGACGCGCCGGTCCCGGCCGTGGTCGAGGCGGCGAAGATGCGCGACATCCGCGGCATGCGGATCGGCGTCGTCAAGGAGTTCGCCGGCGAGGGCTACCAGGCCGGTGTGATGCAGCGCTTCAACGAGAGCGTGGAGCTGCTGCGCGAGCTGGGCGCCGAGGTCGTCGAGGTGTCCTGCCCGTCCTTCACCCTGGCGCTGCCCGCGTACTACCTGATCGCGCCCAGCGAGGCCTCCTCCAACCTGGCCCGCTTCGACGCCATGCGCTACGGCCTGCGGGTCGGCGACGAGGGCGGCCGCTCGGCCGAGCAGGTCACCGCGCTGACCCGCGAGGCGGGCTTCGGCGACGAGGTGAAGCGCCGCATCATCCTCGGCACCTACGCGCTCTCCTCGGGCTACTACGACGCGTACTACGGCTCGGCGCAGAAGGTCCGCACGCTGATCTCGCGCGACTTCGACGCGGCGTTCGCGGGCGTGGACGTGCTGGTCTCGCCGACCACGCCGACCACCGCGTTCCCGATCGGCGAGCGCGCCGACGACCCGATGGCGATGTACCTGGCCGACCTGTGCACGATTCCGTCCAACCTCGCCGGCAACGCGGCCATGTCGCTGCCCTGCGGGCTCGCGCCGGAGGACAATCTCCCGGTCGGCCTGCAGATCATCGCCCCCGCGATGGCGGACGACCGCCTGTACCGCGTGGGCGGCGCCGTCGAGGCCGCACTCAACGACAAGTGGGGACACCCCCTGCTCGAGGAGGCACCGGCACTGTGAGCACGAGCACCGTAGCGAAGGCAAAGGGCTTCAAGCACTCCAAGCCCGGCCTCTGGCTGTCCATCGGCACCACCGCGTTCGGCGCGATCGGCATCGCCAAGGACGTCCGCAAGGCCCGGGACGAGAGCGACACGCTCAAGCTGATCAACGCCCTGGTCGGCGCCGCCGCCCTCATCACCGGCACCGCACTCCTCGTCCGCGAGCTCCGTAGGCTCGGCGACGACGACGTGCTGCTCGGCTGACGGACCTCCGAGAGAAGAAGTGAAGGAAACGCTGTGAGCGTCATCAGCCTGGTCTCGTACGACGACGCGCTGGCCGCGTACGACCCGGTGATGGGCCTTGAGGTCCACGTCGAGCTGGGTACCAAGACCAAGATGTTCTGCGGGTGTTCGACCGAGCTGGGCGCCGAGCCCAACTCGCAGACCTGCCCGACCTGCCTCGGCCTGCCCGGTTCGCTCCCGGTCGTCAACGCCATCGGCGTGGAGTCGGCGATCAAGATCGGCCTCGCGCTGAACTGCGAGATCGCCGAGTGGTGCCGGTTCGCCCGGAAGAACTACTTCTACCCGGACATGCCGAAGAACTTCCAGACCTCCCAGTACGACGAGCCGATCGCCTTCAACGGCTACCTCGACGTGCAGCTGGAGGACGGCGAGGTCTTCCGGGTGCAGATCGAGCGCGCCCACATGGAGGAGGACACCGGCAAGTCCACCCACGTGGGCGGCGCGACCGGCCGCATCCACGGCGCCGAGTACTCGCTGCTCGACTACAACCGGGCCGGCATCCCGCTGATCGAGATCGTCACCAAGCCGATCGAGGGCGCCGGCCACCGCGCTCCCGAGGTCGCCAAGGCGTACGTGGCCGAGCTGCGCGAGCTGATCAAGGCGCTGGGCGTCTCCGAGGCCCGGATGGACAAGGGCCAGATGCGCTGCGACGTCAACCTGTCGCTGCGCCCCAACGGCACCGAGACCTTCGGCACCCGCTCGGAGACCAAGAACGTCAACTCGCTGCGCTCGGTCGAGCGGGCGGCGCGCTTCGAGATCCAGCGGCACGCCACCGTCCTGACCGACGGCGGGACGATCGTCCAGGAGACCCGGCACTTCCACGAGGACAACGGCACCACCACGGCCGGCCGGATCAAGGACAACGCCGAGGACTACCGGTACTTCCCGGAGCCCGACCTGGTGCCGATCGCCCCCTCGCGCGAGTGGGTCGAGGAGCTCCGGGCCGGTCTGCCCGAGCTGCCCCGGGTGCGCCGCGCCCGGCTGCAGGCCGAGTGGGACCTGTCCGACAAGGACATGCAGTCGGTGCTCAACGCCGGCGCGGTCGAGCCGATCTCGGAGACGATCGCCGCCGGCGCCCCCGCCGACCAGGCCCGCAAGTGGTGGATGGGCGAGCTGGCCCGCCGCGCCAACGAGACCGGCACGGACCTGTCCGAGCAGCCGATCACCCCGGTCCAGGTGGCCCGGGTCTGCGCGCTGGTCGCCGAGGGCAAGCTCAACGACAAGCTGGCCCGCCAGGTCATCGAGGGCGTCCTCGCCGGCGAGGGCGAGCCGGACCAGGTCGTCGAGAAGCGCGGCCTCGCCGTGGTCTCCGACGACTCGGCGCTCGGCGCGGCCGTCGACGAGGCGATCGCGGGGAACCCGGACATCGCCGCGAAGATCCGCGACGGCAAGGTCCAGGCGGTCGGCGCCCTGGTCGGCGCGGTCATGAAGGCCACCCGCGGCCAGGCCGACGCCGCCAAGGTCAAGGACATGATCCTGGAGAAGCTCGCCTAAGACGCCTAAGACGCCTTAGACGCCTTAGACGGCACCCGGGACGGAAAGGCCCGTGCGTACGGCTCCTCGGAGCCCTGCGCACGGGCCTTTCGGCATCCGGGACCCGGGTCCTAAGGCACCGGCCCCGGCCAGGATGAGGCATCGGGCCGATGTGGCACCCCCCACTGGGAGAGGAGTCTCGTACTCGACACCGCAACGAGGGGAACCGCAATGATCGAGTACGAGCTCATCCAGCACCGCCACCAGGAACTGCTCGCCCTGGCCGCCCAGGACCGGCTGGCCCGCGAGGCGGTGGCCGGCCGGCCCGCCGCCCGTCAGCACGAGGGCCTGCTGCACCGGGTGGCCCGGAGCCTGCACCTGACCGCTCCCGCCGCGCGGCTCGGGTGACCACCGCCGGGCCGCGACCGGCCCGCGCCGACGAAGGGGAGGACGCCACCGGCGCCTCCCCTTCGGGCCGTCCGGACCCCGGGATAACCGGTCGGCCCCGGTCCGCGGCCTGTGGCATGCTCGCCGACATGGAGCAGACATCGGTGAGCCCCGTCTTCGTGGGCCGAGGAACCGAGACCGGACTCCTGACGGGGGCGCTGCGCCGGGCGGAGAACGGTGACCCGCAGGCGGTCCTCATCGGGGGAGAGGCAGGGGTCGGCAAGACCCGGTTGGTGGAGGAGTTCCTGGCGGCCGCCGGCTCCGACACCGTGGTGACCGCGCTCGGGGGGTGCCTGGAGATCGGCGCCGAGGGCCTGCCGTACGCGCCGCTGGCCGCCGCGCTGCGTCGGCTGCGCCGCCGGCTCGGCCCGGAACTCGACCGGGCCGCCGCCGGGATGGAGGGCCATCTGGCCCGGCTCTTCCCCGACTTCGGCGAGGCCGACGGCGAGCCCAACGACGAGTTCGGCCGGGCCCGGCTCTTCGACCACGCCGGCCGGCTGTTCGAGCGGCTCGGCACCGACCGCACGGTGGTGCTCGCCGTCGAGGACCTGCACTGGTCCGACCGCTCCACCCGCGAGCTGCTCGCCTACCTGATCCGCACCCTGCAGGGCACCCGGCTGCTGATCCTCGCCACCTACCGCACCGACGACCTCCACCGCCGCCACCCGCTGCGGCCCTTCCTGGCCGAGCTGGACCGGCTGCGCACCGTACAGCGCCTGGAGCTCGACCGCTTCGACCAGCGCGAGGTCGCCGCCCAGCTGGCCGGCATCCTCGGCACCGCGACCCCCGACCGCGAGCTGGTCGACCGGATCCACCGCCGCTCCGAGGGCAACGCGCTGTTCGTCGAGGAGCTGGCCACCTCCCACCAGCAGGGCTGCTCCGCCGGGATGACCGACTCGCTGCGCGACATGCTGCTGGTCCGGGTCGAGGCGCTGCCGGACGACACCCAACGGGTGCTCAGGGCGGCCGCCGAGGGCGGCTCGTACGTGGAGCACGGGCTGCTCGCCGCCGTGCTCGGCGAGGGCGACAGCGCGATCGGCACCGCACTCGGCGAGGACCGGTTGATCGAGGCGCTGCGCACCGCGGTCGGCGCCAACATCCTGCGCCCGGACACCGACGGCGAGGGCTACCGGTTCCGGCACGCGCTGGTCCGCGAGGCGGTCTCCGACGACCTGCTGCCCGGCGAGCGGTACCGGATCAACAGGAGCTTCGCCACCGCCGTGGAACGCGAGCCGGCCCTGCTCTGCGGCGAGGGCAGGCCCGCCCGGCTGGCCAACTACTGGTACCACGCCCACCACCCGGCCAAGGCGCTGCCGAGCGCGCTGGACGCCGCCCGCGCCGCCCGCCGCCGCAACGCCTTCGCCGAGCAGCTGCGGATGCTGGAGCGCGCCCTCGAACTGTGGGACGAGGTCTCCGAGGACGTCCTCGCCACCACCCTGCGCCCGTACGACTGGGCCGACACCTACCCACCGTGCGCCTGCGCGGCCGGCGAGCACGACGAGAGCTGCGACCGGCTGCAACTGGTCGACGTGCTCGCCGAGGCCACCGTCGCGGCCCGCCGCGCCGGCGACCGGGAGCGCGGACTCAGCCTCGCCAAGCGCGCGCTCAAGCTGGTCGACGAGGACCGCACCCCGGTCCGGGCCGCCTGGTTCCGCCTCCAGCGGGCCCGGATCCTCGGCCACCTCAACCGGGCCGGCGGCGTGGAGGAGATCCAGTACGCGCACCGCCTGGTCGCCCACCTCGGCCCGTCCGCGATCCAGGCCGAGGTGCTCGCCCAGGACGCCGCGCACGGCATGCTCCGCACCCCCGACCGGCAGCTGATCGCCACCGCCGAACGGGCCGTGGAGATCGCCCGGCAGGTCGGCGCCGACTCCGTCGAGCAGCACGCCCGGATCACCCTGGCCTCGCTGTACAGCGACTTCGGCGACCCCGAGGGCGGCCTGGCGATGCTCGCCGACGCCGTCGAGCGCTCCCGCCCGCTCGGCCTCGACCTGCACACCCGGGGCCTGAACAACCTGGCCTCGCTGCTCCTGCTGCACGGCCGCTCCGAGGAGGCGGTCGAGGTCGCCCGGCGCGGTCTGGAGGTGGCCGACCGGGCCGGGCTGCTCGGCAACACCGGCGCGATCCTCAGCGGCAACCTCGCCGAGGCGCTGATCGCGGTCGGCCGGCCCGACGAGGCCGCCGCGACGCTGACCGCCTGGACGTCGGTGCCCGGCACCGAGTGGTACCACGAGTTCCTGGACCGGCTGCGCGGCGAACTCGCGCTGATGCGCGGGGAGCTGGACACCGCCGTGACCCACTGGGCGAGCGCCCGCACCGCCGCCGGCCGGGAGGACCAGCCGCAGCACGTGCTGCCCACCGCGCAGCTCGGCGTCCAGCTCGCCGCCCGCCGGGGCCGGTCCGCCGAGGCCCGCGAGATCCTGCTGGACGCCCTGGACTCCACCGGCGCCGAGGGCAAGGAGGCCCAGCTGCTGCCGCTGCTCGCGGTCGCCGCCGGCGCCGAGGCGGACAGCCGCGGCCTGCCCGCCGCCGACCTCGGCCGCCCGGTGGTGCTGGAGCGGATCGCCGCGGCCGCCGCCCAGCTCGACCCCAGGGTGCCGCTGCACCGCGGCTGGTCCCACCTGCTGGCCGGCGAACTGGCCCGCGCCGAGGGCCGGCCCGCGGCCGGGCACTGGAACGACGCCGTCGACACCCTGCGCCCGACCGGCCTGCCGTACCCGCTGGCGCTCGCCCTGCTGCGGGCCGCCGAGGCCGAGGCGGCGGCCGGCCACCGCGAGGCCGCCGCCGCGCTGCTCAGGGAGGCGGCCGGCGCGGCCGCCCGGCGCGGCGACACCGGACTCGGCCGGGACGTCGCGCACCTCGCCGACCGGGCCGGACTCGTCCTGGAGCCGGCCGCCCCCCGGCCGCGCCCGGCCGCCGCCGACCCGGTGGAGAGCCTCGGCCTCACCCCGCGCGAGCGGGACGTCCTGCGGCTGCTGGCCCTCGGCCGGACCAACCGTCAGATCGCCGAGGAGCTCTACATCTCGCCGAAGACCGCCAGCGTCCACGTCTCCAACATCCTGGCCAAGCTGGAGGTCGGCGGCCGCGGCGAGGCCGCCGCGCTCGCCCACCGGCTGCGGCTCTTCCCGGACACCGAGCCCGCCGCGACCGGACGCTGAGCCCGCCGCGACCGGCCGCCGAGCCCAGCGCGACCGCGCACGGGGCGCGCTGGGCCGATCGGGGGATCCCGTGGTGAACCGGCCGCCGCCCACCTGCTGCCCATTACTCTAAGTTGAGATGGCGTGCCACTGAGTGACCGAAGTGGTGTAGGGTCCGGAGGCGGGAACGCCGGTACGGCCGCAGGCCGGAGGGGGAGATGTCGCTTGAACTCCACCGATTCGGTACTGCCTGCCCGGGGCCCCAGCCTGCCCGGCGCCCTGCTCCTGGCGCTCTGCCTCGGCTACACCCTCGGCGCCTCCGTCGGCTGGGGTTCGCGCGGACTCGCACTGTTCATGGGGGATTTCGGCCTGGCCGGGGCGGCCCTCGCGGCCGCGCTGTCCTGCCTGATCCGGGGGTTCACGGTCGGTGGTCACGCCCGGCCGGCCTGGCTGCTGTTCGGCCTCTCCTCCGCGATGGTCGCGTTCGGGAACGGCACCTGGGGCTGGTACGAGCTGGTGCTGCGCACCCCGCTGCCGCCCGACTCGCTGGCCGACTACGCCTTCCTGCTGTTCGCGCCGCTGGCCATCCTCGGGCTGCTGGTGCTCGCCCAGCGGCCGCGCACCGCGGCCGGCTGGCTCTGCCTGCTGCTGGACGCCTGGCTGGTGGCCGGCTCGCTGTTCACGCTGAGCTGGAGCCTGGCGCTCGGCCGGGTCGCCGCGGGGGAGGGCGACGACCCGCTGAAGCTGGCGCTCGGCCTCGGCTACCCGCTGCTGGACATCCTGCTGGTCTCCCTGGTGGTGGGCCTGCGCTTCCGCAGCCGGGACGGCAACCGGGCGGCCGTGCACACCGCGATGGTGGCGCTGGCCGTCACGGTGGTCTGCGACGCCCTGTTCACCTCGCCCGAGTTCCGCAGCGGGTACCACTCCGGCGAGCTGCTGGACGCCGGCTGGTTCGCCGGCAGCGTGCTGCTGGCCTGGGCGCCCTGGTCGCACGACCGCCGCCCGGCCCGCTCCGAGCACCCCTCGCTCGGCGGCCTCCCGCGCCGCCGGGTCGCCTCCACCTTCAGCGCGCTCACCCCGTACGTGGCCGCCGCCGTGGCCACCGCCGGGATCCTCTACAACGCGCTCGGCGGCCACGCGCTGGACCGGGTGGTGCTCGCCGCGGCCTGCACGGTCGGCCTGGCGCTGATCCTCCGGCAGGGCGTCATGCTGCTGGACAACCTCTCGCTCGCCCAGGAACTCGCGCACAAGGAAGCCCACTTCCGCTCCCTGGTGCAGGGCTCCAGCGACGTCATCATGATCGCCGGGGAGACCGGGGTGCTCTCCTACGTCAGCCCGGCCGCGCTGCGGGTCTACAGCCGCGACCCGGAGGAGCTGGTCGGCGGCAACCTGCTCAACCTGGTCCACCCCGAGGACGTGGACCGGGTGCTCGGCGAGGTCCGCCGGATCCTCGCCCGCTCCCGCGCCCGGGGCGCCGCCGCCGAGCCCTCGGCCCGGGTCGAGTGCCGGATCCGCTCCGGCAGCGGCGGCGAGTGGCTGCACGTGGAGTCCACCGTCAACCGGTACCGGGACGGGCTGATCCTCAACAGCCGGGACGTCAGCGAGCGGGTCCTCCTGCAGGCCCAGCTGCAGCACAACGCCTTCCACGACCCGCTCACCGACCTGCCCAACCGCGCCCTGTTCGGCCACCGGGTGCGCGCCGCGCTGGACGCGGACGGGTCGGACGGCACCGCCACCGCCGTGCTCTTCCTCGACCTGGACGGCTTCAAGGCGGTCAACGACTCGGCCGGCCACCAGGTCGGCGACGAGCTGCTGGTGCAGGCCGCCCGCCGGCTGCAGGGCGCCGTCCGCTCCGGGGACACCGTG
This sequence comes from Kitasatospora sp. NPDC048365, assembly GCF_043200835.1. Taxonomy (NCBI): domain Bacteria; kingdom Bacillati; phylum Actinomycetota; class Actinomycetes; order Kitasatosporales; family Streptomycetaceae; genus Kitasatospora; species Kitasatospora sp. NPDC048365. The sequence goes on from NZ_JBICYJ010000001.1 coordinate 385,575, forward strand.
GCCCGGTTCGGCGGCGACGAGTTCGCGGTGCTGGTGCGCGGCCGGCTCGGCCGGCCCCAGGTGCAGGACCTCGCCGAGCGGATCCGCTCCGCGCTCTCCGAGCCGTACTGGATCGGGGGCGTCGAGCTCGGCGTCGCCGCCTCCATCGGCATCGCCTTCGCCCCGCGCGAGCCCGCCCCGGCCCCGCGCCCGGTCATCCCGGCCCAGCCCGGGGCCGGAGAACGGCCGCCCGCCGTCCCCGGGCCGGCGCCCGGGGCCGATCCGATCGGCGGAACGGCCGCCGACGAGCTGCTGCGCAACGCCGACCTGGCGATGTACCGGGCCAAGTCCGAGGGCAAGGGCCGGGTGGTGCTCTACGCCCCGGCCATGCGGGCCGAGCGGGAGCGCCGCACCGAGCTGGAGGACCGGCTGCGGCTCGCGGTCCGCGAGGGCGGCTTCACCCTGCTCCACCAGCCGGTGGTGGAGCTCTCCGGCGGCCGGCTGGCCGGGGTCGAGGCGCAGGCCCGCTGGCGTTCCGCGCAGGGCCTGCTGCTCACTCCCGCCGAGTTCCTGCGCACCGCCGAGCAGGGCGACGCGGCCACCCGGTTCGCCCGCTGGATGCTCCAGGAGGCGGTGGCCGCCGCCGCCCGCCGGCGCGCCGACGGGCCCGGCGCGCCGCCCGTCCCGGTCACCGTCCGGCTCGGCGCCGACCGGATCTGCGCCCCCGGGATGTACGAGACGGTCGCCGCCGCACTGCGCGAGAGCGCGCTGCCGCCCGAGCTGCTGGTGATCGAGCTGGCCCGGACCGGGCCGGACGAGTCCGCGGACGAGCTGGGCCGCCGGCTGGCCGCGCTGCGCCGGCTCGGGGTCTCCACCGCGCTGGCCGGCTTCGGGGCCGGCAGCGGCTCGCTGGGGGCGCTCACCCGGCTCCCGTTCGACGCGCTGAAGCTGGACCGCAGCCTGGTCCAGGACGTCGCCGACTCGGCGCTCGGCCGCACCCTGGCCGGGCACGCGCTGCGGCTCGGCCGCGACCTCGGCCTGATCACCGGCGCCGAGGGGGTGGACACCCCCCGGCAGCTCGCGGTGCTCCAGGAGCTGGGCTGCCGGCGGGCCCAGGGCCTGGCCTTCGCCCAGCCGTTGGACGAGCTCCGGCTGCGCCGCGCGCTGCTGCGCCGGGGCTTCCCGCTGCCGCGTCCGGTCGGCACCCTCGGCGGGCGCCGTCCGCACCTCGGCGCGGACGCCCGATCGGGTGCTGTTCAGGCTCGGTCCGCGCACCTGCACGGGGCACTTGACCTGCCACAACGCCATACCGTCGGCGGTCCGGGGGGCGGACCGCATGGTGAGACGCCGGTTCCACCAGCTTGACACCCGCCACTGCGTGGGAGGAAGGTCGTTGCCATGCGCACCCGAATTCTCGTACTTGGCGGGCGCGTCGGCTGAAGCAGCCCGACGCGCCACCCCTCGCATGCCCATGGGCACGAGGGGTTTTTTGTTGCACGAAAGCTGCTCCACCACCGCAGAACCACTGGCCTCGAACGCCCCGAATCGGGACGATTGAGACACCACGCGATCCGAGAAGAGACAGGCAGATGACTGAGCACGCCGCCCCCCGCCGCGGGGACAACCCGGCAGCCCACGCGCCGGGTCCCCAGACCACCGTCGAGACCATGACCGGCGCGCAGTCGCTCATCCGCTCGCTCGAGGCCGTAGGCGCGGACACCGTCTTCGGTATCCCCGGTGGTGCCATCCTCCCCGCGTACGACCCGCTGATGGACTCCACCAAGGTCCGCCACATCCTGGTCCGCCACGAGCAGGGCGCCGGCCACGCCGCCACCGGCTACGCGCAGGCCACCGGCAAGGTCGGCGTCTGCATGGCGACCTCCGGCCCGGGCGCCACCAACCTGGTGACCCCGATCGCCGACGCCTACATGGACTCCGTCGCCATGGTGGCGATCACCGGCCAGGTCGCTTCCAAGGCGATCGGCACCGACGCCTTCCAGGAGGCGGACATCTGCGGCATCACGATGCCGATCACCAAGCACAACTTCCTGGTGACCGACCCGGCCGAGATCCCCCGGGTGATCGCCGAGGCCTTCCACATCGCGGCCACCGGCCGTCCCGGCCCGGTCCTGGTCGACATCGCCAAGGACGCGCTGCAGGCCACCACCACCTTCCGCTGGCCGGTGGAGACCTCGCTGCCCGGCTACCGCCCGGTCACCAAGCCGCACGCCAAGCAGATCCGCGAGGCCGCGAAGCTGCTGGTCAACGCCAAGCGCCCGGTCCTCTACGTCGGCGGCGGCGTGCTCAAGGCGCAGGCCTCCGCCGAGCTGCGGATCCTGGCCGAGCTGACCGGTGCCCCGGTGGTCACCACCCTGATGGCGATCGGCGTCTTCCCGGACAGCCACCCGCAGCACCTGGGCATGCCCGGCATGCACGGCTCCGTCCCGGCGGTCACCGCGCTGCAGAAGGCGGACCTGCTGTTCACCCTCGGCGCCCGCTTCGACGACCGGGTCACCGGCAAGCTGGACTCCTTCGCCCCCGGTGCCAAGGTCGTCCACGCCGACATCGACCCCGCCGAGATCGGCAAGAACCGCCCGGCGGACGTGCCGATCGTCGGTGACGCCCGCGAGGTGATCGCCGACCTGATCGTCGCCGTCCAGGCCGAGTACGACGCCGGCCACCGCGGCGACTACGCCGACTGGTGGACCAAGCTCGACCAGTGGAAGAAGACCTACCCGCTCGGCTACGAGCCGGCCCCGGCCGGTGAGCTCTCCCCGCAGCAGGTGATCGAGCGGATCGGCCAGCTGGTCGGCCCGGAGGCGATCTACGCCGCGGGCGTCGGCCAGCACCAGATGTGGGCCAGCCAGTTCATCCAGTTCGAGAAGCCGGCCACCTGGCTGAACTCCGGCGGCGCGGGCACCATGGGCTACGCCGTTCCGGCCGCGATGGGCGCCAAGGCGGGCATGCCGGAGACCGCGGTCTGGGCGATCGACGGCGACGGCTGCTTCCAGATGACCAACCAGGAGCTGGTCACCTGCGCGCTGAACAACATCCCGATCAAGGTCGCGGTGATCAATAACGGTTCGCTGGGCATGGTCCGCCAGTGGCAGACCCTGTTCTACAACCAGCGCTACTCCAACACCGTGCTGCACTCCGGCCCGGACCACGACGGCATCGAGCCGCCGGCCCAGGGCACCCGGATCCCCGACTTCGTGCTGCTCTCCGAGGCGATGGGCTGCGTCGGCCTGCGCTGCGAGCGCCCGGAGGACCTGGACGCGGTGATCAAGCAGGCGATGGAGATCAACGACCGCCCGGTGGTCATCGACTTCATCGTCCACCAGGACGCGATGGTCTGGCCGATGGTCGCGGCCGGCACCAGCAACGACGAGATCCTCTTCGCCCGGGACATCCGTCCCGACTTCGGCGACGACCTCGACTGACGGCCCCGACCCACCGATAGAGAGCCAATGACCGCCATGTCCAAGCACACCCTCTCCGTCCTGGTCGAGAACAAGCCCGGCGTGCTCGCCCGCATCGCCTCCCTGTTCTCCCGTCGGGGCTTCAACATCGACTCCCTCGCCGTCGGCCCGACCGAGCACCCGGACATCTCCCGGATGACCATCGTGGTCAACGTCGAGGACCTGCCGCTGGAGCAGGTCACCAAGCAGCTCAACAAGCTGGTCAACGTGATAAAGATCGTCGAGCTGGACCAGGCCCAGGCCGTCCAGCGCGAGCTGGTCCTGGTCAAGGTGCGCGCCGACGCCGAGACCCGCTCGCAGATCGTCGAGATCGTCCAGCTGTTCCGCGCCAAGACCGTCGACGTCTCGCCGGACGCGGTGACCATCGAGGCCACCGGCTCCTCCGACAAGCTGGAGGCCATGCTCAAGATGCTGGAGCCCTACGGCATCAAGGAGTTGGTCCAGTCCGGCCTGGTCGCCATCGGTCGCGGCGCCCGTTCGATCACCGACCGCTCGCTGCGCGCCCTCGATCGCAGCGCGTAGTAACACTGGCGCTCCGCGCGGGCGCCGCGTCTCACACCCTGAAGCACCGCCCCACATCACGCCGGGTCCTCGTACGGTAGGAACCGCAAGACCCGGCATCACCACCACGCAAGGAGATGTGCCCCCGTGGCCGAGCTGTTCTACGAAGACGACGCCGACCTGTCCATCATCCAGGGCCGCAAGGTCGCGATCATCGGTTACGGCAGCCAGGGCCACGCCCACGCGCTGTCGCTGCGTGACTCGGGTGCCGACGTCCGGGTCGGTCTGCTGGAGGGCTCGAAGTCCCGCGCGGCCGCCGAGGAGCAGGGTCTGCGGGTCGTGACCCCGTCGGAGGCGGCGGCCGAGGCCGACGTCATCATGATCCTGGTGCCGGACCCGATCCAGGCGGACGTCTACAAGGACGCGATCGAGCCGAACCTGAAGGCCGGCGACGCGCTGTTCTTCGGCCACGGCCTGAACATCCGCTTCGGCTTCATCCAGCCGCCGGCCGACGTCGACGTCTGCATGGTCGCCCCGAAGGGCCCGGGTCACCTGGTGCGCCGTCAGTACCAGGAGGGTCGCGGCGTTCCGGCGATCGTCGCGGTGGAGCAGGACGCCACCGGCAAGGCGTTCGACCTGGCGCTCTCCTACGCCAAGGGCCTGGGCGCGACCAAGGCCGGCGTGATCAAGACCACCTTCACCGAGGAGACCGAGACCGACCTGTTCGGTGAGCAGGCCGTCCTCTGCGGTGGCACCGCCGCCCTGGTGAAGGCTGGCTTCGAGACCCTGGTCGAGGCGGGCTACCAGCCGGAGATCGCCTACTTCGAGTGCCTGCACGAGCTGAAGCTCATCGTCGACCTGATGTACGAGGGCGGCCTGGAGAAGATGCGCTGGTCGGTCTCCGAGACCGCCGAGTGGGGCGACTACGTGACCGGCCCCCGCATCATCACCGCCGACACCAAGGCCGCGATGAAGCAGGTCCTCGCCGAGATCCAGGACGGCACCTTCGCCAACACCTGGATCGCCGAGTACAAGGCCGGCCTGCCGAAGTACAACGAGTACAAGAACGCCGACTCCGAGCACCTGCTGGAGACCACCGGCAAGAAGCTCCGCAAGCTGATGAGCTGGGTGGACGAGACCGCCTGAGCCGGTCCTTCCCGCTTGTACAACGAGGCTGCTCTCGTCCGAGTGATTTCGCCGGACGGGAGCAGTCCCGTATAGAACCCGCCGATAGACTCCCGAGTACGCGTCAGGCCCACAGCGTCGTGCGTCTAGCTACGCGACATGCCACCTTCCCCCGCCCCTGTGCACGCCACCTCCGTGCGGCGGGGTGAACCGGACAGTTAAGGACACACTGTCGTGAGCAAATCCGTAGTCCTCATCGCCGAAGAGCTCTCGCCCGCCACCGTCGACGCCCTCGGGCCGGACTTCGAGATCCGGAACTGCAACGGCGCCGACCGCACCGAGCTGCTGACCGCGATCGCCGACGTCGACGCCATCCTGATCCGCTCCGCCACCAAGGTGGACGCCGAGGCGCTGGCCGCGGCCAAGAAGCTCAAGGTCGTCGCCCGCGCCGGTGTCGGTCTGGACAACGTGGACGTCTCCGCCGCCACCAAGGCCGGTGTGATGGTCGTCAACGCGCCGACCTCCAACATCGTCACCGCGGCCGAGCTCGCCTGCGGCCTGCTGATCTCCGTCGCCCGCAACATCGCGCCGGCCAACGCCGCGCTCAAGCAGGGCGAGTGGAAGCGCAACAAGTACACCGGCGTCGAGCTGAGCGAGAAGACCCTCGGCGTGGTCGGCCTCGGCCGGATCGGCGTCCTGGTCGCGCAGCGGATGTCGGCCTTCGGCATGAAGATCGTCGCGTACGACCCCTACATCCAGGCCGCCCGCGCCGCCCAGATGGGCGTCAAGCTGCTCTCCCTGGAGGAGCTGCTGGAGGTGTCGGACTTCATCACCGTCCACCTCCCGAAGACCCCGGAGACCATCGGCCTGATCGGCGAGGAGGCGCTGCACAAGGTCAAGCCGACCGTGCGCATCGTCAACGCCGCCCGCGGCGGCATCGTCGACGAGGCGGCCCTGGCCTCCGCGCTGCGCGACGGCCGCGTCGCCGGCGCCGGCCTGGACGTGTACGCCAAGGAGCCGTGCACCGACTCCCCGCTGTTCGCCTTCGACAACGTGGTCGCCACCCCGCACCTGGGCGCCTCCACCGACGAGGCGCAGGAGAAGGCCGGTATCGCGGTCGCCCGCTCGGTGCGCCTCGCGCTGGCCGGCGAGCTCGTGCCGGACGCGGTCAACGTCCAGGGCGGCGTGATCGCCGAGGATGTGCGCCCGGGTCTGCCGCTCGCCGAGAAGCTCGGCCGGATCTTCACCGCGCTGGCCGGCGAGGTCGCCGTCCGCCTCGACGTCGAGGTCCGCGGCGAGATCACCCAGCACGACGTCAAGGTGCTCGAACTCTCCGCGCTGAAGGGCGTGTTCGAGGACGTGGTGGCCGAGACGGTGTCCTACGTCAACGCCCCGCTGTTCGCCCAGGAGCGTGGCGTCGAGGTCCGCCTGACCACCTCCAGCGAGTCGCCCGAGCACCGCAACGTGATCACCGTGCGCGGCACCCTGTCGGGCGGCGGCGAGGTGTCCATCTCGGGCACCCTGTCCGGCCCGAAGCAGGTCCAGAAGATCGTCGGCGTGGACGGCTTCGACGTCGACGTGGCGCTCACCGACCACATGGCCTTCTTCCAGTACGAGGACCGTCCCGGCGTGGTCGGCACCCTCGGCCGGATCCTCGGCGACGCCGGCATCAACATCGCCGGCATGCAGGTCGCCCGCGACGGCGACAGCGCGCTCGCGTCCATCACCGTGGACAGCGAGGTCTCCCAGGAGGTCCTCGGCGAGATCGCCGGCGCGATCGGCGCCCGTTTCGCCCGCTCGGTCAACCTCGGCTGACCGTTCGTCGGCCCCGAACGGCCCTCTCGCCCCTGCGGCGGGAGGGCCGTTCGCATGCGCCGGGGCGCACCCGGGTGAACCTCGTCTCAGATACTAGGAAATCCAAGTATTCCTAGAGACACCACGGCCTTCCCGTCGTACCGTGAAGGAGTCATACGGTGTGCCACCCCTGCAAGCCAGGGTGTGTGGCCCGTGTGCCCGTACGCTCCTTCGCAGGCGATCCCTGCTCCGCGTACCCCTCTCCCCACCCTCGCGCGCGCCTGTCCGCGCACCTGCACCAAGGAGTCCGGTATGCCCCCCGTCGCAGACCGCCACGCCACCCCCGCCGCCACCACCGACCGCGCCCCGCGCCGCCGTCGCCGCACCGAGCCCAACCCCTACGCCGCGGCCGCCCTCCAGCGCGCGCTGGACCGCCGCGACAACGGTGGCGCCACCGGCCACTGACGGCCCGTTGGGCCGCCCGGGTGACGGGGCGTCACCTGAGAGTGACTTTGCTCGCACGGAGCAGTGCGCGCTCCCTAGCTTGAGGGCGTGCGCACCCCACTCACCGCTCTCGGCGTCGCCCTCGCCCTGCTCGCCCCCGTCCAGCCCGCCGCCGCGGCCGTCCCCGCCAGGGGCACGCTGACCGTCCTGCTGGAGCTCGACACCGAGGCCGCCGCGCCCGCCTACCAGCGGGCCGCGGCCGAGGCCAAGCGGGCCCGCCGGGCACCCGACGCGGTCCGCCGCGAAGCCGCCCGGGCCGGCGCCGACCAGCGCGCCCGCGCCGACCGGGCGATCGACCGGCTCGACCGCGCGGTGCGCACTGCCGTCCCCGGCGCCGCCCCGCTCTACCGCACCCGCACCCTGGCCACCGGCCTCGCCCTGCGGGTACGCCCCGCCGACCTGCCCCGGCTCGGCACCCTGCCCGGCGTCCGGGCGGTGCGGCCGGTGGCGCTCAAGACCCGCGCCAACGGGTACTCCGTCCCGCTCACCGGTGCCCCCGCCGTCTGGTCCGGCGCGTCCGGCGGCGCCGGGTCCACCGGCACCACGGGCGAGGGCGTGCGGATCGGCATCGTCGACTCCGGCATCGACTACACCCACGCCGACTTCGGCGGCCCCGGCACCGCGGCCGCCTTCACTGCCGTGGACGGCGCCAGGCCCGCCCCGCCCGAGCTCTTCCCCAACACCAAGGTGGTCGGCGGCCAGGACCTGGTCGGCGACGCGTACGACCCCGACCCGTCCGCCGACGAGGCCGCCCGCACCCCGCACCCCGACCCCAACCCGATCGACTGCGCCGCCAACGGCCACGGCACCCACGTCGCCGGCACCGCCGCCGGCTACGGCGTCACCACCGCCGGCGCCACCTACCGCGGCCCCTACCGGCCCGGCCTCGACCCGGCCGGCTTCACCGTCGGCCCCGGCGCCGCGCCCGGCGCCCAGCTGTACGCGATCCGGGTGTTCGGCTGCGACGGCTCCACCGACCAGCTCGCCCACGCCCTCGACCTGGCCGCCGACCCCAACGGCGACGGCGACCTCACCGACCGCCTCGACGTCGTCAACCTCTCCCTCGGCAGCCCCTTCGGCAGCCCCGCCGACGCCGACGCCCTCGCCGCCGACCGGCTCGCCGAACTCGGCACCGTGGTCGTCGCCGCCGCCGGCAACGAAGGCGACATCTACGCCGTCGGCGGCAGCCCCGGCACCGCCACCCGCGCCCTCACCGTCGCCGCCTCCGTCGACCCGCACGCCGACGCCGACGGCATCCGGGTGCTCGCCCCCGCCACCCTCGCCGGGCCCGTCCCCGCCCACTGGAGCTCCCGCTACCGCGGCTGGGCCACCGCCGACGTCAGCGGCGACCTCGCCCTGCCCGTCGACCAGACCGACGGCTGCACCGCCTTCAGCGCCGCCGACGCCGCCCGGCTGACCGGGAAGATCGCTGTGCTCGCCTGGCGCACCCGCGAACCCGACCGCGCCTGCGGATCCGCCGCCCGCGCCGACCACGCCGCCGACGCCGGAGCCGTCGGCACCCTGTTCGCCGCCGACGCCGACGGGCTCGGCGAGATCGCCGGGAACGAGCGGATCCCCGCCGCGATCCTCGCCCGCGCGGACGGCGAACGGCTCGTCCGCGCGGCGGGGGAGGGGCCCGTCCGGGTCCAGCTCGCCACCCCGGGCAACCCGCTGCACGGCGCGGTCTCCCAGGACCAGCCGCAACGCGCCGACACCCTCGCGAGCTTCACCTCGCGCGGCATCGGCGTCCCCGGCCTGGTCAAGCCCGACCTCGCGGCACCCGGCGAGACCATCTGGTCCGCCAAGGCCGGGGCCGGCACCGGCGGCATGCGGGAGGACGGCACCTCCATGGCCACCCCGCACGTCGCCGGCCTCGCCGCCCTGGTCCGCGCCGCCCACCCCGACTGGACCGCCGGCCAGGTCAAGGCCGCCCTGATGAACACCGCCACCGACACCTGGCGCGGCGACGACCGCACCGGCCCCACCTACGGCCCCGAACGCACCGGCGCCGGCCGCACCCGCGCCGACCTCGCCACCCGCACCCCCGCCGTCGCCTACGCCCTCGCCGGCGCAGGGGACACCGCGGCCCCCACCGGCTCGCCCGCCCCCGGCGAGGCTGCCGGCTCCGCCGGGGATGGCGTCGGCGTGGACACCGGGGCGGTCGGGGTGTCGTTCGGGCCCGTTGCGGTGACCGGGCGGACGGCGCTCGTCCGCGAGGTCGAGGTCCGCAACCTCTCCGACCGGCCGCTCTCGTACGCGACCTCGTACCTCCCCGCGACCGAGCTCCCCGGTGCCGCTTTCCGGATCTCCCCCGCCCGGGTGGACGTCCCGCCCGGCGGGACCGCCCGGGTGGCCGTCACGCTGGCCGTGCCCGACCCCGCGGCGCTGGAGCGGCGTCCCGACGCCACCCTCGACCTGACCCAGGCGGGCCGCGCCCGCACCTACCGGGGTGAGCTCTCCGGCCGGCTGCAGCTCACCCCGACCCGCGGGGACGACCCCGCGCTGCGCGTCCCGCTGTTCGCCGCCCCGCGCCCGGCCTCCTCGCACACCGCGGTCGGCACCCCCGACCTGCTCGCCGTCCGCGGCACCGGCGCCGGCCTGCTGAGCGTCCTCCACCTGGACGCCCAGGGCACCCGCTGGCCGGACTGCCCGGGCCGGGACCTGTGCGTCACCGATCCGGGCGACCGCGCCGCCAACCTGCGGGCCGCCGGTTCCGCCACCGACGGCGACGGCATGCTCTACCTGGCGGCGGCCCTCTGGGCGCCCGCCCCCACCCCGGCCGGCGGCTACGGCGTCCGGGCCTCGCTCGACACCGACGGCGACGGCACCACGGACGCCCTGGTCGTCGCGGGCCGGCTGAAGGGCAGCGACATCCTGGTCGCCCGCACCCTGGACGCCCGGACCGGGGCCGAGCTGGACGTCCAGCCGCTGAACGGGCGCTGGGGCGACACCGACACCGACCTGCTGGACACCGACACGCTCCTCCTCCCGGTCCGCCTGGCCGCCCTGAGGACGCCCCTGACGAGCCCGCGCTACGCGCTCTGGACCGCGGTCTCCGCCGCCGACCCGGCCGACGCCCTCGACACGCTCGGCCTCGCCGACGGCCGCCCCACCCTCCCCGTCGACCTCACCCGCTCCGACACCCTGCTCACCCCCGTCGTCCCGGGCACGTTCGTCCACCCCGCCGTCCCGGCACCCCTCCTCCTGGTGCACCATCTCGACCCCGACGGCCGCCGCCTCCAGGTCGTCAACTCCCGCTGACGCGACGCGTCCGGATGGTGGACGGTACGTGCTCAGGCCCTGGGACGGGGAGTACTGTCCGAGGCATGTCTCGCACCATTCGTCTCGCAGTGATCCCGGGTGACGGCATCGGCCAGGAGGTCGTGGCCGAGGGCCTCAAGGTGCTCAGCGCCGCCCTCCCCGCCGACGTCAAGCTGGAGACCGCCGAGTACGACCTCGGTGCCCGGCTGTACCACCGCACCGGCGAGACCCTGCCGGACAGCGTGCTGGAGGAGCTGAAGGGCGCGGACGCGATCCTGCTCGGCGCCATCGGCGACCCGAGCGTGCCGTCCGGCGTGCTGGAGCGCGGGCTGCTGCTGAAGCTGCGCTTCGCCTTCGACCACCACATCAACCTCCGCCCGGGCAAGCTGTTCCCCGGTGTGAAGTCGCCGCTGGCCGGCGACCCGCAGATCGACTTCGTGGTCGTCCGCGAGGGCACCGAGGGCCCGTACGTGGGCAACGGCGGCACCCTGCGCACCGGCACGGAGCAGGAGGTGGCCACCGAGGTCAGCCTGAACACCGCGTTCGGCATCGAGCGGGTGGTCCGCGACGCGTACCGCCGGGCGGCCGCGCGTCCGCGCAAGAAGCTGACCCTGGTGCACAAGAACAACGTGCTGGTGCACGCCGGCCACCTGTGGACCCGGATCTTCGAGCGGGTCGGCCGGGAGTTCCCCGAGGTCACCACCGACTACCTGCACGTCGACGCGGCGACGATCTTCTTCGTCACCCAGCCCGAGCGCTTCGACGTGATCGTCACCGACAACCTGTTCGGCGACATCCTGACCGACCTGGCGGCCGCCGTCACCGGCGGCATCGGCCTGGCCGCGTCCGGCAACATCAACCCGAGCGGCGATTTCCCGTCGATGTTCGAGCCGGTGCACGGTTCGGCCCCGGACATCGCCGGCCAGGGCAAGGCCGACCCGACCGCCACGGTCCTGTCGGTCGCCATGCTGCTGGAGCACCTGGGCTTCACCGCCGAGGCCGCGCAGGTCGAGGCGGCTGTGGCCGCGGACCTGACCGAGCGCACCGGCACCCGTTCCACGTCCGAGGTCGGCGACGCGCTCGCCGCCCGAGTATCCGGCTGACGGGCCGGAACCGACAATCGCTTCCGGCTGACGGGCCGGGAACGAACAAGCGCGTTCCGGTCCGTGCGGGCCGGAACCCCATAGCGCGCGCAGCCTCCCGGCTGTTCGGCACGGCCCTCTGGATGCGAGTATCGACAGTGGGCCGTGCCGTCGTGTGTTCCCGCACCTGCGGGGGTCGGCCCAGACCAACCCCACGGTGAAGGACAGACAGTCATGAGTACGCCCACCCAGGCGCCCATCACGTTCGACCTCAAGCCCTCCGCGCACCCGCTGTCCGACGCGGAGCGCGAGGCCCGGCTGAGCAACCCCGGCTTCGGCCGGATCTTCACCGACCACATGGTCACCATCCGGTGGACCGAGGGCCGGGGCTGGCACGACGCCCAGCTGACGCCGTACGCGCCGCTGGAGATCGACCCGGCGAACATGACCCTGCACTACGGCCAGGCGATCTTCGAGGGCCTGAAGGCGTACCGCCAGGCCGACGGCTCGATCGCGACCTTCAGGCCGGAGGCCAACGCGGCCCGCTTCCAGTCCTCGGCCCGCCGCCTGGCGATGCCCGAGCTGCCGGTCGAGACCTTCGTCGAGGCGGTGGAGATCCTGGTCCGCCAGGAGCAGGCGTGGGTGCCGAACCAGGCCGAGCAGAGCCTCTACCTGCGGCCGTTCATGTTCGCCACCGAGGTCGGCCTGGGTGTCCGTCCGGCGAACTCCTACCTGTTCATGATCATCGCCTCGCCGGCCGGCGCGTACTTCTCCGGCGGCGTGAAGCCGGTCTCCGTCTGGCTCTCCGAGGACTACGTCCGCGCCGCGCCCGGCGGCACCGGTGCCGCCAAGTGCGCCGGCAACTACGCCGCCTCCCTGGTGGCCCAGGCCGAGGCCGCCGCCAAGGGCTGCGACCAGGTCGTCTGGCTCGACGCCGCCGAGCACCGGTGGATCGAGGAGATGGGCGGCATGAACCTGTACTTCGTCTTCGGCGAGGGCAAGGACGCGAAGATCGTCACCCCGGAGCTCTCCGGCGCCCTGCTGCCCGGCATCACCCGCGACTCTCTCCTCCGGCTCGCCTCCGACCTCGGCTACGCCGTGGAGGAGCGCAAGATCTCCACCGACGAGTGGAAGCAGGGCAACGCCGACGGCACCCTCACCGAGGTCTTCGCCTGCGGCACCGCCGCCGTCATCACCCCGGTCGGCTCCGTGAAGTCCAACGGCGGCGACTGGACGGTGGGCAAGGGCGAGCCCGGCCCGATCACCATGGAGCTCCGCAAGTCGCTCCTCGCGATCCAGGGCGGCCAGCAGGCCGACACCCACAACTGGCTCCACAAGATCGTCTGACCCCCGCCCCGGGCGTCCCCACCCCGGGGACGCCCGGCGTCAGTGACCTCGAAGCATCCCGCTCGTCGAGCCGCACGGATCGGAGGGAGGGGCCGCTCTACCTGCTGGTCGACCGGCAGCGGGACCGGATCGTGCTGCACGCGAACCCCGCGCACGGGGACTACGCCACGACCACGGACGTGCCCGCCGGTGACCTGTTGCCGTTGCCGGAGCCGTTCGGTTTCGGACTGGCGACCGACCGGCTGACCTGAGGTGTTTCGCATCGCGAGACACGCGGGCCACGCTGCGGCACGTGTGCCACACTGCGAGGGTGTCCTCGCTTTCGCTGATTATTAGCAGCAGGCGCGCCGGTCCGCAGTGACCGCTCCGCAGTACCACCACGACCGCGGAGCGACCACCAGCGTCCAGACCCGCGCGCAGACCTCTCGCACCCGCGAGGGGTCTTTTGTTTTGCTCCCGGACCGGCCAAGAATCCCCACAAGGGGTTCGGGGACACCGGGGCCGCGCGCGGGATGCTGGACAGTGGAGCCGGATTCCCCGTAATCCCGGCAACGAGCAGTAACTCCCCGAACGGAGAACCCACGGCCATGACCGAGGCCAGCAGCCGCCCCCACGACAGCTTCCACGTCTTCGACACCACGCTGCGCGACGGCGCGCAGCGCGAGGGCATCAACCTCACCGTCGCCGACAAGCTGACCATCGCCCGGCACCTGGACGAGTTCGGTGTCGGCTTCATCGAGGGCGGTTGGCCGGGGGCCAACCCGCGCGACACGGAGTTCTTCGCCCGCGCGGCCGCCGAGCTCGACCTGAAGCACGCGCAGTTGGTGGCGTTCGGCGCGACCCGCCGGGCGGGCGGGAAGGCGGCGGACGACCCGCAGCTGGCCGCCCTGGTCAACTCGGGGGCGCCGGTCGTCACCCTGGTGGCGAAGTCGCACGACCGGCACGTCGAGCTGGCCCTGCGCACCACCCTGGACGAGAACCTGGAGATGGTCCGCGACAGCGTGGAGTTCCTGCGCGCGCAGGGCCGCCGGGTGTTCATCGACTGCGAGCACTTCTTCGACGGTTTCAAGGCGAACCCGGAGTACGCGCTGGCGGTGGTCCGCACCGCGCACGAGGCGGGCGCCGACGTGGTGGTGCTCTGCGACACCAACGGCGGCATGCTGCCCGCCGGGGTGCGGGACATCGTCGCGGAGGTGATCGAGCGGACCGGCGCGCGGCTCGGCATCCACGCCCAGGACGACACCGGCTGCGCGGTGGCCAACACCCTGGCCGCGGTGGACGCGGGCGCCACGCACGTGCAGTGCACGGCGAACGGCTACGGCGAGCGGGTGGGCAACGCGAACCTGTTCCCGGTGGTGGGCGCGCTGGAGATCAAGTACGACCGCCGGGTGCTGCCGGCCGGCAGCCTGGCGGAGATGACCCGGATCTCGCACGCGATCGCCGAGGTGGTCAACCTGACGCCGTCGACCCACCAGCCGTACGTGGGCTTCTCGGCGTTCGCGCACAAGGCGGGCCTGCACGCCTCGGCGATCAAGGTCGACCCGGACCTGTACCAGCACATCGACCCGGAGCTGGTCGGCAACACCATGCGGATGCTGGTGTCGGACATGGCCGGCCGGGCGTCGATCGAGCTGAAGGGCAAGGAGCTCGGCTACGACCTGTCGACCGACCGCGACCTGGCCGGCCGGGTGGTGGCCAAGGTCAAGGAGCAGGAGAACCTGGGCTACACCTACGAGGCGGCGGACGCCTCGTTCGAGCTGCTGCTGCGCGACGAGGTGCGGGGCGTGCGGGAGCGGTTCTTCACCCTGGAGTCCTGGCGGACCATCAGCGAGCAGGGTCCGGACGGCAACCCGGGCAACGAGGCGACGGTGAAGGTCTGGGCGAAGGGCGAGCGGAAGGTCGCCACCGGCGAGGGCAACGGCCCGGTGGACGCGCTGGACAAGGCGCTGCGGGCGGCGCTGGAGCCGCTCTACCCGGAGCTGGCCCGGATGGAGCTGGTGGACTACAAGGTCCGGATCCTGGAGGGCCAGCACGGTACGGGTTCCAAGACCCGGGTGCTGATCGAGTCGACCGACGGCAGCACCACCTGGTCGACGGTGGGCGTCGCGGACAACGTGATCGCCGCGTCCTGGCGGGCGCTGGAGGACGCGTACACCTACGGCCTGCTGCGGGCGGACGTCCAGCCGGAGAGCTGACCGCCCCGGAGCGCGACGCAGCAACGCAAAACCCCCGGTGCCGCCCAAGGCGCCGGGGGTTTTCGCCTGTTCCTAGCGCAGTCGGGCGAGGAGGGCGTGCTCGACGAGGGTGATGAGGGCGCTCTTGGCGCTGTCCCGGCGTCGGGCGTCGAGGGTGATGATGGGGATGTCCGCGTTGAGCTGGAGGGCTTCGCGTACTTCGTCCGGGGTGTGGGCCTGGTGTCCGTCGAAGCCGTTGAGGGCGACGACGAAGGGGAGGCCGCTGTTCTCGAAGTAGTCGAGGGCGGGGAAGCAGTCGGCGAGGCGGCGGGTGTCGACGAGGACGACGGCGCCGATGGCGCCGCGGACGAGGTCGTCCCACATGAACCAGAAGCGGTCCTGTCCGGGGGTGCCGAACAGGTAGAGGATGAGGTCCTCGTCGAGGGTGATGCGGCCGAAGTCCATGGCGACCGTGGTGGTGGTCTTGCCGGAGACGTGGCTGAGGTCGTCGATGCCGGCGGAGGCGCTGGTCATGACGGCTTCGGTGCGCAGGGGGTTGATCTCGGAGACGGCGCCGACGAGGGTCGTCTTGCCAACACCGAAGCCGCCGGCGACGACGATCTTCGCGGAGGTGGTGGCGCGGCTGGGGGCGGCCGCGTTAGAGCTTGCGAAGTCCACTGAGGACCCTTTCGAGCAGCGTGACGTCGGGCTGGTTGCCGGATTCGCCGCCGGCAGCGGGCTGGTGGATGGCGACGAGACCGGCCTCCGCGAGGTCGGCGACGAGGATGCGGGCGACCCCGAGCGGCAGGTTCAGCAGCGCGGAGACCTCGGCGACCGACTTCACCTCGGTGCACAGGGTGCAGATCCGCTGGTGCTCCGGCAGCAGGGTGGCCAGTCGGCCCGGTTCGACATTGGCCGAAACCAGCGCCTCGATGGCCAGTTCGTAGCGCGGGCGGGTGCGTCCGCCGGTCATTGCGAACGGCCGGATCAGCGGCTCGGCGTCGTGGTCGTCGTCGTACTCCTCGACGTGCCCGGGTTCCTCGTGCCGGTGCGGCAGGTCGGTGTGTTCAGGGAACGCTTCGGGGCCCGGATACGCCTGGCCGTAACCGGCAGGCTGAGTGAAGTACCTCGGGTCCGGCTGCGGCGGCAGGTACGGCTGTCCCGGCTGGGGGCCGGCGAACTGCTGGTCGTACGGCTGACCGTGGCCGACACCGGGGACGCCGAAGGCGTCATGGCCCGTGCCGGGATACGGAACGCCGTACTGGCCACTGCCGTGGTCGGACGGTGTCACGGTTCCTACTCCTCAAAGGGTGCGGCGGTGCGGTGCTGGCCGCGGAGCCGGGGAGCGCCGGGGCCGGTGGTGCGAAGGCCGTACAACGCCCGATCCCGAGGCCGCCGAAGCGACCCCGGGACGGGCAAGGAGGTCTTTCGAATACCAGGACGGTATCCGACGAACCGTCAGTGCAGGAGACTGCCCTGGAGTTCCGCCCGAAGAGCGGGGGTGAGGACCGCGCCGGCGCGGTCGACCAGGAGGGCCATCTCGTAGCCCACCAGACCGATGTCCGAGTCCGGCGAGGCGAGGACGGCGAGGGCGGAGCCGTCGCTGACCGCCATCAGGAACAGGAAGCCGCGCTCCATCTCGACGACGGTCTGGTTGACCTCGCCGCCCTCGAAGATCCGGCTGGCGCCGGAGGTCAGCGAGGTGAGACCGGAGGCGACGGCGGCCAGCTGGTCGGCGCGGTCCCGAGGGAATCCCTCCGACATGCAGAGCAGCAGACCATCGGCGGAGACCACCACCGTGTGGGACACCCCGGGGGTGTTGTCCACGAAATTGGTGATCAGCCAGTTCAGGTTCTGTGCGGCCTGGCTCATCTGACTCAACTCAACGCTCCTGGTGGTTCGAGCCGCCGAAGAGATCGGTGCTGCTGTTGTGCTGTCCGTTGCCGGAACGCCCCTGGTCGGGGTCGATCCGGAAGCTTCCGGTGGCGCCCGGGTCGCCACCGGCACTGCGTCCCTGCTCCACACCGCGGCGCAGGTTGGTCAGGCGCCCGCGGACCTCGTTGGGGTCGCGGGAGACCTGCGGGCCTTCCTGGGGACCGGGCTTGGCGTTGCCGGCCACCAGGTTCTGCTTGGGCACCCGGCGGGGCAGACCCGAGCCGGTGACCCCACCGGAGGTGGGCTCACGCAGCTGCTCGGCGCGCTGCCAGTCGCCGTCGTTGGGCGACTCCCAGCCGCGCGCGGTCGGGCCGGTGGGGCCGTAGCCGCCGAGCGCCGACACGTCGTGGCGCTGCGGGTCGCCGGCCTCCGCCGCGGTGTCGCGGGCACCGGTGAACCAGTTCGGCGACTCGCCCGAGCCGGCACCGGCACCTGCGGCACCGCCCAGCGCGCGGGCGGCGGCACCGCCGGCCAGCTGCTGGCCGGGGCGGCGCTGCGGCAGCCCGGACCCGAGCACGTCCGGCTCGGCCGCGGCACGGGCCGCCGGCAGCGCCGGGGTCTCGTCCTGGCCGTACGGGTGGCCGGCGGCCGGCTCCTCGTAGCCGTAGCCCTGCTGGTAGCCCTCGGCGTACTCCTGGTACTCGCCCTGGGCGTACTGCTGGCCGTAGCCGTCCTGCTGGTAACCGTCCTGCTGGTACCCGTACGGCTGCTGCTCGTCCGCGTAGCCCTGGTACTCGTCCCGGGCGTACTGCTGGCCGTAGCCGTCCTGCTGGTACCCGTACGGCTGCTGCTCGTCCGCGTAGCCCTGGTACTCGTCCCGGGCGTACTGGTCCTCGCCGTACGGCGACTCCAGGATCTCCGCCTCGACCGGCTCCTCGGGGGTGCCGGGGGCGGCGGCGGCGCTGGGGCCGACGTCCAGGGCGCGGCGGCGCTGCTCCTCCAGGCGCTGGGAGCGCTGCATGGCCTCCAGGGCCGGGCTGAAGCCGTTTCCGGCGCCCTGGCCACCCAGGTGGTCGTCGAAGCCGAGTTCGGCGGCGCTGCGGCCCTCGTAGGCCCACTCGCCGGTGACCTCCTGGTCGGAGAAGATCCGGGAGACCGTGAACTCCTCCTCCTGCGGCTCCGGGGCGTGCCGCAGCTGGGTGAGCTGCTGCGGGAGCATGACCAGCGAGGTGGTGCCGGCGGACTCGCCGGACGGGCGCAGCTGGACGCGGATGTCGTGCCGCTGGGAGAGCCGGCCGACCACGAAGAGGCCCATGCGGCGGGAGATGGTGGCGTCGACCGTGGGCGGCTCGGCCAGCTTCTCGTTGATCTCCGCGAAGTCCTCGGCGGTGAGGCCGATGCCCTTGTCGTGGATCTCGACCAGGACGCGGCCGTCGGGCAGCCGGGTCGCGTTGACCAGCACGCGGGTCTGCGGGCTGGAGAACGTGGTGGCGTTCTCCAGCAGCTCGGCGAGCAGGTGGACGAGGTCGGTCACGGCAGCGCCGACGACCTCGGCCTCGGGGATGCCGGCCAGCTCGATGCGCTCGTACTGCTCCACCTCGGAGGCGGCGGCGCGGAGCACGTCGACCAGCGGCACCGGGGTGTTCCAGCGGCGGCCCGGCTCCTCGCCGGCGAGGACGAGGAGGTTCTCGCCGTTGCGGCGCATACGGGTCGCGAGGTGGTCCAGCTTGAAGAGGTTCTCCAGCTGGTCCGGGTCGGCCTCGTTGTTCTCCAGGTCGGTGATCAGCGCCAGCTGGCGCTGGATCAGGCTCTGGCTGCGGCGCGAGAGGTTGGAGAAGATCGCGTTCAGGTTGCCTCGGAGCAGGGCCTGCTCGGCGGCGAGCGCCACGGCCTGGGAGTGGACCTGGTCGAAGGCGCGGGCGACCTCGCCGATCTCGTCCTTGCCCCACAGCGGGATCGGGGTGACCGTGGTGTCCACCCGCTCCGGGTCGGTCTTGGAGAGCTTGTCGACCAGGTCGGGCAGGCGGTGGTTGGCGATCTCGAGCGCGGCACCGTTCAGGGTGCGCATGCCGAGGATCATCGAGCGCGCGATGAAACCGGTGAAGAGACCGGCCAGGACGAGCGCGGCGAGCACGATCGCGGAGTTGAGGATCCAGTCGGTGCGGGCGCGGTCCTTGATGTTCTGCGCGTCGCCGACGACCTGGTCCAGCAGCTTCACTTCGGCCGCGCGCAGCGAGGCCATGTGGCTGGTGGTGGCCTGGCGCCAGTTCTCGATCTTCAGACCCTCGTTGCGGGCCGCCTCGAAGGTGGCCGCGGCGGCGTCCCGGGCGGCCTTGCCGCCGTTGGGGTTGATCGCCTGGGCGGCCGAGGAGTACGAGAGGCCGAGCGCCAGCAGGTTGCCCATGGACGGCAGGGTGCGGCCGTCGGGCATGCGCAGCGGCAGGCGGGAGTCGGCGGCGGCCTGGTCGACCTGGGCCTGCGAGTAGACCTGGATGTCCTCGGCGGTGGACGCGGTGTTGAACTCGGTGAGCGAGACGCCTTCGAGGCGGTTGGCGACCACCAGGCTGGAGATCAGGTCCTGGACCTCGCCGCGGGTGACGCTGTTGCTGCCGATGCCGGCGAGCAGGCTGAACATCAGCGCGCGCTGGGTCGAGGCGGACGCCTTGGCGAGGGACATCGCGTAGATCGCGCGGCCCTTGCTGGTGACGCTGGAGGAGCCGAAGCCGACGGAGTTGTCCATGGCGAGCAGCGGCGCGAACATCGTCGAGTACGCCGCCGGGGTCGCGGTGGCGAACAGCTCCGACTTGTAGGCGTTCTCGCGCAGGTGCGGCAGCGAGAGGACGAGCCGCTGGAACTCGTCGTTGCGGCGGGACATCACGGCGTCGCCGGAGATCTTGGCCATGGCGGCGCGGTAGCTGGTGAGCGCCTTGTCGGTGTTGTCCCGGAGCTTCTTGACCAGGCCCGCGTCGTCGGAGCCGGTCACGATCGGGATCAGCGACAGGTCGCGCTCGGACTCCAGCGCGTCGGCCAGCTCGGTGGCGGCGTGGGCGACCTGGGCGATCTTCACGGCCCGGTCGGCCTTGTTGTAGTCGTCCAGCGAGGTGTTGACGCGCAGACCGCCGAAGACCAGCGCGATGATGACCGGGATCACCAGGATGGCGACCAGTCGGGTCGGCACGCGCCAGTTCAGCGGGGAGAGGAAGTCGTACCGGCTGCTGGGCCGCTCCGGCCGCTCGAGCGTGTCGGTACCGACCGGACCGGGTCCGTTCGCACCCGGGCCGCTCGGGCCGCCCACGGCGGCGGGCCGGCCGGGTATGCCCGCCGAGCTCCGCTCGTCGGACGCGGCGAACGCGGAGAACTGGCCGGGCTGGCCGCTGGTCCCAGGCTCCTGCTGGCGGGGCTCTGAGCGCCGCTGAGGGGTGACTGGCTGCTTACGCCTCACTCGACAACAACCTCTCGACCGACTGGCGGCCATGGATCAATCCGGCGGCTACCCCCCAGCGGGCCGCGGCCCGCTTAGTGACTACGGGGTAGCTGGAATTTCAACACGTGCAGGGAGAGGGGACAAACGGGTCCCGATGGCGCTGAGTGGCCGGACCAAAACGGACATTCCTGGACGTTCAGCCGCAAAATTCATGGTCATCGGCGCGGACCGGATCCATTCCGTCACCCAGCGTCGTTCGGGGGTGGTAAATGGCTCCCGAACTGTTATGGGAACCACAGAGGCGGGGGGGGGGGGGGGCCCCCCCCCCCCCCGCGCCAAAAAAAACAAGCGCCGCGCCGGGGGGGTCGCAGACGGGGGGGAATTGGAGCATGGAGGGGGGGAGCTCGAGGCGGGAGCCGG